>DASPZL010000138.1:0-10793 GCA_035636295.1 Paraburkholderia sp.
TCAATCCCGGCGAAAAAGCCGGTCTGGTGGGGGCGAACGGCGCGGGCAAGTCGACGCTGTTTGCCGTGCTGCTCGGCGAACTGCACGCGGACGGCGGCGATTTCTCGATCCCGCCGACCTGGCAGATCGCCCACGTCGCGCAGGAAACGCCCGCCGCCGACAAAACCGCCCTCGCCTACACGCTCGACGGCGACGCCGCGTTGCGCGTGATCGAAACGTGTATCGCCGAAGCGTCGGCCGCGCATGACGGGGCCGCCGAAGGCGAAGCGCACGCCGCGTTCGCGGACGCCGACGGCTATACCGCGCCCGCGCGCGCCGAAGCCTTGCTGCTCGGCCTTGGCTTCACGCTCGAACAGACTCGCGAGCCGGTCAGCAGCTTCTCGGGCGGCTGGCGCATGCGGCTGAATCTGGCGCAAGCGCTAATGTGCCGTTCTGACCTGCTGCTGCTCGACGAACCGACCAACCACCTGGATCTCGACGCGATCATCTGGCTCGAAGACTGGCTGCACCGTTATCCCGGCACGCTCATCGTGATCTCGCACGACCGCGAGTTTCTCGATTCGGTCTGCAACGTCACGCTGCATCTGGAGCATCAGCAGATCAAGCGCTACGGCGGCAATTACTCGCAATTCGAAGTGCTGCGCGCGCAGCAGATCGCTTTGCAGCAGAGCGCGTATGAAAAGCAGCAGCGCACGGTCGAGCATCTGCAGAGCTACATCAACCGCTTCAAGGCGCAGGCGACCAAGGCGCGCCAGGCGCAAAGCCGCGTGAAGGCGCTGGAAAAGATGGAGCTGATCGCGCCCGCGCATGCGTCCTCGCCGTTCACGTTCGAATTCCGCACGCCCGATTCCGCGCCGAATCCGATGATGGTGATGGAAGACGTGCGCTGCGGCTATCGCACGGAAGGCAGCGACGGGGTCGAGATTCCGATCGTCGATCATGTGATGCTGTCGATCCAGAACGGCCAGCGCATCGGCCTGCTCGGCGCGAACGGCCAAGGCAAATCGACGTTGATCAAGACGCTCGCCGGCACGCTCGAAGCGCTCGGCGGCCATGTGCGCGAAGGCAAGGGGCTGCGCATCGGCTACTTCGCGCAGCATCAGCTCGAAACGCTGCGCCCGGACGACACGCCGTTGCAGCACCTCGCACGCCTCGCGCCCGATACACGCGAACAGGAATTGCGCGATTTCCTCGGCAGCTTCAACTTTTCCGGCGAAATGGCGACCTCGAAGATCGCGCCTTTCTCCGGCGGCGAAAAGGCGCGTCTCGCGCTGGCGCTGATCATCTGGCAAAAGCCGAACCTGCTGCTGCTCGACGAGCCGACCAACCACCTGGATCTCGAAACGCGCCACGCGCTCACCATGGCGCTCGCGCAGTTCGAAGGCACGTTGATTCTGGTGTCGCACGACCGGCATCTGCTGCGCGCCACCACCGATCAATTCATGCTGGTCGCGAAGCACCGCCTGCAGGAATTCGACGGCGATCTCGACGATTACCGCGACTGGCTGCTGCAACATGCCGCCGAACAGCGCGCGGCGCTCAAGGCGGGCACGGCGCCGAACGGTGCGGACAGCGGCGCGGACAACGGCGTGAACCGCAAGGAGCAGCGCCGCCTCGAAGCGGAAACGCGCCAGAAGCTCGCGCATCTGAAAAAGCCGCTGCAAAGCCGCATCACGAAGATCGAAAAGGAAATGGACGCGCTCAACGCGGAGAAGGCGACGCTCGATACGTTCGTCGTCGATCCCGCGAGTTATGAGCCCGAGCAGAAAAGCAAATTGACGGAGGCGATCCGCCGTCAGGCGGATGTGAACGCGCGCCTCGAAGTGCTCGAAGCCGAATGGCTCGAGATTCACGAGGAACTCGAACAGATCGGATAGCGGCACGCTGTTTGCGGTCCGCACCGGCATTGATGGGAGGTTGGCTTTGTCATCTGCGACATCATCCGGGGCATCGTCCATGCCGGCGCCGCCCGCGCTGCAAGGGTTGCGCGTGCTCGACCTGACGCGCCTGTTGCCGGGTCCGGTCGCCGGGTTGCGGCTTGCCGAACTCGGCGCCGACGTGCTGAAGATCGAAGCGCCCGGCGCGGGAGATCCTACCCGCGCGATGATGCAGTCGTCGAGCGACCGCGTGGCCGGACGGCCCGGCGCGTTTTACCGGCTGGTGAATCGCGGCAAGCGCGAAACACGCCTGGACCTCAAATCGGAAGCGGGACGCAACGTGTTGCGCGCGCTCGCCGCCGAAGCCGACGTGCTGATCGAGAGTTTTCGGCCCGGCGTGATGGAACGCCTCGGCGTTGGCTACGAAACACTGCGCGCGGCCAATCCCCGGCTTGTCTACTGCGCGATCAGCGGGTACGGCGCGAACGGTCCGTTTGTCGAGCACCCCGGCCACGATCTGAACTACATCGGCTATGCGGGCGTGCTCGATCAGTTGGCGAGCCGCGACGGCACGCCGATCCTGCCGAATTTCCAGATCGCGGATCTGCTCGGCGGCGCGTTGAGCGCGGTCACGCAGATTCTCGCCGCGTTATGGCACGTGTCGCGCGGCGGCGAAGGCCGCTTCGTCGACGTATCGATGACGCACGTCACGCATGCGCACAACGTCGTCGCGCAGGTCGGGCTCGCCAATGAAGGTGCCGCGCCGGCTGCGGGCGCCGGTCTGCTGAACGGGGGCGTGCCCTGCTATAACCTGTACCGCACGCTCGATAACCGCTGGCTCGCGGTCGGCGCGCTCGAACTCAAGTTCTGGGAAACGCTGTGCATGGCGCTCGACCGGCCCGAATGGGCGACGCGCCACTGGAGCCTCGGCCAGGCGATCGGCGGCCCGGACGCCGCCGCGCTCACGCAGGAACTCGCCGAAGTGATCGGCAAGCGTGCGTTGGAGGAATGGGTTGTGTTGCTGGAACCGCTCGACTGCTGCGTCTCGCCGGTGCTGACGCCGGCGGAAGCCGCGCGGCACCCGCTGTTCAATCCGCAAGCCTTCCCGACGGCGAGCGGCGGCGCAAACGAAGCGGAAGACGACGATCGGCTTATCGGTTGAACGCCCCTGCCGCCCCAACCATCAACGCCGTGCCGCCGTCTGCCGCGGCAAGGTCTGACGCGGCGTCTTTTCATCGTCGTACAGCAGATGCTTGCGGCCCTCCACGTGACAGTTGATCGTGGCGCGCACCTCGTCGGCCGTTGCGTGCTCAGCGACCACCCGCCGTGAAATCTGCCCCGTCGTATCGATCCATTCGACAATCCGGCAAGCGCCGCCCCAAGGCTGGCGAATAGGCGCGGAGACGCGGCAGCCGCGCACCTGCATCGGCCGCTCGGCCACGGTTTCATAGGACTGTTTCAAGGCGCGATCCTTTTTCAGGCATCAGAAGGGATGCAATATCCCCGCAGCTTAGGAAAAAGGAATGTCCGATGGGTTACAGCCAATATGGAGATATTTACCGCGCATTACCAAACGGCCGGCGCGCACGCACGCCGACGTCCCATCTATTCAAGCGTGCGGACCCGGTCGATAGCCTGTTCGATCCGCTCGACCGCAACAACCTGTAAGCCTTCTATCGGCTGCTTCGGCGCATTCGCCTTCGGAATCACCGCGACGGAGAAGCCCAGTTTCGCGGCTTCCTTCAGACGCTCCTGACCGCGCGGCGATGGCCGGATCTCGCCGGCAAGGCCCACTTCCCCGAATACGACCAGCCCCTTGGGCAGCGGCTTGTTGCGCATCGACGAATGGATCGCGAGCAGCACGGCCAGGTCGGCGGCGGGCTCGGTGATCTTCACGCCACCCACCGCGTTGAGGAACACGTCCTGATCGAAACAGGCAATGCCGGCGTGCCGATGCAGAACGGCCAGCAGCATCGCGAGCCGGTTCTGCTCGAGGCCCACCGCGAGCCGCCGCGGATTCGGCGCGTTGGCCGAATCCACCAGCGCCTGCACCTCGACCAGCAGCGGCCGCGTGCCCTCTTGCGTCACCAGCACGCACGAACCCGGCACCGATTGCTCGTGCTGCGACAGGAACAGCGCCGACGGATTGGCGACGCCGCGCAAACCGCGCTCGGTCATTGCGAACACGCCGAGTTCGTTGACCGCGCCGAAGCGGTTCTTGATCGCGCGCACCAGGCGGTACGACGAATGCGTGTCGCCCTCGAAGTACAACACCGTGTCGACGATATGCTCGAGCACGCGTGGCCCCGCCAACGCGCCTTCCTTCGTCACGTGGCCGACCATGATGATGGTGGTGCCCGACTGCTTGGCGATACGCGTCAACTGCGCCGCGCATTCCCGAACCTGCGCGACCGAGCCGGGCGCGGAGGTCAGCGCGTCGGAATAGACGGTCTGGATCGAGTCGATCACCGCGACGTCGGGCCGCTGTTCAGCGATCGTCGCCTGGATTTTTTCGAGCTGAATTTCCGCGAGCAGTTGCAGTTCGCTCGCCTTCGAGCCCGGCTCCAGCAAGGAAAGCCGCTGCGCGCGCAGCGCGATCTGCGCGGCCGATTCTTCGCCGCTGATATAGAGCGCGCGTTTGTCCGCCGCGATCTCCGCAAGCGATTGCAGCAGCAGCGTCGATTTGCCGATGCCCGGATCGCCGCCGATCAGCACCACGCCGCCCGGCACCAGACCGCCGCCCAGCACGCGGTCGAACTCGCTCACGCCAGTGGAAAAGCGCGGCACGTCGGACGCGTCGATGTCGGCAAGACGCCGCACCGGCGCGCTCTTCGCGAGCGACTGGAAACGGTGCGTGGACGGCGCTTCCGCCACCGACTCCACCAGCGTGTTCCATGCATTGCATGACGGGCACTGGCCGGCCCATTTCGGCGATTGCCCGCCGCATTCACTACAGATATACAACGTCTTCTGTTTAGCCACGCGCGATTGCCTGTGTTGCTGTTCTTAGGATTGGTTGGTTCGGTGAGGAGGGCTCAGCGGGTCGGGTCGGCAACCGGGGCGGCCACCGAGCCGGGATACGAAGACCGCCATTGGCGGCCGTCTCATGCCTCGTCAGTACCGAAATGCCGAAGTACCGAACTCGCCTACTCGGCCCGCACCGGCACGCGCGGCGCCACCGCGCACATCAGCTCGTAGCCGATCGTGCCGCACGCCTGCGCGACGTCGTCGATCGGCAGCGAGGTGCCCCACAACTCGACACGCGAGCCGACGTTGGCGGTTGGGATCGGCGTCAGGTCGACCGTGAGCATGTCCATCGAAACGCGCCCGACGACCCGCGTGCGCACGCCGTCGACAATCACCGGCGTGCCTTCCGGCGCGATGCGCGGATAGCCGTCCGCGTAGCCGCAGGCCACCACGCCGATGCGCATCGGTCCGCGCGCCTTGAACAGCGAGCCGTAGCCGACCGCTTGACCTTCGCTGACCGTTTGCACGGCGATCAATTCCGAGGCGAGCGTCATGGCCGGCTGCAGCCCGGTGCCTGCGATCGCGGCCGTCACGCCCGAGGGCGACGCGCCGTACAGGATGATGCCCGGACGCACCCAGTCGAAGTGCGTCTCGGGATGCCACAGCGTGGCCGCCGAATTGGCGAGGCTGCGCGCGCCGGCAATGCCTTGCGCGCCGCGCTCGAACACTTCCAGCTGATGAGCGACGCCGCGTTCGCCGTCGGCGTCCGAGAAGTGGGTCATCAACGTGATCTGGCCGACGCCCTGGCAGGCGCGAGCGCGCTCCCATGCGGCGCGGAATTTTTCCGGCGTGTAACCGAGGCGGTTCATGCCGCTGTTCATTTTCAACTGAATGTTGACGGGCTTGGACAGGCGCGCCATTTCGAGCATGCGCAGCTGTTCGTCCGAGTGCAGCGCCGTGGTCAGGCTGTAGCGGTCGATCACATCGATATCGGTCGGACGAAAAAAGCCTTCGAGCAACAAAATTGGGCCGGCCCAGCCCAATTCACGCAACTTCACGGCTTCTTCGAGGTCCAGCAACCCAAAGCCGTCGGTTGCGCGCAGGCCCGGAAAAGCGCGTGCGAGGCCGTGCCCGTAAGCGTTCGCCTTCACGACGGCCCAGATTTTGGATTTTGGCGCGTAGCGCCGGGCGACGGCGAGATTATTGGCGAGTGCGGAGGTATGAATCGTGGCTGAGAGGGGGCGCGGCATGGGATATTTTGGTAAAGACGCTTGCGAATCAGCGGCTTACAGGGCGTTTTCAGCGCTCGGCAGCCGCTGGGCGGTGCGATCAAGGATTCTGCTAGTCCGAATCCATCTATTTTCATGATATAAAGCCGTGCGCACAACCCATTTCGAACGGCATAAGCCTGGACGCCTTGCACGCGGCCGGGGCGGACAGACCGCAGCGAGGACAGCATCGCATCAGATGAAAAAAGGTTTTTACACCATCATGGCCGCGCAGTTTTTTTCGTCGCTGGCCGACAATGCGCTTCTGATCGCTGCTATCGCACTGCTGAAAGATCTTCACGCTCCGAACTGGATGACGCCGCTGCTCAAGCTGTTCTTTGTGCTGTCGTACGTCGTTCTGGCCGCCTTCGTGGGCGCGTTCGCGGACTCCCGTCCGAAAGGGCGCGTGATGTTCATCACCAATACCATCAAGGTAGTCGGTTGCCTCACGATGCTGGTGGGCGCCCATCCGTTACTTGCCTACGGCATTGTCGGCTTCGGCGCCGCAGCCTACTCGCCGGCCAAATACGGCATTCTCACCGAACTGCTGCCGCCTGACCGGCTGGTCGCCGCGAACGGCTGGATCGAAGGCACCACGGTCGGCTCGATCATTCTCGGCACCGTGCTCGGCGGTGCGCTGATCAGCCCGCACATCGCGGCGCCCATCCTCAGGCACCACATTCCCACCGTCAACACGCCCGCCGAAGCAGCGATGCTGGTGATCATGGCGATCTACGTGATCGCCGCGCTGTTCAATCTGCGCATTCCCGACACCGGCGCGCGCTATCCGAAACAGGAACGCGGCCCGATCAAGCTCGTCACCGATTTCGCCGACTGTTTCCTCGTACTGTGGCGCGACAAGCTCGGCCAGATTTCGCTCGCCGTGACGACGCTGTTCTGGGGCGCGGGCGCGACGTTGCAATTCATCGTGCTGAAGTGGGCCGAGGTGTCGCTCAACATGTCGCTCTCGGAAGCGGCGGTCCTTCAGGCGGTGGTGGCCGTGGGCGTGGCGGCCGGCGCGATCTTCGCGGCCTCGCGCGTGCCGTTGAAGAAGTCGCTCTCGGTGCTGCCGGTCGGCATCATGATGGGTGTCGCCGTGATGCTGATGGCGTTCTATACACGCGACCTGTTCCCCGCGCATTGGGGGGTGTATTTCGGCCGCATGCACGTGCCGGGCTATCTGATCGTCGCGTATATCTTCCTGATGATCGTCGGCGGCCTGTCGGGCTTTTTCGTCGTGCCGATGAATGCGCTGCTGCAGCATCGCGGCCACGTGCTGCTGTCGGCGGGCCATTCGATCGCCGTGCAGAACTTCAACGAAAATCTCTCGGTGCTCGTCATGCTGTGCCTGTATGCGGTGCTGGTGTGGCTCGACGTGCCGGTCGCGGCGGTGATCGTGCTGTTCGGCACCTTCGTCTGCCTGATGATGTGGGTCGTGATGCGGCGTCACCAGGCGAACCAGCGCGCGTTCGACTCCGTCGCGCTGATCGGCGAAGTCAAGCACTGACCCGCGGCGGGAGCCTCGCTCCCGTCATGCCCGCGCCTTCCACCTTCCCCGCTTTGCCATGACTCAACCGATTCCCAATGTGCTGACGATCGCCGGCTCCGATTCCGGCGGCGGCGCAGGCATCCAGGCCGACCTGAAGGCTTTCTCGGCGCTCGGCGCCTATGGCGCGAGCGTGATCACCGCGCTCACCGCGCAGAACACGCGCGGCGTCACGGCGATTCACGCGCCGGACCCCGGTTTCATTACCGCGCAGCTCGACGCGGTGTTCGACGACATCCGTATCGATGCCGTGAAGATCGGCATGCTCGCGAACGCCCCGATCGCGCGCGCGGTCGCCGATGCGCTGCGGCGGCACAAGCCGAAGCACATCGTGCTCGACACGGTGATGATCTCGAAGAGCAATCACGCGTTGCTGCTGCCGGACGCGGTCGCGGTGGTGCGCGACGAACTGCTGCCGCTCGCCGACCTGCTCACGCCCAATCTGCCGGAAGCCGCCGCTTTGCTCGGCGTGCAACCCGCCACCGATGAAGCCGGCATGGTCGCGCAAGGCGAAGCGCTGCGTGCGCTCGGCGCGCGCGCGGTGCTGATGAAGGGCGGTCATCTGAGCGCGGTGGATAGTCCCGACTGGCTCGTCGAGGAGAACGGCACGCTGCGGCTCGGCGGTCCGCGCGTGCCGGTAAAGAACACGCACGGCACGGGCTGCACGCTGTCGTCGGCGATCGCGGCACTGATTCCGCAACGCGGCGATCTGGCGAGCGCCGTGGCTGACGCCAAGCTTTATCTGACCGGCGCGTTGCAGGCGAGCAATCAGCTCGACGTCGGCAGCGGCGTCGGGCCCGTGCATCATTTTTATCGGTGGTGGTAACGCGAAAGGCGACACGGCGCGCACCGGCGCCGTGAGCGCCTCGCCGCTGCTGATGTTATTGCTATTGCCGCGCGTAGTTCCGCGCCTGCTCCGGCCACTCGTCCGGCACGATGAAACCGCGCGAGCGTTCGATCAACGCGCCTGCGCCGTCCGCGGCGAACGCCGCGACCATCGTCGGTCCATGCTGATGCGAAATTTGTGCGGCGAGTGATTCGGCGTCGACGAAAGCAATGCCCGCGGACTGCGCCTCGTTCGTCTCGTTACGCTCATGACGCCGCGGCGCGAGCCATTCGAGCCGCGGCAGCACGCGCCAGCTTTGCGCATGCGCGGCCGCGAAAGCAGGCCAGTCGCCGCGTGTCACCCACCAGCCGCGTCCATGCGCCGGATCGAGTTCGACGGGATCGGCCGGCGTTTCGCCATGCCGGTAAAACAGCCAGCCTTTGATGAACATGCGCGGCGCCCATGGCCCCTGATGGCCGACCGACGCGAACTCTTCGCGCGCGCTCAACGGCAACTGATGATTGAGCACGTGCGCCAGCTTCAGATCGAAGCGGTCCTTGAGACTCGGGCCGACGTAGTCCGCTAGGCGCGCGCGGCCTTCGCCGGCATGCAGATAGCACTTCACCGCCAATTCCCAATGCAGCCGCGCGCCCTGCTGCGTCTGCACGAGGAAATCACATTCGCCGAGCGTGACGCCCGCGCGCCGCAGCGGCACACTCGCCGCGACCAGCCGCGCCGCCGGTCCATGCTGCAAAAACCACGCGAGCAGTCGTTCGGCGTAGCGGCCAAGACGCGTGATGCGCGTCGCCGCGAGATCGCGATGCAACGGGTCCGGCGCGGCGTCGACCGCGCGCAGCCAGTCGATGGTGGCGGCTGCTTCCCGCGGCGTGTCGAAGGGTCTCGCGAGCACGCCCACGGGCGGTTGCGGACGCAACAAATCGGCGCTCAGCAGCAGCCACGCGAGATCGCGCACCGCCGGATCGCGCAACGCGTCGAGCAGTGCGGCGTAGGCGCCGGGCGCGGCGCCGAGGCCCGCCGTCGGCCCATCCGCGGTCATCACTTTGCCGCGTTCGACGGCGCGCCGCCGGCCGCGCGCCACGTGTCGCGCGCGAGGCACAGGTCGGCCCACGCCTTCGCCTTGTCGGGCAGGCTGCGCAGCAGATACGCCGGGTGATAGGTGACGATGACCGGCACGCCCTCGTATTCATGCACGCGGCCGCGCAGCGAAGAAATGCTCGCGTCGGTCTTCAGCAGACTTTGCGCGGCAAAGCGGCCCAGCGCGACGATCAGCTTCGGCTTGACCAGCGCCACCTGGCGTTGCAGATACGGCTCGCAACGCGCGACTTCGTCGGGCTCGGGGTTGCGGTTGCCAGGCGGGCGGCACTTGATCACGTTCGCGATATAGACGTTGGCGTCGCGCGCGAGCATGAGCGATCGCAGCATGTTGTCGAGCAGCTTGCCGGCCTGGCCGACGAACGGCTCGCCCAGGCGGTCCTCGTTTTCGCCAGGGGCTTCGCCGATCAGCATCCAGTCGGCGTTGCGATCGCCCACGCCGAATACGGTGTTCGTGCGCTTCTCGCACAACCGGCAGCGTTGACAGCCGGCGACGCGCTCGCTCAGCGCGTCCCAGTCGAGCGTGGGGACCGCCGGCGGCTCGGGGATTTCGCGGCGTGCTTCGGCGGAGGCGTGGGCGTCGGCAGGTGCGTCGGTGGGGAGGTCGTCGAACCACGCGAAATCGTCGTCGGGCGGCGCGTTGAATTGCGGCGGCTCGGAAGTACGGGGCTGCTGCGATGATTGCGGCTGACGCATTTCGGCGGGTGGTGCGCGGCGCTCGGCCTCTGCTTGCCCGGACCCAGCGGGCCGGGCCTCGCTCGCGCGCATCGCGGGCCGCTGAACGTCCTGTGCGCGTGCGGGCTGCCCGCCGTCCTGCTCGGGCGCAACCGAAGCCGGCTCGCGCGCCGCCATGCGCGCATCGTCACGACGCGCGCCCTGATCCGCTAACGCCGCGGCGCCCGGCTCGACGCCGGCATCAGCGACCGGTTCCTGCGCCGCCGCCATCCCACGCCGCACCCACAGCGGCGCAAGCCCCAACTCTTCCAGTACCGATTCATGCAGCGCCATCTGCGCCCTCCGTGGCAAACGAGTAACGCATCACGATGGCGTCCTCCCGGCTGCGATGCCGCGCCGGATAATAGTTCTTGCGCCGGCCGATCGACGCAAAGCCGAAGCGTTCGTAGAGCCGGATCGCCCGATGATTCGACGGCCGCACTTCGAGCAGCAGGCCCTCGAGTTTCTCGGCGCGCGTAATG
>DASPZL010000139.1:0-4810 GCA_035636295.1 Paraburkholderia sp.
CGATCGCGAGGCAGGCCCGGCGCTCGAAACCAGTTTCGCCAATGCGGGGCAAATATCGCCGGGTTACGCGTCGCCGTGGGCCGCGCCGGGCGTGCCGCTGAAAGCCGTCAAATGGATGTTCCAGAAACACGCGCCGCTCGCCATCCGGCTCGACGGCACGCAATTCCAGTTGCAATGGATGTGGCAGATGCTGCAGAACTGCACGTCGTCGCGTTATGCGGTGAACAAGGGCCGCATGGTCCGGCTCGCCGAATACAGCCGCGACTGCCTGCAAGCGCTGCGCGCCGAAACCGGCGTTCAGTACGAAGGGCGTACCGGCGGCACGCTGCAGGTGTTCCGCACCCAGCAGCAATTCGACGGCGCCACGAAAGACATCGCCGTGCTGCAGGAAGCCAACGTGCCGTACGAACTGCTGTCGCCGGCCGAACTGGCGCAAGCCGAACCGGCGCTCGCCGCGGTATCGCACAAGCTGACAGGCGGTCTGCGTCTGCCGGGCGACGAAACCGGCGACTGTCAGATGTTCACCACGCGCCTCGCCGCGCTCGCCGAGCAACTGGGCGTCAAATTCCGCTACAACACGCCGATCGACGCGCTCGCCATGGCCGGCGACCGCATCGCGGGCGTGCAGTGCGGCGGTGAACTGGTGCGCGCCGATTCGTTCGTCGTCGCGCTCGGTTCGTACTCAACGCAATTCCTGTCGGGTCTCGTGAAGATCCCGGTCTATCCGCTCAAGGGTTATTCGATCACCGCGCCGATCGTCAACGAAGCGGCGGCGCCCGTCTCCACCGTGCTCGACGAAACCTACAAGATCGCGATCACGCGTTTCGACAACCGGATTCGCGTCGGCGGCATGGCGGAGATTGTCGGCTTCGACAAATCGTTGCGGAAAGCGCGCCGCGAAACGCTCGAAATGTGCGTGAACGACCTGTTCCCCGGCGGCGGCGATACGTCGAAGGCGAGCTTCTGGACCGGTTTGCGTCCAATGACGCCGGACGGCACGCCGATCGTCGGCCGTACGCCCGTGCCGAACCTGTTCCTGAACACGGGCCACGGCACACTGGGCTGGACCATGTCGTGCGGCTCGGGCCAATTGCTCGCCGACGTGATGTCGGGCAAGCAGCCGGCAATCAAGGCGGACGATCTGTCGGTTCATCGCTATCTCGGCGAGACGGGCGGTGCGCATCGGCCGGCTTATGCTTGAGGTTTAACGCTTAACAATTCGCGAGCGGTTGTACCGGTTTGCTACCCGAAACCGGTCCGACAAAAACAAACGGCGCCTTCAATTAAGGCGCCGTTTGCCATTTAGCTCAAGCGTGCAACATCATGCAACGTCAGAACTGATCTTCCGACAACGCAAGCACACCCTCCCCACCCTTCGCATTGACGATCGACGCTTCCAGCGCCGACGCCAGCGGCAGCACATGCTCCGCGTAGAACTGCGCGGTAGCGATCTTGGCGCCATAGAACGATGGATCCTCATCGCGCTTCCGAGCCGCCACGAGCAGCGCGCGCGCCATCTGCCAGCCGCCCAGCACGATACCCGCGAGCTTCAGATACGGCACGCTGCCGGCGAACACGGCATTCGGATCGCCCTTCGTATTCGCCACAACGAAATCGACCGCCGCGCTCAACGAGCCATGACCCTGCGCCAGATACTTCTTCATCGAATCGAATGCGGCGCCTTGCTGAGAACCAAGCGCCTCGACCGTTTCAGCGATGCCGGCGAGCAGCGACTTCGCCACCTTGCCGCCGTCGCGCACCGTCTTGCGGCCGATCAGGTCGTTGGCCTGAATCGCGGTCGTGCCTTCGTAGATCGGCAAAATGCGCGCGTCGCGGTAATACTGCGCGGCGCCCGTTTCCTCGATGAAGCCCATGCCGCCGTGCACCTGCACGCCGAGGCTCGTGACGTCGATCGATAATTCCGTGCTCCAGCCCTTCACGATCGGCACGAGGAATTCGAAGATCGCCTGATGTTCAGAGCGCGTGGCTTCGTCAGGATGACGATGCGCGATATCGCAGTGAGCCGCGGCAACATAGGCCAGCGCGCGCGACGCTTCCGTGAGACCGCGCATCGTCGCAAGCATGCGGCGCACGTCCGGATGCTGAATGATCGCCACCGGCTGCTTCGCGGAGCCATCCACGGGACGGCTTTGCACGCGATCCTTCGCGTACGCCACCGCCTTCTGATACGCGCGATCCGATACGGCGACGCCCTGCATGCCCACCGCAAAGCGCGCCGCATTCATCATGATGAACATGTATTCGAGGCCGCGATTTTCCTCGCCGATCAGATGACCGATCGCGCCGCCATGGTCGCCGAATTGCAACACCGCGGTCGGGCTCGCCTTGATGCCGAGCTTGTGCTCGATCGACACGCAATGCACGTCGTTGCGCTCGCCGAGCGAACCGTCTGCGTTGACGAGAAACTTCGGCACGATGAAGAGCGAGATGCCCTTCACGCCCTCGGGCGCATTCGGCGTGCGCGCCAGCACGAGATGGGCGATGTTTTTCGCCATATCATGCTCGCCCCACGTGATGAAAATCTTCGTGCCGAACAGCTTGAACGAACCATCGCCCTGCGGCTCGGCGCGCGTGCGCACCAGCGCGAGATCGGAACCGGCCTGCGGCTCCGTCAGGTTCATCGTGCCGGTCCAAACGCCTGCAATCAGCTTGGGCACATAGGTCTGTTTTTGCGCTTCGGTGCCGGCGGTGAGCAGCGCTTCGATCGCGCCGTCGGTCAGCAACGGACACAACGCGAACGACAGGTTCGACGCGTTGAGCATTTCGACGCAGGGCGTCGCGATCAGCTTCGGCAGGCCCTGGCCTTCGTAGTCCACCGGATGTTGCACGCCTTGCCAGCCGCCTTCGCCGAACTGGCGGAACGCGTCCTTGAAACCCGGCGTGGCGGTGACCACGCCGTCTTTCCAGCTGCTCGGATTGCGATCACCCTCGACGTTCAGCGGCGCCAGCACTTCGCCGCATAGTTTCGCCGACTCTTCGAGCACGGCCTGAGCCGTGTCGGCGTTCGCGTCCTCGAAGCCCGGCAGCGTCGCGATGTCTTCGAGACCGGCCAGTTCCTTCATCACGAACAGCATGTCCTTGATCGGCGCCGTGTAGCTCATTTCAGTTCTCCTCCTGTCTTGATATAAAAAAAGGGCGCTGGACTTGATGGCCCCGCGCCCTTTCCTGTGTTGCCAGACGCCTTTTACACGGCGCTGCGGCGTTTAGCCAAGCTCACTAACGAGTTCGGGCACGAGCGTGAACAGGTCGCCCACCAGGCCGTAATCGGCGACGCTGAAGATCGGCGCCTCCGGGTCCTTGTTGATCGCCACGATCACCTTCGAGTCCTTCATGCCGGCCAGGTGCTGGATCGCGCCCGAAATGCCGACCGCGATGTACAGTTGCGGCGCGACGATCTTGCCGGTCTGCCCGACCTGATAGTCGTTCGGCACGAAGCCCGCATCGACCGCCGCGCGCGATGCGCCCAGCGCCGCGTTCAGCTTGTCGGCCAGCGGCTCCAGCACCTTGGTGTAGTTCTCGCCATTGCCGAGACCACGGCCACCCGAGACGATGATCTTCGCCGAGGTCAGCTCCGGACGGTCGAGCTTGGTCACTTCACGGCTCACGAATTGCGACAGACCCGTGTCGGCTGCCGCTTCGATCTTCTCGACCGTTGCGCTGCCGCCTTCGGCCGCGACCGCGTCGAAACCCGTCGTGCGGACCGTGATGACCTTGATCGGGTCCTGAGATTGAACCGTTGCGATCGCATTGCCCGCATAGATCGGGCGCTCGAACGTGTCGGCCGAATCCACTGCCGTGATGTCGCTGATCTGCGCCACGTCGAGCTTCGCGGCAATACGCGGCGTGATGTTCTTGCCGTAAGGGGTCGCCGGCGCGAGGATGTGCGTGTAGTCCTTTGCCGGGTCTTGCACAAGCGTGAGCACCGTCGCTTCGACGTTTTCCGCGAGGCCCGCTTCGAGTTGCGGCGCGTCGGCCAGCAATACCTTCGAAACACCCGCGATTTTCGCAGCCTGATCCGCCGCGGCCTGTGCGTTGTGGCCCGCCACCAGCACGTGAATGTCGCCACCGATCTTCTGCGCCGCAGCGATCGTGTTCAGCGTCGCGGGCTTGATCGATGCGTTGTCGTGTTCTGCCAATACAAGATTAACCAGATTCGTCATTTTCCCTGTCTCCCTCACAACACCTTGGCTTCGGTCTTCAGTTTCTCGACCAGCGTCTTCACGTCCGGCACCATCACGCCGGCGGAGCGCTTCGGCGGCTCGGCAACTTTCAGCGTCTTCAGGCGCGGCGTGACGTCAACGCCGAGGTCTTCGGGTTTGAGCGTTTCCAGCGGCTTCTTCTTCGCCTTCATGATGTTCGGCAGCGTCACGTAGCGCGGCTCGTTCAGGCGCAGATCGGTCGTGACCACGGCCGGCAGCGTCAGCGACAGCGTTTCGGCGCCACCGTCCACTTCGCGCGAGACCGTTGCCTTTCCGTCAGCCACGACCACCTTCGACGCGAACGTCGCCTGCGGCAGATTCGCCAGCGCGGCGAGCATCTGGCCGGTCTGGTTCGAATCGTCGTCGATCGCCTGCTTGCCGAGAATGACCAGCGAAGGCTGTTCCTTGTCGACGAGTGCCTTCAGCAGCTTGGCCACGGCCAGCGGCTGCAGTTCTTCCGACGACTCGATCAGGATCGCGCGGTCCGCGCCGATCGCCAGCGCCGTGCGCAGCGTTTCCTGCGATTGCGTGACCCCGCAGGAAACCGCGATCACTTCAGTCGCCACGCCCGCTTCACGCAGACGCACCGC
>DASPZL010000140.1:0-3205 GCA_035636295.1 Paraburkholderia sp.
GATGAATTCCACGTGTCCGACATTGCCGACGCGATGATCCTGTACCGCCTGCTCGACAAGCTGTTCGAGAACGGCGTGCAATTCGTGATGACGTCCAATTACGCGCCGGACACCTTGTATCCGGACGGTCTGCACCGTGACCGCATGCTGCCGGCGATCGAGCTGATCAAGGCAAAGCTCGACGTGATCAACGTCGACGCCGGCATCGACTACCGGCAACGCACGCTGGCTCAGGTCGAGGTGTATCACACGCCGCTCGGCGCAGCCGCCGACAAGGCGTTGCGCGACGCATTCGCGCGCCTTGCCGCGGTGCCTGACGAGAGCCCGATCCTGCACATCGAAAAGCGTGAGTTGAAAGCACTGCGCCGCGCGGACGGCGTCGTGTGGTTCGATTTCGCCACGCTGTGCGGTGGTCCGCGCTCGCAGAACGACTACCTGGAACTCGCGAGCCGCTTTCACGCGGTGATCCTCTCCAGCGTGCCGCAGATGTCGGCGCGCATGGCCTCGGAGGCGCGCCGCTTCACGTGGCTGATCGACGTGTTCTACGACCACAAGGTCAAGCTGTTGATGTCCGCCGCGGTGCCGCCCGAGCAGTTGTACGTCGACGGTCCGATGGCCAACGAATTCACACGCACGGTATCGCGCATTGTCGAAATGCAATCGAAAGAGTATCTCGACGCGCCGCGCCGGATCGTCGATACGTCGCTGACCTGAAAGGGCGCGGGAGGCGGGGCCGCGATGCTTTTGCGATAGATTACGATCCGCTATTCGAAGACACGCTGCCGGACGGCGTATTTTCAAGATTCGGACTGGTCTTATATTCCGTCCGCGGACGACTGGATATCTTTTGTCGTGGTCTGACAAAGGAGAAACCATGAATCCGTACCGTGATATCAATGATGAAGAATGGCAACGCATTGCACCGTTGCTTCCCGAGCTGCGTCCGCGTTCCGAACTGCGTGGCCGGCCGCTTGCCAATACCCGTTCCGTGCTTAACGGCGTGCTGTGGGTGATGTACAGCGGCGCTACCTGGTCCGCCATGCCGCGCAAATACCCGTCCTACCAAACCTGCCATCGCCGCTTCAAGGCATGGTACGAATCCGGCGTGCTCAAGCGCGTGATGGAGCAGCTGTTCGGCGCGGCGAGCGAAGAACTCTGCAACCTGATGGAAGCACGCATGCGTACGCACGTGAGCGCGGAACAGAAGAGCGTTGAAGCAGAAAAGGCTCCGGCTCCCATTGCGGCCCCCGCGGTGTACAGCCCGGCATCGTCCAAACCGCTGCCGTCCTCGCCGTTCGCATATACGTCGCCCTTCAAGCACGCTGCATGACAACCACACACAGCCGGCTTCAGGCAAAAAAACGGCCGAACGATGATGATCGTCGGCCGTTTCCTGTTCTATCCCGGCCGCGGTACGCCTGCGGCTCCGCGAGCGGCCCCGGCGGCTCCAATGCCCAACTGGCAGCAAATCCGTCTTAACGCGCAATCAGGCGTCGGCGCCTGAGTTAGCCACGCGCTATTGCTGACGAACCCACGTCTGCGAGCGGCCCAGCAGCGAAACGCCAATATAGCCGCGTACCACCAACTTGTTCCCGCCATCTTCCAGGTGCATCTTGCACTTGTAGATCTTGCCGTTTTCCGGATCGAGAATCTGGCCGTGGTCCCAGCCGTCGCCGTCCTTTTTCATATCGTTGATGATCGTCATGCCGAGAATCGGCTGATCCTTGCGCGCGTCGGTGCATGCGGTGCAGCGGCGATCCGGCTGGTCGTTCGGACCCAGTCCCTTGATCACCTTGCCACTGAACGAACCGTTGCCGTCCTGGGCGATCTGCACGAGCGCCTTGGGCTGGCCGGTGTGATCGTCGATGGTTTGCCACGTACCGACCGGACTGTCGGTCTGCGCCATTGCCGTGACGGCGCCGGCGAGCAGTACGCCGGCGAGCGCCGCATATCTGGCTGCGCGAAGCGCGATTGCACGAGCGTGTTGCGTGAACAGCGTCATTGTCTTCCTCCTTGATAAAAGACGGCGCGATCATGGTCGCGCGGCGTTATTGGCATCTCGGGCGGACTTCAGCCGCCGGCGGCCGTCATGCCTGATATTGCTCTCGGGTTCTCGCTTCTGCTGTATCGAGCTGCGACTCGCGACTCGCGGCCTGCACGCCGCCGGTCGAACATCGTCTGCGCAGAATACGTGAAAGCGCGCGTGCCGTTTGATAGTGGAACCTCTAATCAGGACGTCGCGCCTCGCGGATCAATTCAGCTGGTACGAGAACGTCGCGTTGATGCGCGGGCTGCGCGACGCGCTTTCCACAGGCGCGTCGCCGATCGGTTTGGCCACCGACAGATCCAGGCTGTAGTACTTCGCGTCCGAGATCCGGAAACCGAACGCAATCGACGAAAGCCTCGACGGCGAAGGCGTAGCCGCATGCAGATAAACGCGCGCCATGTCGAATGAAACATACGGCGTGAACGTGCGTAGATACGTGAAGCCCGGCGTGAACGGACGGTTGACTTCGAACATCGCTCCCCAGCCGGAATCGCCTGACGCTTCTCCCGGTTGATAGCCTTGCGCAAAACGCTGCGCGCCGAATGAGATCTGTTCGGAGGTCGGCAGCGAGACGGCGCTGTATTGACCGGTGAGCGAAACGGCGGTGCCGATTTTCAGCGGCCACTCGTTGGTCTGCGAAAAGCTTGCACCTGTCCGCACGAAGTTGATCGATGCCGGATTGATGACCGCCACGCCCGGAACGTTCGAGTCGCCGGATTTCGACGCGCCCAGAATATCGAACGCCTTCGCCACATTAAAACTCGCGCGGCGCACCTGGCCGGTTTGCACGCTGGTGTAGTCGGCCTGCAATTGCATCACCCGCACTTGCGAGCGCAAGCCGATCTGCGCGCCGGTGTTGTGATTGTTATAGCGATCCTCGTCATGCGATGCATAGACCGTGGCCGTGCCGATCAGGCTTTGCGTGTTGCTCAGCAGCATCGGATAAGCGAGCGAGCCGCCGACCTTGTCGTTGATGACGGTACGCTCGATGTAAGAGGGCAGGCCGCGATAGTGCGACGCGTCGATCTTCGCGAGCAGCCCGTTGCTGCCGATCGGCGCCGCGCCGTGCGCGGCGAGATAGGTGACGTTGTCGCGGCCTTTCGGCAGCAAGGCCGATACGCTCAGCTGTTCGCCGAGCGCGGTGAGTCCGTTCTCGGT
>DASPZL010000141.1:0-3735 GCA_035636295.1 Paraburkholderia sp.
CAAGGCGCTCGAAACGCGCTCGAACGGCTTCTATAGCCCGAGTCCCGGCATGGTTTATCCGGCGCTCACGTATCTGGAAGAGCTCGGCTACGTGACCGTGCAACTCGAAGGCAACCGTAAGCGTTACGAACTATCGGAAGCGGGCCGCGAGTATCTGACCGCCAACCGCGACCGCGTCGAATTGATGCTTGCGAAGCTGAGCCATATCGCCCGCAAGATGGATTCGGTGCGTCGCGCGTTTGCCGGCGAGGAACCGGCCGACATCAGCGAAGGCGGCTGGCTGCCCGAGCTGAATGAAGCGCGCCGCGCGCTGAAACATGCGCTTTTGCGCCGTGACAACGCGCCGGCCGCCGAGCAGCGCCGCATCGCCGCGATCCTGATGCGTGCGGCGAAGGAAATCGAAGGCGAGGGTGAAAAGGAAGGCAAGCCCGGCGGCGATCAAAGCGGCAACTAACCCACCGTCTGAAACGCGCGCCGTCCGTCTCCGGCCCTGGCCTTGGCGTGCTGCTGCGCGCCTGGATACGGCCATGCGCGCACCCCGTGCGCCAATCGAACCAACAGGAGTAGCACCCCCATGCTGACAAATGACAATCGAGCCGATCTGGCAGTGCATCGCGTGCGGCATCCGCTGAAGTTCCGTCTGCTGCAAGTCAGGCAGGTGCATGCGCTGACCCCGCACCTGATCCGCGTCACCTTCACGGGCGAAGATCTGCACGACTTCGTCTCCGCGTCGTTCGACGACCACATCAAGGTGTTCTTCCCCGAACCCGGCGCGGACAAACCGGCGCTGCCGGAAGCCGGCCCCGAGGGCCCCGTGTTTCCCGCCGGCCGGCCGCGTCCGACGGCGCGCGATTTCACACCGCGCCGCTTTAACCGCGAGGCGCGCGAGCTCGACATCGAATTCGCGATGCACGAGGCGGGCCCCGCCGCGGCATGGGCGGCGCAAGCGAAGGTCGGCCAGTATCTCGGCGTGGGCGGGCCGCGCGGCTCGCTCGTGATCCCAGCCGCTTTCGACTGGCATCTGCTGATCGGCGACGACACCGCGCTGCCGGCAATCGCCCGCCGTCTCGAAGAATTGCCGGCCGGCGCGCGCGTCGCCGCGGTGATCGAAGTAGCCGACCCGTCGGCGCACATCGAGTTCACCACGCAGGCCGAACTGCATCTCGTCTGGTGCTATCGCAGCGAAGCGGCCTATCGCGGCGAAGCCTTGCTGCAAGCCGTCCGCGACACCTACTTGCCCGAGGACGGCGAAGGCTATGTGTGGGCCGCCGGCGAATCCGCCACGATGCGCGCGGTGCGCTACCACCTGTGCACGGAACGGGGCGTCGACAAGTCGCGCATTCGCGCGGCGAGCTACTGGAAACAGGGCGCCGAAGCGGTGCACGAAACGCTCGACGATTGAGCGTCCGCGGTCCGCGACGCGTGCGATCGCAAGCGCGCGTCGCGATGTGCTGCGTAGACCGTGCAAGCAACGGCGTACTTCGAACAACAACAAGGAATCGACCGATGTACTCAATCAGCACGAAGCACGAGCGCCGTTTGCTATGGCTGCTCGCGCTGACGCAGTTCACCATCATCATGGACTTCATGGTGATGATGCCGCTCGGCCCGCAGATCATGCACGCGTTCAGCATTACGCCGGCGGCGTTCGCCACGGCGGTGTCGGCGTACTCATGGTGCTCCGGCCTTTCAGGGCTATTCGCGGCAACCTATATCGACCGCTTCGACCGGCGCCGTCTGCTGCTGACCGTGTATGCGCTGTTCGCGCTGTCGAACCTCGCGTGCGCGCTGGCGGACAGCTTTGCCCTGCTGCTGGCCGCGCGCGCTTTTGCGGGCATCACGGGCGGCGTGTTGGGATCGGTGATCATGGCGATCGTCAGCGACGTGATTCCGGTTCAACGGCGCGGCGCCGCCACCGGCACGATCATGACCGCGTTCTCCCTCGCGGCGATCGCGGGCGTGCCGGCCGGCGTGATGTTGGGCGCTCATTTCAGCTGGGCCGCGCCGTTCTTCCTGCTGGTGGCGCTGTCGCTCATCGTCTGGTTCGCGGGCCGGCAATTAGTGCCGCCGCTCGCCGAACATTTGAGCCGCCGTCAGCCGGCGCTCGGCGAAGTGCTGCCTGATTTGTGGCGACTGCTAAGCAACCCCCGGCATCTGAATGCCTTTGCACTGACCTTCATGATGATGGTCGCGCATATGCTCGTGATCCCGTTCATTTCGCCGGTGCTGGTCGCCAATCATGGCGTGGCGCCCGCGCAGCTCTCGTGGCTCTACATGGCCGGCGGCGCGGCGACGTTCTTTACGTCGCGCCGGGTCGGCAGGTTTGCGGACCGGTTCGGCACGCGGCGTGTATTCCGGATCGCGGTCGTGCTTTCGTTTCTGCCCGTGCTGTTCGTGACGCATCTGCCCGACCTGCCGTTTTACGCGCTGGTGCTGTTCTTTCCGTTTTTCATGGTCTTGCTGTCATCGCGGATGGTGCCGATGCAGGCGCTGCTGACCACCGTGCCCGAACCCGCCCGCCGGGGCGCATTTCTGAGCGCGAACAGCGCGCTGCAGGCTTTGGGCACGGGATGCGGGGCGTGGATCGGCGGGCTCATGCTCGGCAGTTCGCCTGGCGGGCAGATCGTCGGGTATGGGACTGTCGGATGGGCAGGGGTCGGCGTCGCGTTGTTGGGCGTGTTCTGGATTTCGCGCGTGCAAGGCGCGCAAAGCGATGCGCCTGGCTCGGGGATTCTGGCGGCGCATGACGCCGTCAGTGAAGCTTGATTAGCGCCTCGCATTCCTACAAATAAAAAACTAACATTACGTTTAACTTTCATATATAAAGGCAAGGCATGTTGCGAACAGCCTTGTCCGCTTCATGTCCTTGCCCGCTGGCCTTGCCTGCGGGCTTTTTTTTTGCCCTGGAGCCGATCCTGGCATTCACCTTCATTTTCCTTTCATCTGATGAATGACATGGTGAAAACCCCAGCGATTCTTTCGCTTGACTTACTTGATATATCACATACTGTATGGGGTAGATCATCGCGCGATCGATCGGCGGGAGGAGAAGCCACTTTTGGCCCCGCAAACATGAGGCAGCCATGCCAAGGAGACAGTTATGGACACGGATCACCAGGGAGGGGCGTCGTCGTGGAGAGCGTCGCCGTGGGTGCAACTCGTATTCGGCGTGATTTGCATGGCAATGATTGCCAACATGCAGTACGGCTGGACGTTGTTCGTTAACCCGATCAACGAGAAATATCAGTGGGGCCGGGCCGCCATTCAGGTTGCATTCACGATCTTCGTGGTGACCGAAACGTGGCTCGTGCCGGTGGAAGGCTATCTCGTCGACAAGTACGGGCCACGTCCCGTCGTGGTCGCGGGCGGCCTGCTCTGCGCGGTGGCGTGGGCGCTGAACTCGGTGGCGTCGTCGTTGCCGGTGCTATATATCGCGGCGGCCATAGGCGGCGTCGGCGCGGGCGCGGTGTACGGCACCTGCGTGGGCAACGCGCTGAAGTGGTTCCCCACTCGCCGCGGACTCGCCGCCGGGATCACCGCGGCCGGCTTCGGCGCGGGCTCGGCGGCCACCGTCGTGCCGATTGCCAGCATGATCAAGAGCAGCGGCTACGAAGCCACGTTCCTGTGGTTCGGCCTTGGCCAGGGCATCGTCGTTTTCCTGCTCGGTCTCGCGCTGCTCGCGCCGCCGGCCAAGCTGCTCGCGACGGCGAAGAGCACGGTGCAGCGCGTGGTCTA
>DASPZL010000142.1:0-6937 GCA_035636295.1 Paraburkholderia sp.
GGTGTCGCTCGCGCTCGATCTGCACCGCGTCACGCCGACTACACTGGTTGATACGGGTGGCGGCCGTTTCGTACTGGACGGCGCGCCCATCACCGACGACTCCGGCTTCGGCGTGCTGACGGTCGGCGGCGTGATCCAGAAGTCGAGCAACATCGGCGCGACCAAGATCGCGATGCAGCTCAGGCCCGAAGAGATGTGGAACATGTATACGGGCATTGGTCTCGGCCAGGCGCCGAAGGTCGGTTTCCCGGGCGCGGCGGCGGGCCGTCTGCGCCCCTGGAAGAGCTGGCGCCGTATCGAGCAGGCGACGATGTCGTACGGCTACGGTCAGTCCGTGTCGCTGTTTCAGTTGGGCCGCGCCTACACGGCCATCGCGAACGACGGCCGGATCCTGCCTGTGTCGATTTTCCGCACGTCAAATGATCAGCCGACGCCCGGCACGCAGGTGTTCGCGCCGACCACCGCGCGCGAAGTCCGCGCGATGCTCGAAACGGTCGTCTCGCCTGGTGGTACGTCGCCGGATGCAGCCGTGCCAGGCTATCGCGTCGGCGGCAAGTCGGGTACGGCGTACAAGCACGTCGGCCGTGGCTATGACCACAGCAAGTACCGCGCGTCGTTCGTCGGCATGGCGCCGATGCCGAATCCGCGCATCGTGGTGGCCGTGTCTGTCGACGAACCGACGGCAGGCAGCCACTTCGGCGGGCAGGTGTCGGGTCCGGTGTTCTCGTCGATCGTCGGCGACACGCTGCGCTCGCTGAACGTGCCGCCCGATCAGCCCGTCAAGCAGATGGTCGTGTCGGACGAAATGAATCCCGCGAAGCCCGCCGCCGCGTCGCAGCCGGCCGCGAACGGCGCAAACAACGGCGCAAAGAAACTTTCGACGCACGCCGCGCCGAAGAAGCTGCAGATTTCAGACAGTACGAAGAACCGCCCCGGAGTAGTTAGATGAGTGCGCTGCGTTCTTCTCATCCAGCGCAACAGCAGATTGCTGACGCGCTAACCTGGCTGCGCGCACGCGTGCAGCCAGGCGCACATTTGCACGCCGATACCCGCACGATCGCGGCAGGCGACGTGTTTCTCGCGTATGCCGTCGACGGCGCGGACAACCGCCCGTTCATCGCGAATGCGATCGAGCGCGGCGCGGCTGCCGTACTCGTGCAATCGGACGGTTTCACCGGTGATATCGATGCCGCGACGATGTACGCGGTGCCGCGCCTGAACGAACTGGCGGGCACGATCGCGAGCGCATGGTACGGCGATCCGAGCGACGCGATGCGCGTGATCGGCGTGACGGGCACGAACGGCAAGACGTCGTGCACGAACTGGATTTCGGCCGCGCTGACGGCGCTCGGCCAGCCGTGCGCGATCATCGGCACGCTCGGCAGCGGCATGCCGGGCCATCTCGTGTACACAGGCTTCACGACGCCCGACGCGCCGCAACTGCAACGCAACCTCGCGCAGTTGCGCGCCGCGGGCGCGAAAGCGGTCGCGATGGAAGTGTCGTCGCACGCGCTGCATCAGGGCCGCGTGAACGGCACCGCGTTCGGCGTCGCCGTGTTCACGAACCTCACGCAGGATCATCTCGACTATCACGGCACCTTCGAAGCCTACGAAGCCGCGAAGGCGCGCCTGTTCGCGTGGCCGGAACTGAAGGCCGCCGTCATCAACGCCGATGATGAAGCCGGCCGCCGCCTGATCGCGAGCACGAAAGGCCGCGCGAAGACCATCGCATACGCGCTTCAATCGCACGCCGACGTGCAGGCCGACGCGTCGATCGTCGCGTCCAATGTGCGCGCGACGGCGACGGGCACAGCGTTCCACATCGCGTCGGACTGGGGCAATACCGACATCGAGGTCCACACGCTCGGCACGTTCAACGTGAGCAATCTGCTCGGCGTGCTCGGCGCGCTGCTCGCGTCCGACGTGCCGTTCGACGCCGCTGTCGCGCAACTCGCGAAGCTCGAATCGGTGAACGGCCGGATGGAGCGACTCGGAGGACGCCTGCAGAACGATGAGCCGCTCGTCGTGATCGACTTTGCACACACGCCGGATGCGCTCGAAAAGACACTGACAGCATTGCGCCCAATCGCGGATGCGCGCGGCGGCAAGCTGATCTGCATGTTCGGCTGCGGCGGCGACCGCGACGCCGCCAAGCGTCCGCTGATGGGCGCGATTGCCGAGAAGACGGCGGACGGTGTCGTGGTGACCAGCGACAACCCGCGCAGCGAAGATCCGCAATCGATCATCGAGCAGATTGTCGCGGGAATGAAGGATGCCTCCAAAGCGCGCCGTATCGAGGACCGCGCGAGTGCGATCCTGCAAGCGATCCGCGGCGCCGCGCGCGAAGACGTCATCGTGCTGGCCGGCAAGGGGCACGAAGCAACACAGGAAATCATGGGCAAGAAACGCGCTTTCTCCGATCAGGATCACGCTCGCCTTGCGCTCGCCGCACGGGCGACGCACGCACGCGGAGGTGGGGAATGACAATGTTCTCGCTGCGTGAAGCCGCCGCGTTGATCCCCGGCGCTACCGTGTTCGGTGACGAAAGCGTCGCGTTCGAGCGCGTGTCGACCGATAGCCGCAGCGCCGGTCCGGGCGATCTGTTCGTCGCGATCAAGGGCGAGCGTTTCGACGCGCACGACTTTCTCGCGGAAGTCGCGTCGCGCAACGTCACGGCTGTGCTGGTCTCGCGCACGCCCGGCGACTGGCGTGTGCCCGCTTTGCGCGTGGCCGATACGCGCGTGGCGCTCGGTGCCCTCGCTCGCGGCTGGCGCCGCCAGTTCGGCATGCCGCTCGCCGCCGTGACGGGCAGCAACGGCAAGACCACGGTCAAGGAAATGATCGCGTCGATCTTCGCCGCCGCGGTCGGCGCGGACGCACGCCTTGCCACCGCCGGCAATTTCAACAACGACATCGGCTTGCCGCTCACGCTGTTCCGTCTGCACGCCGCGCATCAACTCGCGGTGGTCGAACTCGGCATGAATCATCCGGGCGAAACCTCGTTGCTCGCGAAAATCACCGAGCCGACGGTGGCGGTGGTGAACAACGCGCAGCGCGAGCACCAGGAATTCATGGCGACCGTCGAAGCGGTCGCGCTCGAACATGCGAGCGTGATTCATGCGCTCGCCCCGGAAGGCGTCGCCGTGTTCCCCGCCAATGACGCGTACGCGAGCATCTGGCGCGTTGCGGCAACCGGCAACCGGATCATCGACTTCGCTTTGAACGACGCTGAGCACGTCACCGAAGCGGCCGTACAAGGCACCTTCGTGGGCAATGTTCTGAGCATCGACACGCCGCAAGGCCACGTCGAAGTCAAGCTGCAAGTGCTCGGCAACCACAACGCGCACAACGCGTTGGCCGCGACGGCCGCCGCATTGGCCGCAGACGTGTCGCTCGACGCGATCAAGCGCGGCCTCGAATCGTTCGGCGCCGTGAAGGGCCGCCTGCAGGTGAAGCTTGCCGCGCTCGGCTCGCTCGCCGGCGCCACCGTGATCGACGACACCTACAACGCGAACCCCGATTCGATGCGCGCCGCGATCGACGTGCTCGCCTCTTGTTCCTCGCCGCGCGTGCTGGTGATGGGCGACATGGGCGAAGTCGGCGACGACGGTCCGGCGTTTCACCGCGAAATCGGTGCATACGCCAAGGAATGCGGTATCGACGCGCTGTACGCGATGGGCGACGCTTCGCGCGACGCCTGCGCCGCGTATGGCGCGAGCGCGCATCACGTCGCCGATGTCGGCACGCTGGTCGCGCAATTGCAGCAGGCCGGATTCGGCGCTGCCGCAACGCTTCTCGTGAAAGGCTCGCGCTTCATGCAAATGGAGCGCGTGGTGGACGCCGTAACGAGTCCACAACCCAACGCTGCGGGCAGTGCGCCCGCCGCACATTGAAATAGAAGGACCGAGGCATGCTACTGGCGCTGGCGCAATGGCTGCAGAATGACGCAAGCTTCTTGCGCGTGTTCAGTTATCTGACTTTCCGTGCGGTGGCGGCAACCATCACCGCGCTGCTGATCGGGCTCGTCTGCGGCCCGGCGGTGATTCGCAAGCTGACCGCGATGAAGGTCGGCCAGGCCGTCCGCAAAGACGGTCCGCAAACGCACCTCGTCAAATCCGGTACGCCGACCATGGGCGGCGTGCTGATCCTGCTCGGCATCGCGGTGGCGACGCTGCTGTGGGCCGATCTGACGAACCGCTTCATCTGGATCGTGATGCTCGTCACGTTCGGCTTCGGCGTGATCGGCTGGGTCGACGATTACCGCAAGGTGGTCTACAAGGACCCGCGCGGTATGTCGTCGCGCGAGAAGTATTTCTGGCAGTCGGTGATCGGCTTGTTCGCGGCCGTGTATCTCGCGTTCAGCGTGTCGGAAGCGAGCAACGTGCGCGTGTTCGACCTGTTCATGGCGTGGGTGAGAAGCGGCTTGTCGATGGGCTTGCCGGCGCGCGCCGACTTGATGCTGCCGTTCGTCAAGTCGATCAGCTATCCGCTCGGCGTGTGGGGCTTCATCGTGCTGACGTATCTGGTGATCGTCGGCGCGAGCAACGCGGTCAATCTCACCGACGGTCTCGACGGCCTCGTGATCATGCCGGTCGTGCTGGTCGGCGCGTCGCTCGGCGTGTTCGCTTACGTGATGGGCAGCTCGGTGTACTCGAAATACCTGCTGTTTCCGCATATCGCCGGCGCGGGCGAACTGCTGATCTTCTGTTCGGCGATGGGCGGGGCAGGGCTCGCGTTTCTCTGGTTCAACACGCACCCCGCGCAGATGTTCATGGGCGATGTGGGCGCGCTCGCGCTCGGCGGCGCGCTCGGCACGGTGGCGGTGATCGTGCGCCAGGAAATCGTGCTCTTCATCATGGGCGGCATTTTCGTCGCGGAGACGCTCTCCGTGATGCTGCAGGTCGCGTGGTTCAAGTTCACCAAGCGCCGTTTCGGCGAAGGCAGGCGTCTCTTCAAGATGGCGCCGCTGCATCACCATTTCGAATTGTCGGGTTGGAAGGAAACGCAGGTGGTGGTGCGTTTCTGGATCATCACACTGATGTTGTGTCTGTTCGGTTTGTCCACGCTCAAATTGCGTTAAGCAGGTATTAGGGGAAGCAGGCGATGTTCGGCGAGAAGTTTCGGGATCGGCAAAAGCCGATGGTGCTCGTGCTGGGACTGGGTGAATCCGGTCTCGCCATGGCGCGCTGGTGCGCGCGGCACGGCTGTCGGCTGCGTGTGGCCGATACGCGCGAGGTGCCGCCGAACCTGTCCGCATTGGAAGCGCACAGCATCGACGCTGAATTCGTCGGCGGTCCGTTTTCGCCGGTGCTGCTCGAAGGCGTCGAACTCGTGGCAATCAGTCCTGGCCTGTCGCCGCTTGCCGCCGACCTGCTGCCGTTGGTGACGGCGGCGCGCGAACAGGACATCCCCGTGTGGGGCGAACTCGAGTTTTTCTCGCAAGCGGTGAAGACGCTCGGCGAAAGCGGCTACGCGCCGAAGGTCGTCGCGATCACCGGCACGAACGGCAAGACCACGACGACGAGCCTGACGGGCCTTTTGTGCGAACGCGCCGGCAAGAAGGTCGCGGTTGCCGGCAACATCAGCCCGGCCCTGCTCGACAAGCTCACCGAAGCGATCGACAACACCGCGCTGCCCGACGTGTGGGTACTGGAACTGTCGAGCTTCCAGCTGGAAACCGCGCACACGTTTACTCCGGATGCAGCGGTGGTGCTGAACATCACGCAAGACCATTTGGATTGGCATGGCGGTCTCGATGCTTACGCCGCCGCAAAGGGCCGCATCTTCGGTACACAAACCGTGCGCGTGCTGAACCGCGACGACTCGCGCGTCATGGCGCTCGCGCCTTCTGAAGAAGGCGACGCGGAGAGGATCACCTTCGGCGTCACCGAGCCGAAGAACGACGGCGATTACGGCTTGCTGCGCGATAACGGCATCGTCTGGCTGGTTGAGGCGCACGATCGCGACGCGAGCGACGAATCCCCTAGGGGGACTTCCTCCGCACAGGGGCTTTCTTCGGTCGCCGGGGCGTCCGCGCCGAAGCGCCGTCGCAAGAACGAAGTGGTCACGCCGCCGAACATCGCGCTCAAGCGACTGATGCCCGCGGACGCATTGCGCATTCGCGGTCTGCACAACGCCGCGAATGCGCTCGCCGCTTATGCACTTGCGCGTGCGATCGGCCTGCCTGGCGCGCCGCTGCTGCATGGCCTGCGCGAATACCGGGGCGAGCCGCATCGCGTGGAACTGATCGCTTCGATCGACGGCATCGATTACGTCGACGACAGCAAGGGCACCAACGTCGGCGCGACGGTGGCCGCGCTCGACGGTCTCGCGCAGCGCGTCGTGCTGATCGCCGGCGGCGACGGCAAGGGCCAGGATTTCGACCCGCTCGCCGAGCCGGTCACGCGCTGGTGCCGCGCCGTGATGCTGATCGGCCGCGACGCGCCGCTAATCCGCGCCGTGCTCGAAGACACCGGCATCGCGCTCACGGATCACGCCACGCTCGAGGAAGCGACGCGCGCCGCGACCGCGCTGGCGCAACCCGGCGACGCCGTGCTGCTGTCGCCGGCTTGCGCGAGCTTCGACATGTTCAAGAGTTACGCGCATCGTGCGGCGGTGTTCCGCAGCACGGTGGAAGACATCGCGGCCGAACGGGGGACGATGATATGAGCTGGTCGGAACGTTTCGGTGCGCGCGCTGCCGGCTCCCGCGAAAGCGCCGGCGCCATGGGCGGCGCGGCTCGCGCTTCCGGCCGCGCGGACGGCAGCGGGCTCGCGAGCGCAGTCAACGGCGTGCGTCCGCTGCGCTCGCGAATGCTCGACTACGATCACTCGCTGCTGTGGGTGGTCGTCGCGTTGCTGGGTCTTGGTGTCGTGATGGTGTATTCAGCGTCGATCGCGATGCCCGATTCGCCGAAGTACGCGTCGTATCGCGACTA
>DASPZL010000143.1:0-2321 GCA_035636295.1 Paraburkholderia sp.
CCGCGCGCCGCGACGTTTTCCTCGACCACGGCCGCGAGCGACACGCCCCACAAACGCGCCGCCAGTTCAAAGAAGAACAGCCAGATGAAGAGCGTGAGCAGCGTGCCGCAAAAGCGCAGCAGGCGCGTCAGATACGGCGAGCGGCGGCGGGCGCGCGCGCTGCGCGGACGCGTCATGCGCAGCACGATGGCCGACAGGAAGAACGCCAGCACCAGCAGCAGCGCCGTCACCACCGAAATCTGCAACACGTTCTCGCTGGTGCCCGAGCCGCCGAGCGTGGCGACCACCGAGGCGGTGGCCAGCACCAGTACGGGCACGTGCCACAGCGCGGAGAGCACGTCGAACGCGTCGGTCGCCGCCTTGTGATCGTTGCGCTGCTCGTAAGGCCGGTTACGGATCAGATGCGCGACCGGCCGGCGAAACGCCAGCGCGAAATAGCCGGTGAGCACGGCGGCGGTCATGTTGGCCGCCGTGGAAATCAGCGCGGCGAGATTCGTTCCGAGTTGATGCGCGACGTCGTAATTGACGGCGGCATCGCCGAGCGCGCCGCATACGCCGACCACGAACAGCACGCGCCGCGCATGATCGATCAGAAGACGCACCGCGATGCGCCGATGCCCCGAGCCGAACAGCGAAAACATGATCAGACAGATCGCCGAAAACACCGCCCCCGCGACGATCGCGTAGGCGACCACCATGCCGAGCGTACGGCCGAGCGCATCGGGCATCGCGCGCACGAACAGCAGCGCCGCGACAAACGCGATGATCCACGGCCCGACGCGGCGCAGCGCGAAGATCAGCAGCTCGCGCGTGGTGGGATTCGGATTCAGTCCCATGACGATGCCGAAGCGCCGGTACAGCCGGTGCTGCACATAGATCAGCGCACCGGCGCACGCGCCCCAGCCGGCGAGCATCGCGACCATCGAGAACAGAACGCGGCCGAAGCTCTCGCGCCCCTGGCCTGAAATGATCGTGAAGAGCTCGTTGCCGGCCGCGTTGAGGCGGCCGCCCCAATAGCGCACCGGCGTGCGGCCCTGATGCACGTCGGATTCGAACGAAGCGATGCCCGACGCGATCGCGCCGAGCAGGCCGGGACTGGGCTGCGCCGTCGCGGGCGCGGGCGGACCGACGTTCTGTGAGACGTCGCGCAGCTTCTTGAGCTGGGCGACGAGCGCGGTGCGTTGCCGGTCGTTGTCGAGCGTGGAAATCACGCTGTCGAGCGAGCGCGCCAGTTCCGCCTGGCTCGCGGGCGACGGCGCGGACGCCGCCTCCGCTGCGGAAGCGCCCGAAGCGGCGGATGCGGGCGTCGCCGTCGCGCTGTTGATCAGGCTCTGCAATGCCGGGATGACCGGCGTGCCGCTGCCGGCGGCCTCGGCGTTGGCGGGCAGCCAGCCGGCGCACAGGATCAGCGCGAGGCAAACCGCGGCCGCCCATGCGCCGAGCCACGCCGTGGCGTGCGTGCGCAAGCTGGGGCGGGCGTCGCCGCCTGCAAGAGCGGAAGAAGGATGAAAAGCGGCGCGAGTCGCCGGCTGCCCGCCGTTGAACGGCGCAGCTTCGGACTCACGCCGCGAAAAGCGTGACTGCATGGCGATCCGTGAGAAAACGGGAGACGCCAGTGTAGCCGCACTTTTATCGGGCGCGACCGAACATGCGTAACGGAATGTTAGGACGCTTGCGCTGAACACCGGGTATGAGGACTGCCCTTACCCACCGCGCGGCAACCGCCGCGCATGCACGGATACACCGCGGCGGCCTCTTCTGGCTCAATACGCAACCGTCGCGATCTGACGCACGAAGCGGCCCTGCTCCAATTCGTCGACGAAGGCGATCGCGTAGTCTTCCGCGGAAATGCGGCTATTGCCTTCGGCGTCGGCCAGCAGCGCGCCCGCGCCGATGCGGAACTGGCCGGTGCGTTCGCCCGGCGCGATCAGCGCGGCGGGGGCGAAAACGGTCCAGTCGAGATCGGCGATGCCACGGTAGTACTCGAATGCGTCGCGATGCGCGAGCGCGACCGGCTTGTAGGCGTCCGGGAAACCCTCGGTATCCACCAGTTGCTTGCCGGGCGCGACTTCGAGCGAACCTGCGCCGCCCACCACCACGAGGCGCTTCAGGCCCGCCGCCCGCACACCTTCGACGAGCGCACGAGTCGCCCTGGTGACCGCCGCCACGTCGTCTTGCGGCGGCGCATAGGCGCTGGCCACCACGTCGTGGCCGCGCACCGCCGCGCCGACGCTCGCGGCGTCGAGCAGATCGGCTTGCGCCGCCTTCAGATTCGCCACTTCGGCCGGCACGCGCGCCGGGTTGCGCGCCAACGCCGTCAC
>DASPZL010000144.1:0-5919 GCA_035636295.1 Paraburkholderia sp.
AACACGCGGCGCGCGTTCGATCGAGCAACTTGGGGCTGGTTCATGGTCTTTCCTCTGTCGAAAACGTCGGTATTGGAATGGGTTTCAGTGCGCGGTGCGCGCGGCGATCAGCTTGCACGCGTGCGGCGGCAATTCCGCGAGCACCGGCATGCCGAGCGTGAGACCCGGCGTTTCGCGCGGCGTGGTGGCGGCGGTCAGCGTGAAGCCGGCGCACTCGATCGTCGCTTCGAGCGACGCGCCCACGTCGCGGATAAACGTGACGGTGCCCGCGAGCCGGTTAGCGCCGGCTTCGGCCGAAGCGGGTTTCACGCAGACATCCTCCGGGCGGATCAGCAGACGGATGTCGTTGCCGGATTCCGGCACGCGCGCCGTTTGCGTCACGGCGATGCGCCGCCCGCCCGGCAAGCTGACCCCGCCTGCGCCGTCGTAAGTCACCGGCAGAATATTGCCAAGGCCGATGAAGTCGGCAACGAACTCGCTAACCGGATCGCGATAGATATCGAGCGGCTTGCCGACCTGCGCGATGCGGCCTTTCTCCATCACGACGATCTCATCGGCCATCGTCATCGCTTCGCGCTGGTCGTGCGTGACCATGATCGTCGTGATGCCGAGACGCTGTTGCAGCAGGCGGATCTCGACCTGCATCGCTTCGCGCAGCTTGGCGTCGAGTGCGGAAAGCGGTTCGTCGAGCAGCAGCAGTTTCGGTTGCGAGGCGATCGCGCGTGCAATCGCCACGCGTTGCCGCTGACCGCCGGAGAGTTGCGTGACCGGCCGGTTCGCCATATGCGGCAACTGGATCAAGTCGAGCAGTTCGGCGACGCGGCGCGCCTGTTCGTGCTTCGCGGTCTTGCGCAGCTTCAGCGGATAGGCGACGTTTTGCGCGACCGTCATATGCGGGAACAGCGCGAGCGACTGGAACACCATGCCGAAATCACGCTGATTCGCGGGCAGCCGCGTGATGTCGCGGCCGGCAAAGTGGATGCTGCCCGAGCTCGGCGTTTCCAGCCCGGCGATCATCCGCAGCAGCGTGGTCTTGCCGCAGCCGGACGGGCCGAGAAAGCACACCAGCTTGCCGTCGGGCACGCTCAGATCGACGCTGTCGACGGCATACGCCGCATTGAAGCGCCGGGTCACGGCCTGCAAGGTGAGATGGGTCATCGAATGCTCCGGCAAAAAGGTATCAGCATCGCGAGGTCAAAGGGCGACACCTTCGTCGCCGATCAGCTTTTCGAGCAGCCAGATCAGCGCGAAGTCGATCGCGACGATGAATACGGCGAAACAGAACACGGTCGGATCGAGCGACGACACCGTGCGGCTGTAGAGCCACACCGGCAGCGTCATCGTGTCGATGCCGTACAGGAAGAAGGTCACCGTGAATTCGTTGAACGAGACGATGAACGCGAACAGCATGCCGGCGAGAATGCCGGGGCGCATCAGCGGCAGGATCACGTCGACGAGCGCGCGGCTCGGGCTTGCGCCCATCACGCAGGCGGCTTCCTCGAACTCGGGGCCGATCGAGGCCACCGACGCCGCGCAATTCTTCACGGTGAACGGCAGCGCCAGGATCACATGCGCGATGATCAGGCGGAACACGCCGAGTTCGACCGGCAGCACGTTGAACACCAGCAGCAGCGACAGGCCGAGCATCACGAGCGGATAGACGAGCGGCAACGCCACCAGTTGTTCGACCGCGGGCTTGCCGCGAAAACGGTAGCGGCTCAGCGCGTAGGCGGCGGGCACCGAGACGAGCGTGGCGATGATCATTGTGGAAAGCGCGACGATCAGGCTCGTACTCAACGCCGCGCCCATCGAGAGCGAGTCGCTTGCATCCGGCGAGACGAAGCTGTGCCATGCGGCGCGATACCAGTGCAAGCCGTATGCGTGCGGCGGGAATTCGAGCGTGTCGGCCGCGCTGAACGACATCGTGATCATCGTGAGGATCGGCAGCGCCGCCAGAAACAGCACGATCGCGGCGCAGAGCGCGGCGGCCTTGCCGAGCTGGCCGGGCATGGTGGCGGCCAAACGTGGAAGGCGCGGCGAACGCGTGAGGCGTGCGGTCTGAGTGGGTGTGCTCATGCGTGCGGCTCCTCGGCGAGACGTTGCGTACGGCGCACGAGGCGCTGCGAGAGCGCCATCACGGTGAGCGTGGCGACCATCAGCACGACGCCCGATGCGGACGCCGCCGGCCAGTTGAGCAAAGGCGCCACCTGGTCGTGGACGAGCACGGCGAGCATCGGCACACGGCGTCCGCCGAGCAGCAACGGCACGGCGAACGCGCTGGCGTTGTACGCGAACACCAGCAACGCGCCGGACACGAGACCGGGCATCGCCAGCGGCAACAGAATGTGACGCAGCGTTTGCCAACGCGTCGCGCCGAGCGTCGCCGCCGCCTCTTCATACGAGCGCGAAACCGCGCGCATCGCGCTCGACAACGGCAGCACGGCAAGCGGAAACGCCGTCTGAATCAAACCGAGCAACACGCCATGCTCGCGATACAGCCACATCACCGGGCGTTGCACGAGACCGCTCCCGAGCAGCGCATGATTGAGCAAACCGGCCGGCCCGAGAATGATCAGCCAGCCATAGCCTTGCAGCAGCAGGTTGACGAGCAGCGGCAGAAGCACGCCCGCGAGCAGCAGACGCCGCGCGAGCCGCGATTCGGTGCGCGCCATGGCCAATGCGACCGGAATCGCCAGCAGGACCGCGCAGATCATGCTTTGAAACGCCAGCTTCAACGTGAGCCATAAAGACTTCAGGAAGTAGCCGTCGACGAGGTCCGCGTAGTTTTGCAGCGTGAAGCCGCGCCACTCGTTGCCTTGCGTGCCGAAGCTCATGCGCAGCACGACGAGCGCCGCCGCGCCGAGCACCGCGAGAAACAGCAGGATCGGCGCGAGCAGGAGCCAGGGGCGCGTTTTTTCCAATGCCGTTGCCGCGGGCTGATCCGGCGCGCCGGGCAACCCGCCCGCCGTGCCTGACGCGCTGTCCGATGCACCGGCCGAACCCGACGCCGCCCCGGCACGCCGCGAAAAGCGCGCGAGCATTGCCGTCATGCCGAGAAGATTTCGGTGTAGCGCTTGATCCACGCCGGCTGCACGAGGGCGAGCGCCTTGTCGTCATGCAGCACGGCTTTTTCGGCGATCTGCTGCGGGCTCGGCACGAACGCGCGGCTCTCGGCGGGAATCACCGCTTTCGAATTGACCGGACCGTTCAGCACGTCGGCGGCCATGCGGCCTTGCACGCCGGCATCGAGCGAATGGTTGATGAAGGCGTGGATCAGATCGCTGTCGCCCGGATGCGACTTGGGGATCACCGTGAACATCAACTGCGTGGCGAAGCCTTCCTTCATGCCGTAGGTCACGCCCATCTTGTACTCGGGCTTGCGGATCTGAGCGGGGAAAAACGCCGGCGAATAGATGCCGCCGATATCGAGCGAACCGGTGCGGAACAGATCGGCCACCTGCTTCGGGTTCTCGCCGAGCGTCATCACGTGGTCTTTCAGTTCCATCAGTTTCCTGAAACCCGGCTCGATGTTCTGTTGCGAGCCGCCGTTCATCTTCGCGGCGATGATCGCGAGGTCCACCGCTTCGGCCCACTCGGGCGGCGGCAGGAACAGGCGCCCGGCGTACTTCGGGTCCCACAAGGCTTCATACGACGACGGCGCTGTCTTGAACGTCGACGTGTTGTAGATCAGACCGTCCGACCACAGCAGATAGCCGATGCCGAAGCCGTTCGCGCCCGTGCGGTATTGCGGCGCCACGTCCTTCAGGTTCGGCAGCTTGTCGAGATCGGGCTTCATCAGCAGACCGGCGTCGCCGAGACCCGCTGCGCCGACGCCGGCCAGCGTGATCACGTCGTAGGTCGGGCGCTCGCCGGCGGCCTTGACCTTGGCGACCATGCCCGAGGTGCCGTCGGCGCGATCGGCGATCACCTTCGCGCCGGTCTTCGCCGTGAAGGTGGCGGCGATGTTGCGCAAGGCCGCGGCGCCGGTGTCGTCCGACCATGTCAGCAAGCGCAGCGTCTTGCCGGAGAAGTTGTGCTCCTGGGCTCTGAGATTGACGAACGGCATCGGCAACGTGGACGCCGCGAGCGCTGCGCCGATCGTCTTGATGGCCTGCCTTCTACCCCGTTTGATCTCTTGCATGGCGGTCTCCTGTGTTGAACGCCTGTTGCCTGGTGATATTCGCTGTGACCGCCGCCGCTGCACCGCTCGTTTGCGCTGCCCGCTTTGCATTACCGCCCGCGTTGCCCGATGCGCCGCGGGTGGATGCACTCTAGGTTTGCCAAAATCCCTCAACAAACGAAATATGCGCATGGAGGGCATGAGGTAATCTCATGCGCTGGCGCTCCGGTGGTCCCGATGGGGGCTGTGGTCGGGCAAGCGGGAGCGCCGAGGTGGTGGAGCATGCGGGTTAACGTCCACGATTTTTCTGCGTCCGGGCCGCAGAAGGAGGTATGAGGAAAGCTCGGTTCTGGTGCGACTGCGAAGGGCGTGCGCCCAGTGTCGGTGCAAAAGAGCCTCTGGAGAGCGGCGTTTTGCTTCGTGCCATGAGCGAGATGCATGGGACCAGGCCCGATGTCATCTCATCTACGAGCTTTCGATGGCGTATCCTATTGGCCAGGCGGGCCGCATGCGCTATGGGCTCCCGCCGCTTCACGCTCCCGCAATGACTTTTCCTGATCCCGTACCGGACACCTTTCGATGCGACGTCTCCCGCCGCTCAACGCGCTGCAGATTTTCGAAACCGTCGCGCGGCATCGCAGCTTCACGCGCGCCGCGGACCATCTTTGCCTGACGCAAGGCGCGGTCAGCCGGCAAATCATCGCGCTCGAGGACTACTACAAGTTTCCGCTCTTCAAGCGTCACGCGAAGGGCTTGACGCTCACCGCCGAAGGCGAGCTGCTGCTGCCGGCCGTGAAGGAAAGCTTCGCGCGCATCGAGGAGATTTCGTTGCGCCTCACGCGACAGCGCACCGATCTCGCGTTGAAAGTGCCTACTTGCGTAATGCGCTGGATGCTGCCGAAGATCATGCGCTTCCAGGCCGAGTATCCCGATCTGCACGTGCAGATCACCACCACCTGGCAACATGACGTCGACTTCCAGATGGAGCCGTTCGACGCCGCGATCATCTACGGTTCGTCGCCGGGTGCGGACGTGCAGGCGGTGCCGCTGTTCGAGGAGCGCCTGACCCCGGTGTGCGCGCCCGATCTGCTGAAAGACAAGCCGTTGGACGAGATCGCGGACCTGGCGCGCCACACGCTGCTGCATCCCACGCGTGATCATCGCGACTGGAAAATGTGGCTCGCCAAGGTGACCGAGGTGGATGCCGCGAATGCCCAGGCGATCGACGCAGAGCACGGTCCGAGTTTCGACACGCTCGACATGGCGACCAACGCCGCGTTGCAGGGCTTCGGCGTCGCGATCAGCGACCTCGCGTTGATCGACGAGGACGTCGCGGCCAAGCGTCTGGTGCGGCCGTTCGATACGGTGCTCAAGACCGGCTGGCGCTATTACTTCGTCTATCCGGATTCAGTCGCGCATCAGCAGAAGCTGAATCTGTTTCGCGACTGGATCGCCGCGCATTGGGAAGAGTAGGGCCGACATCTCGCGTCACGGCGCGAACGACAGAAACAGATACGCCGCGAACAGCGACAGATGCACGGCGCCCTGAAGAATCGTGGTGCGCCCGGTGCTGAGCGTGAGCGTGCCGACGAGCAGCGTGAGGATCAACAGCACGGTTTCCTTGCCGTCGATGCCGAGCACGAGCGGCTGACCGGTGGACAGGAACACCGCTGCGACGGTCGGAATGGTCAGCCCGATACTGGCAAGCGCCGAACCGAGCGCGAGATTCAGGCTGTTTTGCAAGCGATCGGCGCGCGCCGCGCGCACCGCGGCGAGTCCTTCGGGCAGCAGAACAAGCG
>DASPZL010000145.1:0-15368 GCA_035636295.1 Paraburkholderia sp.
GCGCGGGCACGGCGGCAGGCAATGCAATGGGCGGCCGCACCGGCGGCCTCGTCGGCGCAGCCGTGGGCGGCGGCGCGGGCTCGGCGCTGGGCGGCAACATCTCGCGCTCCAACTCGTACGCGGACGACTATTCCCGCGGCAACCGTTCGGGCAAGCGCCACCACAAGCATCGCCACTACGATTAAGCGGCGAGTGAAAGCGGCGCGTTCGCTTTAGCGGACGCCTCAGGCTCGCCGTAAGTACTCGGTGAGCTGATCGAACGTGCCGCCGTAGCCTTGCTCGAGCGACGGGTGCAACGCTTCAAAGTACTGTCGCTCGGCATCGGCCTCACCGAACGGTTTCGCGTGCAGCGTGACGGTTGTTTGTCCATCCTGTTCCGAGAACGTTACTGAATCCTGGATTTCGAGCGGACAGTTTTCGCTGAAGGGCGCGCGCGTGATGCCGAATGTCGTCGCGTCATTATGTGCGGGTATTTTTTCTTTCTCCTTCGGCGGCGGCTGGGTAGGCATCTACTTCCTCACAGCAGGCTCCACGGAAATCGCGAGGGCTTCAGTGTATACGGCCTCCACCTGATCCCCCTTTCTGATATTTGCGAACTGTGCGGGGTCCGCCACGATCAGGTCTAATGCGTTGCCCTTGGGACCTTTCAAGGTGACCGTCCTGCTTTTTGGATTGACCGCGACGACGTTGGCCACGATTTTTACTTCCCGCCCCAAGGTGCCGCCGGGCTTGCCGCCAGCGGCCGCACGCTCCATCGACGGCTGCTCTTCGATCGAACTCATGCCGTCGCCTTCTTTCTTCAGCGTCAGGGTAAGTGCTTCCCGATAAACAGCTGTGACGACGTCGCCAACCTTGAGTTGGTCAAAGTTGCGTGCCTCGTCCCCGACAGCCACCTCAACGACTTTGCCGTTTGGACTCTTTAGCAAAACGGTCCTCTCGGCGCGATCGATATCCTGCACCGTGGCCGTCACTCTCGTGGTTCCCTTGATGGTCGCCGTCCCGGGCGCTTTCGTTACTTGCACGTCGGTTTCCTGCTGTGCCGATGCTGGGGGCACAACCGCTACGAGGGCGGCGATGACCAGAAATTTTGCGCTCGTCATGGAGTGCTCCTTTGAAACGCTGAAGTTTCACTGGTGGTAAGTGCCGGCTCGTGTCCCGCGGCTTCACGGCGCGGGCACGACCCGGTAGTAAACACCGTTAGCGCCGTACGCCGGTTGAAACCACGTATTACCGCATAGGTCATACGTGGTGCCGTGAACATTCGGAGTTGCGCAGCCGGCGGGCAACGTTGCATAGATCGCACCCATTGCAAAGCCCGCGTTGCCGGCGGCGGCTCCGGCGGCAACGCCGGCATTGTATGCGTTCGATGTAGCCGCTGCCGTGTTGGCGGAGGCGATCGCGGCTCCCGCTGCGACGCCGACTGCGGCGCCTGCCGCGGCCGCGCCCGCGGTGGACCATCCCCCGCAGTTGTAGCAACTCGAACCGTAGTTGTTTACGGTGACCGGCGGATGATAGGCGGGATAGCGCGCGCCGTAGTAGGCGCTGCGATAGGCCGTGCTCCCGGAGGCGCTCGTGTAGGTCGTGTAGCCGGAGCCACTGGCATGGTAGGCCGTGCCGCCATAGCTATTGCTCGCGGACGTTCCCTGGCCGTACGTGTGCGTCGCGCTTCCACCGTAGCGATTGGTTGCGGTCGTCTGGCCCGAGCCTTCCTGATGAGTGGCCGTGTTGCCATAGCGCCCGGTCGCGGTCGTTCCCTGGCCATAGGTGTGGGTCGCGCTGCCGCCCGCATAATCGGTGCGGGTTGTCGACCCTGAGCCGGCCGCGTGATAAGTGCCGCCGCCATAGGCGTTCGCGTGCGACCATGCGCCGGCACGAGCGGCGATGAGCGCCGGAACGAGCAGCACCACCAGACGAATGGCGGCGGTCCTCATGGTGGGCTCCTCACTGTCGTTTGACGCAAGACTTTCGGCGGCGGCTTCATTCCCGGCGCGTCAGTAGCGTCCGGCCTCGCAAACGCGATGCGCTGCGCGCCGGCCACATCGGCTGCGTTAAAAGCGGTCTCCGGCACGGAGATGTCCAGTTGCCAGTTCGAGAGCTCCAGCACGTGACGCAGCCTCGCACGATCGCTGAGATAAATCGCGTAAATACGCCGCGGCAGTTTGTCTTGCGCGCCGACCCAGATCTGCACGAACACGTCGCCCGTCACGTAGGCCACCATGTCGGTTGTCGTGGCGGCCACCACATTTGATTGGCCGATGTAGAAGGCGGTCGTCAATCCCTCGGCGAGATCCTTATAGGGATCCGCGACGATGACGTCGCTGAACGGAAAATAAATCGCGCCGGTATCGAACGCGGCCCGCAGCGCACCGTCGATGGTGGGCGGAGCGTCGGCGACGGCAACGAGTTTCTCCGCGGGCGCGAAGGCCGTCATGGTCTTGCCGTCGTAATAGAAGTCGGAAGCAGGGCCGTCGCCGAGCGTGACGACTTTGAGCTTGTCCGGCCGCTGCATCGTGACATCGGAATGCGTGGAGTAGACGAGCGGGGGACCCAAACGGCTCGGGCTTTCATACGAGACGACCGCCGTGAACGACATCGAGTGCGCGGCAGCGAGGCGAGCACTCGCCTCTTTGAGAATCTCGATCGCGCGTGGCTCGAGTCCGGGCTTGAACGCGGGCACAGCCGCGCTTTTCGAGCCGGGCCCGGTTGCCGCTTTCGTTACATGCGACGGCTGTTGAGCCTGGCCGCTCGCGGTCAGCGCCAGGCCGATCACGAGCACGATCGGCATCATGCGCCTGAGCAGTGTCGTGTAGGGCATCGTTGCCTCGCTGAGTCAGACTGCTAACGGCATGCACCCTTGCACAATCAGGGGATCATGCCGCATTCGAACATCTTGTTGGCAACCGGCGCGGCGATCTTGTCGATGAAGGCGGCGCGCAACTGCGGATCGTCATGCAGCAACTGCATGGCCTGCTGCTCCCGCTCAGGCTTCGGCCGGCCCTTTTGCTGCGCGCGCTCCTGCCACAACTGTTCACACGTCGCCCCCTGGTACTTCTGAACGACGTTGCCCGCGACCATGTCGAGAACCGGGTATTGCGCGATGGCGGCGGTGCCGAACAAGGCCGCTGGAACAATCGCTAACCATCTGAGACGCTTCGCCATGGTGGCCTCTCGCTTCGTTGCATTGACGCGGCCATGTTGAATGTCAACCGCGAAGTCAAACAAGGCCGCCACGCTGCATACCGCTTGCGCGCGGGAGCCCGCTTCAGGTCACGGCGTGTACTTCGTAATCTTCTGGCCTTGCACGCCCATACCTGCCATCAATCCCTGCTGACCGTAGATGAACGCGTACACATCGGATTTCAGCGTAGTCGTGGTCATCGACTTGCCCATTCCCGCATCCACGACGACGACGCTCGGACCCATGCCGACAGACCAGCCGTCGCTGGTGTTGAGGTATTTGATCGCTTCGTCGCTCATCAGGAACATGGCTTCCGAAAACGTTTGCCCGCCCGCCTGCAAGCCGTAAGACACCGCACGTGCCGTGTAATAGCCAATGACGGTGCCGTCCGGCCCGAACATCACGCCCTTGCCGCCCTGGGCGCCGACAATGAATCCTGCCTTCAGAATATCGGGGAATACGAGAACGGCCTTTGCCATTTTCTGAAGCTCTTCGGTTCGCGGTGCGCTGGCCGTGAGTTGTTGCAACGCCGCGCGCGCCTTTCCTTCCAGTTCAGGGTCGGTTCCGGGAGCCGCTCCGGCCTGCTGCTGGGTCGAGCAGGAAACCGCGAGCAACAGCAGCGGGGCAGCGAGGATAAGCCGAAGGTACTTGAACATGTTCGTGCTCCATTCAGGAAATGACGTCACGGTATGAACGCGGCTCGCGCGCCGGATTGTTCGCGTTTTCAATAGACAGGGATCGAGTGATCGAGGTCTTTTGCGACTCGTTTTGGTTGAAATAAATAGTGGTGTTGCCTACACGTAAAGACAATTGGACCTTGGTCCAATAACGCTTCGCGGAGCGGCGCCGTGACTCACGGCGGTTCGGTCAGGACGCACAGCCGCGCCTCGTAGTGGCGGCAGTTGGACTTTGGTCCAATTGCACGCCGCACTGCGGCGTGCAAGATGTCGAAGCGCCAGGTGCACAACGAAATGCGGAGGAATGGAGGGTGAATCATCTTGTCGACGCATCGATCGTTTTCGCTTGCGTGGTGGGCAGCGCGTTGGTCGGATCGTATCTGCGCTTCATTCTGCCGGAACACCACCTGAGCGATGAATCGATCGGTGTCGTCAAACTCGCGACCGGCCTCGTCGCCACGATGGCCGCGCTGGTCCTCGGCTTGCTGATCTCGTCGGCAAAAAGCTCGTTCGACACGACGAATAACGAACTCCTGCATAGCGCCACACAGATCGTTCGGCTGGATCGCGTGCTAGCGCATTATGGCCCGGAGACACTTGAAATCCGCAGCGCGCTTAAACGTACGACCGGTGCCTCGATTGCGGCGATGTCGTCAGGCGATCCCGCACAGATAGCAAAACTGAGCGGCCCGGAGGCGATTGCGCGCGGCGAAGATTTTCAGCGCCAGGTGGAACAATTGGCACCGCGCAACGATACGCAGCGCAATTTGCAGGCGCACGCGTTGCAAATCGTCGACGACGTACTGGCCACGCGCTGGCTCGCTTTATTGCAGCAAACCGGATCGATTCCGACGCCGCTGCTTGTCATTCTGGTCTCGTGGCTCGCGATTCTCTTCGGCACGTTCGGCCTTTTCGCGCCTCGCAACGGTACGACGATGACGGTGCTCGTGATGTGCGCGCTGTCCACGTCCGGTGCGATCTTCCTGATCATGGAAATGAATGGGCCACTGAGCGGCATCGTCCGGGTATCGTTTGCGCCGATGCGAGCGGCGCTCGATATCCTTGGGCGTTAGACGCTGCGCCGCATTGGCGGATGCGAACTAGCGATGGCGGCGAGGTTTTCGCGGACTGTGCCTGTCTGTCCACCAGTTTGTCAGTTAACTGGTCAGGTCGTAGACGTGAATGCCATTGCCCAGATCGGTCGTTTCCCGCCATTGCGGATCGGACAGTGCCTTGCGCGCATCGTTGTACCCGAAGTCCCACAGCTCCATGACCGTTGCGCGCGAGAACTCGTAGTCCTTGAAGTTCGCTGAACGTGTATTGTGCCGGTTGATGAAATGGACCAGGGCGACCGGACCTCGCGTGCTGATCGCGCTGAGTTTCTGCACGTCGGGGTCTGACTGGAAAGAGGGCGGTAACTTATCGAGCACGTGGCGCAGCGAGTTGCGCAGTGCTTCGATTTCGCTCACGCGCGTAGTGTTGAAGCGCGTTTTGCTAGCGTATTGAATGTCCTTGCAGCGCTCCTGCACTTCTCTCAGGTTGGTCGGCAATGCGCCGGCGCCGCTGAATACGTCCACCTGCAAGATCAGCGCACTCATCCGGTAGTCTTCGTCGAGAACATACCAAAGCGGCGAGTTACACGCGATGCCGCCGTCCCAGTACCATTGCCCGTCTATTTGCACCGCTGGAAAACCCGGTGGCAACGCACCGCTCGCCATGACGTGCTCGGGACCGATCTCTGTCTTGAGGTTGTCGAAATAGATCGAGTTACCGCTATGCACGTTGACCGCGCCGAGCGATAGACGCACGGCATTCCCTTGATTGATCAACTCGAAGTCGACGAGTTCTCTCAGTGTTTTCCTCAGAGGGTGGGTGTCATACACGCTAAGCGTTTCGATGCTTGCTCGCGGCGCCGCAAACGGTCCGGGTATACGCGGTGAGAAAAAACCAGGTACGCCGAACGCAACACTGGATGCGGCGCTCATGAAGTTCAGTAACGGTCGCATCGGATCGAGCGACGGTGGCGGCACTAACGGCGCATGCGCGGACACGCGCTCCCAGAATTCCCGTAGGCGTTCGACACGCCGTTCGGAAGGATTTCCCGCGATCAACGCGGCATTGATCGCGCCGATCGAAACGCCTGCAATCCAGTCCGGCGCAAGCGCCGCTTCGGCGAGGCCGGCGTAAATGCCGGCCTGATAGGCGCCGAGCGCACCGCCGCCTTGCAGGACCATGACGGTATGCTCGAACTTTCCCCAACTCGCGTTTGCGCCAGTGGGTTCCTTCTCGCGTGCCTTGTCCATGAGCATCCCGCAATCGGATAAGGTCGTGCCGGGCAATGGCCGGGCTTCAGTTCGCACATTCCAGAAAGCGAACAGACTGTTAGTTGATCAAAGCTATCGTCAATGAACCAGGGGAACAATTGGACTTTAGTCCCATTCGTTGGCCGGCGCGAAAATGTACACGAGGGACGGCTCGTTTTCGTTTACATGTCGCTCCATGCGTACTACGATGGATTTACCTGTCGATAAGCTTTCGCGTTGCAATACTTGCCGGTTCGCTCATTCAATTCGCAGTCTTATCCAGAGCGTGGTCTTTGCAATTCGTTAGCTGCCTAATGAGGCGATGAGAGACCGCCAGCCTGATTCTTGAGCAGCAGAAATAAAAGAAGCCGTCTGATCCAGACGGCATATCTCATGTCGACGTACAGCACGAATTTCGGCAACCTGTCTTGCGGTGCCGGCTCTTGAGAGGCGGGTCGTCGTCATGAGCATCGTCACGTTCAGCTATCGTCGTTTTGCAAGCCGCGGCTATTCTGTGGTTGCTGATACACGCGTTGAACCGGGGTTCATTGGGACTGGCTAGTTTTAAAACGCCAATTATCGCGGGGAATTGTCTCCAATGCTCAATGACGGGTGAACGTATGGCGTATAAAAAGCAAGTCGCAATGGCGGATAATGCCGCCTCGAATGAGTCGTCAATCAATGTTCGCCGGCCGAATCATTTGCGTAGTGAATCTCATTGCGTGGTTTCCGACATTTCCGGCTCGGCCGATCACGGTGAATACGCGACGCGCGCAGCGCGACCGTTTGTCGAATGGATACGCGCGCTCGCATTGCCGGGGCGGATACGCAGACAAACCCTGGATAGCGGCGCACAGACCATGCATTCGCGGCATTCGGGCACGGATACTGCCGCACAGTTGATCGGCGAACGCTATTTTCGTGACGCACTCGCATTATTGCCGCTCGCAATTTTGATGCTCAACGAGCGTGGTCAGATGGTGATGGTCAATCCTCGAGCAAACAGCTTGTTCGGCTATGAGCGCGACGAGCTGCTCGGCAAGCCCGTAGAACTGCTCGTTCGTGAACTGCACTCGGCCAGTAGTGCGCCGCTCGGGGCCGAACCGTTTGCTGCGCGACCATCGCGCGAGCGTTTGCCGTTGGACGACATCCGCGCGCGCCGCAAGGATGGCACGGAGTTTCGCGCAGAGGTCGAATTGAATGCGTTTCGCTTCGACGGTGAGAACGTCACGCTCGCATCCATTATCGACAAGACCGATCGATACGAGTTGCGCCGTCAGCGTCAGGATCTCCTGCATCTCACGCGAGTCTCCACGATCGGGCAACTTGCGTCCTCGCTGGCTCACGAATTGAATCAGCCGCTTACGGCGATTCTCAGTAACGTGCAGGCCGCACAACGATTCATGACGGCCGATCCGATCGATCTCGCCGAATTGCGCGACATTCTCGACGACATCGTTCAGGACGATTATCGGGCGAGCGAGGTGATCCGGCGCATACGCGCGGTCGTCAAGAAGGGCGATCTGGATGTCATGCCTCTGGATCTCGCCGGCGTGATGCGCGATGCCGTCATTCTCGTGCGCAGCGATGCGATTGTGCGCGGCACGAGCGTGACGCTCGATGTCGACGCGACGTTGCCGCCCGTGCAAGGCGACAGGGTTCAACTGCAGCAGGTCATGCTGAACCTGCTGCTGAATGCGTTCGACGCGATGAACGAGGTTCCGACCGCCGAGCGCGTTGTAGACGTAACGCTGACATCGACCAATAAGGGCATGGTGCTGATCGCCGTGCGCGATAGAGGCCACGGGTTGACCGCGGATAAGTTTGACAAGATCTTTAAGCCGTTCTTTACATCAAAACCCCAGGGACTTGGTTTGGGATTGTCGATCAGCCGTTCCATTATCGACATGCACCACGGGCGTCTTTGGGCGGAAAACAACAGCGATCGAGGCGCGACTTTTTACGTCGCATTGCCGACGGGCGATGCAACGCAATAGGGCAGGTCGCGAAAGAGGCCATGACTGATTCCGATTCCCTTGTTTTCGTCGTCGATGACGATGATTCAGTGCGCCGCGCGTTGGGGCGCCTGATCCACTCCGCCGGCTACCGTGTGGAGACCTTCGACAATGCTCACGCGTTTCTGGAGCGATTGCGCGACGTCACTTCGCCTGCGTGTCTGGTTCTGGATGTGCAACTGCCCGATCTTGACGGTCTGGAATTGCAGCGCGAACTCAAGGCATTGCTGCCGATCATCTTCATCACGGGGCACGGCGATATCGCGATGACGGTGGGTGCAATGAAAGCGGGCGCCAGCGATTTCCTCGCGAAACCCGTGAATGACGCCGATTTGCTCGGTGCGATCGAAGCGGCATTCGAGCGCGTCGCGCAAACGCGCGCTGTGCGCTGCGAGCTGGACGTGATTCGCGGCCGTCTGGACAGGCTCACGCCGCGCGAGCGCGAAGTCATGGCGCTCGTGGTAACGGGGCGCTTGAATAAACAGGTTGCCGGCGAACTGGGCACCGTCGAAAAAACGATCAAGGCGCATCGCGCGCGCGTCATGGCGAAGATGGAAGTGACCTCGCTCGCGCAACTCGTGCGCGTCGCGGACAAACTCGGATTCGACGGCACAGTCGAAGCGCGGGTTGTGCACTGACGCGGGCCTTGCCCATTGTCGAGTCGACCCGTGGCAGCGTCTGTCACGGGGCGTCCGTATGCAGCGCAGTCCGCGCGGCCGTGCAAGCGGGACCAAGGTCCACTATCCGCGAATCCCTGCGCCTCATAGGCTGTCGTCTGGGGGACTGCGTTTATCCGCGCGTTCCAGGACACCGGACTACTCTCAATGGGAAACCTGAAACCATTCGTTGTCGTGGTCGATGATGATGAATCGGTGAGCCGCGCAATCAGGCGATTGCTGCGGTCTATCGGCATTGCCGCCGAAACGTTCCCAAGCGGCGACGCGTTTCTCGACGCGCTCACGTCGATGCCGTGGTATCGCCCGGACTGCGTCATCCTCGATGTACAGATGCCTGGCATCAATGGACTCGAGGTCCAGCGGCGTTTGTCCGGCTCCGGCATGCCCGTCATCTTCATCACCGCGCACGACGAGATTGGTGTGCGCGAGCACGCGCTCGCGGCAGGCGCGGTTGCCTGGCTGCGCAAGCCGTTCAACGACGAGTTGTTCGTCAAGACCGTGCGCGCCGCGCTGGACGTCGTGCCGCCCGTCTGAATCGATCGTGTGGGGTTGCGCGCCGCATGCTCGCGCTATGGGACCAAAGGCCAATTGCCATCGAACGACGCGAAATCCAATAATTGATTCAACCGAAAACGGCCGCCGCTTGTGCGTGCGCGGCTCGCCGGGATGGCAATCGAATGGAAGGTGACCATGCTACCGATCATGTGGCGGTTGACGGGTGTGCTTGTATTGACGCTGACTGCCAACGCGTCGGCACAACAGCCCATTATCTATCCCGCCAAGGGCCAAAGCGCCAGTCGCCAGCAAACCGACACCGCTGAGTGCCAGTTATGGGCGAAGCAATCAACCGGTGTCGATCCGGTGGCACTCGCACAACAAGGTGCGACGCAGCCCGGCGCACCGCCGCCGCAAGGCGAACGCCTAAGGGGCGCGGCGGGTGGAGCGGCGCTAGGGGCGGCAGTCGGCGCAGTGGCCGGCGATGCGGGCAAGGGCGCCGCCGTTGGGGCGGTGACGGGCACGGTGGCTGGCGGCGCACGCCAGCGGCGCAAGCAACAGAGCGCCGCCGCGCAAACCCAGGCGAACCAGCAGCAGACCTCACAGGCATTGAGTACCTACAACCGCGCGGTTGCCGCGTGCATGACGGGGCGCGGCTACACGGTCCAGTAAACCTCACGAGGAGCAGGACGGAGGCATCCATGAACAGGAACGGCATACGTCTCGCGCGCGCAGCGGTGAATTCATGAAAGCCGAATGCAGCATAAAGTCCTCGCCATGCATGGCGCCGCGGCACAACAACGCTTCGGCGAGCGTGCGTGGTCTTCTCACGTTCGCGGCGCTCGCCTTGTGCATGGCGGCATGCCACAAGGCGCCAACCGTGCCGACAGCCGGTGTGACGGAAGTCACCGTGACAGCGGTTACGCAGAGCGACACGCCCGTCGATTTCGAATTCACCGCGCAAACGCAGAGCTCTCGCGAAGTCGAGATTCGCGCACGCGTAGACGGCTTTCTCGACAAACGGCTCTATACCGAAGGGCAAATGGTTCACGCCGGGCAGACACTGTTTCTGATGGACCCCAAGCCTTTCGACGCTGCGCTGCAAACCGCGAAAGGGCAACTCGCGCAGCAGCAGGCGCGTCTCACCGTCGCAAAGGCGAATCTCGCGCGCGTGATTCCGCTCGCCGCGCAAAACGCGTTGAGCCAGCGAGATCTCGACGACGCAAACGGCAACGAAAAGCAGGCTCAAGCCGCCGTGATCGCCGCGCTGGGTCAGGTGCAGACGGCGCAGTTGAACCTCAGCTATACGACGATCAAGTCGCCGCTCACGGGCTTGTCGAGCTTTGCCCGGCAACAGGACGGCAGCTTCGTGACCGCCTCGGCCTCCGGGCTTCTGACCTATGTTTATCAACTCGACCCGATGTGGGTGAACTTCAGTATTTCGGAAAACGAGATGTTGAAGTATCGCGAAGAAGTTGCCAACGGCCATTTGCGCTTTCCGGCCAATAGTGATTTCGAAGTCACACTGGTCATGGCGGACGGCACCGAGTTTCCGAACCGCGGCCGTATCAGCTTCACCAATCCTGCTTTCAGCACCGAGACCGGAACGTTTCTGGTGCGCGCGTCGTTTGCGAATCCGCAAGGCGGCTTGCGTCCTGGGCAATTCGTCCGGGCACGCGTGTCCGGTGCCTCGCGGCCCAATGCGATCCTCGTGCCGCAACGCGCGGTTTTACAGGGCGCGAAAAGCCATTTCGTGTGGGTTGTCGACGGTGACTCGAAGGCACACCAGCGCGTAGTGGAAGTCGGCGAATGGCATGGCGACGACTGGTTCATCACCCAGGGCTTGAAGCCTGGTGAGCGCGTGGTGGTGGACGGCGCGATTCGCGTGGCGGCCGACGTGCCGCTGAAAATCGTCGCGGCGCCGGCCGCCCATGCCGCGCTCGACGTGCCCGCGGGCGGGGGGACCGGTTCGAAGGAGCACTCCTCCGCGACGACTGCCACGACCGCAACGCAGTGAGGGTGCCGCGACATGAACATCTCCCGTTACTGCATCGACCGGCCGATCTTTGCGTCGGTGATTTCGATTGTGATCACGCTCGGCGGCGCCGTCGCGATGTTCAACCTGCCGATCTCGCAGTATCCCGACATCACACCGCCTCAGATCACGATTTCCGCCAACTATCCGGGCGCGAGCGCGGACGTGGTGGCCAACAACGTGGCCGCACCGATCGAGCAGCAGGTGAACGGCGCGGACAACATGATCTATATGAACTCATCGAGTTCATCGACGGGCAATCTGACCGTTAACGCGTTCTTCCAGATCGGCACCAACCCCGAACTCGCGCAGGTGGACGTACAGAACCGCGTGAATCTCGCCTTGCCGCAACTGCCTTCCTCGGTGCAGTCGCAAGGCATTCAGGTGCAGAAGAAGTCGTCGGCATTCATGATGGTGATCGCGATCTATTCGCCATCCGACCGGTACGACGCGACCTACATTGCCAACTACGCCAACATCTACGTGCTCGATGCGCTCAAGCGCATCTCGGGCGCCAACCAGTCCAGCATTTTCGGCACGCCTGACTACGCGATGCGAATCTGGCTGAAGCCGGACCGCATGGCACAACTGGGCATTACGGCGGGGGACGTGCAGAAGGCGGTCGCCAATCAGAACCAGCAATTCGCGGTAGGCCGTCTCGGCCAATCGCCAACCGGCGCGCCCGTCGAGCAGTCGTTCGCGGTCACCACCACTGGCCGGCTGAGCGAGCCCTCGGAGTTCGACAACATCATTATCCGCGCGGCCAATGGCGACGCCGCCATCGTGCGGTTGAAGGACGTCGGCCGCGCGGCGCTGGGACAGAAAGACTATTCGATCCGCAGCCGCTTTCAGGGCAAGCCGGCTACCGTCATTGCCGTGTATCAGCAGCCGGGCGCAAATGCGCTCGATGTGTCGAAGCAGGTTCGCACAACGCTCGCGGAGATGAAAAAGACCTTCCCGGAAGGCCTCGAATACAGCATCGCGATGGACACGACGGAGTTCACGCGGGCATCCATTTCAGACGTCGTGCACACGTTCTTCGAAGCGCTCGTGCTCGTGGTGATCGTGGTGTTCGTGTTCCTGCAAAGCCTGCGCGCGACGCTGATTCCCGTGCTGGCGGTGCCGGTGTCGATCATGGGCACCTTCATGGGAATGCTCGCGCTCGGCTTCTCGATCAATATGCTGACGCTGTTCGGCATGGTCCTCGCGATCGGCATCGTGGTGGACGATGCGATCGTCGTGATCGAGAACGTCGAACGGAATATGAACGTGCACAAGCTGAGCCCGAAAGAGGCCGCCAAGCGTGCGATGGATGAAGTGGCCGGCCCGGTGGTGGCGATCGTGCTCGTGCTGTGCGCGGTGTTCGTGCCGGTTGCGTTTCTGGGCGGTATCACGGGCCAGTTGTACAAGCAGTTCGCGATCACCATCGCGATTTCGGTGGTGTTCTCCGGGCTGGTTGCGTTGACGCTTTCTCCGGCGCTGGCCGCGTTGCTGCTCAAGCCGGGGCACCACGAAAAGCGCGGCTTCTTCCGCTGGTTCGACAACGGCTTCGCGAAGATGACGGATCACTACACCTCCGCCGTCAAACTGGTGATCAAGCGATTCGTGGTCGCGTTGTTGCTGTTCGTCGGCATGATCGCGCTGGCGGTGGTGATGATGCGCTCGATTCCGACTTCGTTCCTGCCGCCCGAAGACCAGGGCTATCTGCTCGGCGCGGTCATCATGCCGGACGCGGCGAGCCTCGACCGAACCGGCGACGTGTCCCGGCACGTCACCGAATACTTCATGAAACAGCCGGCGGTGAGCAGCGTGACGATCGTCGACGGCTACAGCTTGCTCGACAGCCAGAACAAGAACAATGCAGGCGCGTTCTTCATCGGCTTCAAGAGTTTCGATGAGCGCTACGAGTTTGCCAACATCAAAACGCAAAACGCTCGCGCCGTGCTGATCGACGCCTACGAGCATCTTTCGCAAGTCAAGGAAGGGATCATCCTGCCGGTCAATCCGCCGTCCATTCCCGGTCTTGGCACGACGGGCGGCACCGAAATGTGGATTCAGAGCAAGGGCGACGCGACCACCTCGCAGCTTGCCGGAGTCGTGGACGACTTTGTCGCGAAGGCGAAAAAACGGCCCGAACTGGCGCGCGTAACCTCCACGTTCAATGCCGCGGCTCAACAGCTGCTGGTCGACGTGGACCGCGACAAGACAGAGACGCTCGGCGTGCCGATCGAGGAGGTGTACAGCGCGATGCAGACGATGTTCGGCTCGCTGTACGTTTCGCAGTTCAACCGTTCGAGCCGGCTCTGGCAGGTCATTTTGCAGGCCGAGCCTTCGTACCGTCTGACGCCGCAGGATCTGAACCAGCTCTACGTGCGCAGCAAGACGAACAGCATGGTGCCGCTCAAGGCGGTCGTGAGTTCGAAGTACGTGACCGGTCCGGACCTGGTGACGCGCTTCAACAACTTTCCTGCGGTGAAGATCACGGCCAACGGCGCCCCGGGCTACAGCTCGGGGCAAGTCATCAGCGCGCTCGAGGAAGTGGCGGAGACGGTCATGCCGTCAGGCTACGGCATCGGCTGGAGCGGCGAGGCTTACGAAGCGCGGCAATCGGGCGGTACGTCGGGACTGGTTTTCGTGTTCGGTCTGGTGATGGTCTTCCTGATTCTCGCGGCGCAATACGAGAAGTGGAGCTTGCCGTTCGGTGTGTTGATGGCCGTGCCGTTCGCGCTGTTCGGCGCGTTGCTGGCGATCCTGTTGCGCGGCCTCGAAAACGACGTGTATTTCCAGATCGGTCTGACGATGCTGGTCGCGCTCGCCGCCAAGAACGCGATTCTGATCTTCGAGTTTGCGGTACTCAATCGCGAGTCGGGCGAGTCGGTGTACAACGCGGCGGTCACGGCGGCAACCGAACGGCTGCGGCCGATCGTGATGACATCGCTCGCGTTCATTCTGGGTTGCGTGCCGCTCGCTGTCGCGCTCGGCGCGTCGGCCAACAGCCGGCATTCGATCGGTACCGGCGTGATCGGCGGCATGCTCGGCGCGACGGTGATCGCCGTATTCTTCATTCCGATGTTCTTCTACGTGCTCGAGACGATGTCTGAAAAGAGCGGCACCAAGAAGACACCGGGCGCGAGTGGCGGACCCGCGGCGGAGGGCCCGGTTGCCGCCACGCCGCCCGGCTCAGGCGGTCCCGCGACCACGCCGTCCGCGCAACGCGAGGGCGACTGACATGCGAGGCTCCGCCTATCCGCTGCGTGTCTTGCCGGCGTTGCTGCTCGTGATCGTAGCGAGCGGACTCAGCGGCTGTTTATTCGGCCCGGATTATGTGCGCCCCAACGTGGCGACACCCGCGACCTATCGCTTCGACACCGCGGAGGCGGTGGATGCGGTCAACGCACCGTGGTGGGAACAGTTTGGCGACCCCGTCCTGAACGATCTGATCCTGGCCGCGCTCGCCGACAACAAGGATGTGAAGATCGCTGCCGCGCGCGTCGATCAGTTTCTCGGCCAGTTCGTGACAACGCGCTCCGCGCTGTTTCCGCAGGTCAACGCGGGCTTCGATGCGTCGCGCCAACGTGCATCGCAAGCCGGCCCGACGCCTCTGCCGGCCGGCGTGAGCCCGGTATTCAACGAGTTCCAGGCGCCGCTGATGGTGGCGTGGGAGCTCGACCTGTTCGGGCGCGTGCGCAGACAGACCGAATCGGCCCGCGCCAGCTTGCTGGCGAGCGAGGAGGGGCGCCGCGCGACGATCCTCTCGCTGGTGGCTTCGGTGGCCACCGCGTACATCAATCTGCGCGATCTCGACCAGCAGTTGACCATTGCCAAGGCCACCACCGAAAGCCGCGCCGGATCCGTAAAAGTATTCCAGGCGCGTTTCACAGGCGGCGATGTCTCGCAGATGGAGCTTGCGCAGAGCCAGTCCGAATATGAAGCCTCGCTTGCCACGATTCCGCAGCTGGAGACGCAGATCGCCCAGCAGGAAGATGCG
>DASPZL010000146.1:0-7527 GCA_035636295.1 Paraburkholderia sp.
CCGAGAACGTGAGAATCTCGGCATTGCGCCCACCGAGCAACACCTGGATTTCGTTGCGAATCTCAGTCTCCCGGTACAGGTGCTTGTCCTGCGCCTTGGTGATGAGCGCCACACCCAATGCGCCGCCGCGCGGCAGAATCGTGACCTCTTCCAGCACGCCGGTGCCGAGCACCGCCGCGACGAGACCGTGCCCCGCTTCGTGCACCGCGATGCGGGTGCGTTCGTCTTCGCTCAGTGCCCGCTCGGCGCCGCTCACGTCGCCGATGCGCGCGATCTTGATCGCTTCCATGAAATGCTTCGAGGCGATTTCGGCGTCGCCCGCCTTGCGCGCGACGAGCCCCGCCTGATTCACCACCATCGCGACCGTCGCGGGAGACAGGCCCGTGGTCAGGCGAGCCAGTTGGTCATAGTCGATGTCGGCGGATTTCGACTTCAGCTTTTCCGCGTAGAAGCGGAAGATCTTTGCGCGGTCTTCACGATCGGGCAAACGAACCTGGACGGTGCGATCGAAGCGGCCCGGCCGGCGCAATGCTTCATCGAGATTGTCCGGATGGTTGGTCGCCGCGACGATGATGACGCCTTCGTTCGAAGCGAAGCCGTCCATTTCCGCCAGCAACTGATTGATGATGCGATTGCTCTCCGCCTCGACCGGACCGCCGCCGGTATCGGTGCGCTTGGCGAGGCCGTCGGCCTCGTCGATGAAGATCACCGTGGGCGCATTGTTGCGCGCGAGTTCGAACAGATGCTTGACCTTCTGGATGCCGACGCCGTAGTACTTCGCGCTGAAATAGCTGCCCGTGATCGAGATGAAGCTCGCGCCGCACTCGCCCGCGAGTGCCTGGGCGAGCCGCGTCTTGCCGACCCCGGGACCGCCCACCATCAGAATGCCGCATGGCGCGCGCACGCCCATCGACGTGAATTGCTTCGGATCGGACAGATAGCCGCGAATGTCCGCGAGCGCGGCCTTCGCTTCGCCCGCGCCGATCACGTCGTCGAAACGCAGCGTGGGCGCCTTGCTGAGAAGCTGCGCGCCGCCTCTCATCTCGCGGCGCATGAACCACACCATGCCGCCGATCAGCAACAGCGGCAGCAGCACGCTGATCGCGTCGCGCGTCTGCTCGAACACGTGAATCCAGCTCGAACCGCCGGTGCGGATGTCCGCGTCGGGAAGCCAGACGAGTTGATACGACGCCGCCTCGCCGGACCTCGGTTCGTCGAGCAGCAGCGCATGCGAGAACGCCGCATTGTGATCGGTGACGAAGTATTTCGAGCCGTCGCGCCTCGACACCAGAATCGCATTGGGACTCACGCCGATCGCTGCGACGTTGGCGCCGCGAATGTCGCGCATCATTTGCGACGCGTCTTTTTCTTCGCGCGTCCACGCCGACGGATCGTGGCGCATTTCCTTCGCGACGCCGGTCAGCGCCGGCGCGATATGCGCCTCGCGCTGCTCGTAATGCCAGAAGCTGAATGCGAGCAACATGGCAATGAGCGCCGCACCCACCGCAATCGTGAGTTTGCGTGCGCGTCTTTTCCCAAGCGAGTTCTTTCCCGGCTTCATGAGTCACTTCCAAAAACGGGCTCAAAGCGAGCCCCAATACTTGTAAAAGTCAGATGGGTAGAGGTGTGTGGGGGAATCGGCTGATGCGACACCATGCATGCTCGGAAAAGGACGCCAACCATACGTCCCTTTTAGCAGCCCGCATACAGGTCAGTATGCCGTGGCGCCGTTCTTTCCAAATCACAGAAAAGGCCCATTTCTACCGTCTATCCGAGGATTTGCGCCTGCGGATTTTGGGGAGCGAGCGATCGATTGAAATGCGAAGACACGCTGCTCCGGGCACAGTTTAGCAGCCCTCTATTCGCTGTGTATTTTGCACACCTACAATTAGCCGCGCCCTATTTAAAAGCGGTCAGAATTACGGCAAATAGGCTTGTGGCGCTCGAGCGAGACGGCCGACGCAGCGGCACTCATGGAGTCGCTTATTTGACGGCGTGCGCTCGAAGGCTGGACGAATGAGCGACGGGCCTCTTCGGGCCCGTTCGCATCATCGCCGCTTTCTCCCAGGCTCTTCGGTTTTTATGGTCGATGCAGGCCGGCATCGATCTGGTCTCGCGCTGTTAATCCTGATGTCCGCAATTTCTTCGACGCACTCACGCGGCCGTGCACGGCTTCAGCGCGACCTGCGCTTCACTCGTGAGCCTCGTCAGAAGTCTCGTGAGACGTTGCCGCTGACTGGCGATCAGCTCATGCGTCTCTTCGAGCGCGCGGATGCGCTTTTCCCAATAGTCATGGTCGAGTGGATACAACACGCCGGCGCCGCCCTCGCGCGACACGTACCCGACCATGTTCTCCAGATGCTCCAACTGTCTGTCCACCAGACTCGCCGGATGCCGCCCGCAGCGCTGCGCGCCCGGTTGCCTCTTCGTGCCGTTCATCGTTCCATACCCCGTGAATTGCCAGTTGGCAAAGCGTGGACGTCGCCCCCGCACCGCGATTGGCGAATCGGCGCTCTCTCATCGTGCAGTTGCGATTTCACGGGACCGGGCAGTGAAACTTTGGCCGCGCCGTCGGCGGAAAACGATCTGCATCTAATCATGTGACGTTAGCGCAGCTTTTTTGTTACGCTTTACCATACGTCTCAGTTTTCGACGGCGGTGTACGAAATACCGCGCGAAATACCACGCGAAATACCGCGTTTCCCAGCCGCCGCCGCATCCCCGCTTGCCGCAACGGATCCATGAACCAGCGCACATTGCCGCCACATCTGGCCGCGGCCGCCGCAGCCGATTCGCGCTCCGTCATTTCGGTGAGCCGTTTCAGCACGCACGGACTGGCGCCCGGCGAGCAATTTTTGGCCTGGCGCCAGCGCGTGGGCCATGTGGTCGACGCGCCGCCGTCGAAAGAACAGATCGCCGGGGGATTTCGCGGTGAAATCGATTTATATGCGGTCGGCGGCATGGTGTTTACGGACTGCAGCACCGATTCGATGCTGCTCGAACGCTCGGTGGCCCGCGTATCCACCGACTCGCGGCGCGATTACGTCTTTCAGCTCTTTCTGGAAGGAGAAGTCGGCCACGTGACGGGCATGCACAAGAAGCGCAGCGCACCGGGCTCGGTGCAAGGCATCGTCGCGTTCGATCTGAACCAGCCGTTTCGCGCCGAACGCCCTCAATGCCGCCTGCTGAGCGTATTCGTACCGGCCGCGCTCGTCGACGAAGAGTTGCGCGACGGCGCGGCGATTCACGGCCGCATCGTTCAACAAGGCTCGCCGCTCACCGGCCTCGCGCTGGATCATCTGGCCGCGGTTGCCAGGGAAATCCCCAAGCTCGACCCGGTGGGCGCAACCGAAGCCTTACATGCCGGCGCGCAGTTGCTGGTCGCCGCGTTTCGCCAGGAGGCGCGCCTGACGGGTGCCGACCGTGCCGCGCTGCAGGCCGCGTTGATGGGCCGGGTGCGCCGCTACGTCGAAGCCAATCTGCATGACGGCGAGCTCACGCCGACCCGCGTGGTTCAGGCGTTGCAACTGAAACGCGCGACGATCTATCGCTGGTTCGAGCACGAGGGCGGGCTCGGCGCCTATATCCGCAATCGCCGGTTGCGGGAAGCGGCGGACGAACTAGTCCGTTTCCCACAGCTTCAGGTGGCGGAAATCGCTTACGGGCTCGGTTTTCACAGCGCGTCCGACTTTACGCGCGCATTCCGGCGCGCCTTCGATATGAGTCCGCAGGACATGCGCGTGCGCGCACTCGATCTGCAAGCCGGCAACGCGGTGTAGGAATCAGACCCGCGGCTGGGACGTGCCGGCGGAGGACGCGGAGCAGGCTGGACACGCACCCGGCGCCGCTTTCTCGGGGAACTGCTTCAGCGCGGCCAGCGTGAGCGCGGTCGCACCCATCAGATACCACGCCGGAATCATCGGATCGCCCGTCCGGTTGATGAGCCACGTCACGAGGAACGGCGAAAATCCGCCGAACAGCACGACGCCGAAGCTGTAAATCACCGACAGTCCGCCGGCGCGCCGATGCGCTGGAAACGCCTCCATCATCAGCACCGAGCTTGCGCCGGCGTTGTTGACCGCCAGCGCGACATACGCCGTGATGATAACGAGCGCGGTGAGATCGCTCACGCCGTGGGTCAGCGCCCAGAACGCCGGCCAAGCCGCGGCAAGCGACGCCGCGAACGACGCGTATTGCAGCGTCTTGCGGCTCGCGAGCCGGTCGGCCGCGCGCGCGACGAGCGGAGTCACCACGAGAATCACGAAGCCGGACAAGCACGCCGTCAGCAGGCTGACCGTCGGCGGCCGATGCAGCGTACGAACCAGGTAGGCCGGCATGTAGAACACGGTGAGGTAGATGCTCACCGACGGCGCCGCCATCATCAGAATCCCGCAGACGAGCGGGCGCGTGTGCTCCGCGAACATCCGCCGCGGACTCAGCCGTGCGCGTTGCCGCGGCGCGGCGGCCGGCATGCGGCGGCGCAAATACCAGCCGACCGGGCCGATCAGGCCGCCCAGCACGAACGGAATGCGCCATCCCCACTCGTGCATCGCGGCGGGCGACAGCAGCGCCGTGGTGCTCGCCCCAACCAGCGCGGCGGCGAAAGCGGCCGCCCCCTGGCTCGCCCCACGCCAGCTCGCCATGAAACAGCGGCGCCGGTAGCCGGCCGACTCCATCAGCGAGGCCGACGCCGGGCCGATCTCCCCGCCCGCCGCAAGCCCCTGCATCAGGCGCGCGAGCACCATCAGCATGCTCGCGGCGGGGCCGATCGACGCGTAGCCCGGCAGGCACGCGATCAGCCACGTGCCGAGCGTCATCAGCGCGAGCGACACGGTGAGGCCGGCCTTGCGGCCGCGGCTGTCGGCAATGTGGCCGATCATCACCGCGCCGAGCGGGCGCATCACGAAGCCCGCGCCGAAGGTGGCGAGCGAGAGCAACAGCGACGAGACGGGATTGTCCGACGGAAAGAACAGATTGCCGATGATGACGGCCGAAAAGCTGTAGACCGTGAAGTCGTAGGCGACGAAGCCGTTGCCGATCACGATCGCCGTGACGACACGTCGAAGTTCGGCGCGGGACGGCTCAGCCGTGTTGCCGGCAGCAGTTTGCATGAGGTGCGGTCGACGCGTTTGTCGAAATGTCCAGGAAGATGACGGAAGGGGTCGGCTTCTCTGCGTTAACGGCCTGACGCTGCGAGACTTTAACCGCTTAGGGGCCGGTTCGGTCCGCGAGGCGGGACGCTTGCGGGCAACCTGGCGACGGGGCCGCCGCTCGCTCCGTGGATCGAAGCAGCGCGAGCGTGGATGTGCGATCGGTGACGGCCATGCACGCGCCAGCCGCCACGGTTTGCGCTGCTACACTTGCGCAACGTCAACTTCGTGAAGAAGCCGTGCCGCGCAGTACGGCGCGGCGCACAATCGGCACCCAGGCCAAGCCGAGCCAAGCGACAATTCTTCGCCTCATACCCCGCTCCAACTCATGCTTCGATTCGAGAACCTCAGCAAGCGCTATAGCGATCGCATCATCTTTGAAGGACTGCATTACGACACCACGGCAGGATGCGTGGCCCTCAACGATGAATCGGGCAGCGGCAAATCCACCTTGCTCGGCATTCTTGCCGGCACGATCGAGCCCGACGCGGGCGACGTATGGATCGGCGGACATTCGCTGCGCGCGGCACCGGCCGCGGCGAAATCGCTGCTCACCTACGTGCCCGAAGATTGCACGACGTATCCCGATCAAACCGGTCGTGCGTATTTGAACGATGTGGCTTCGGCGAGAAAGACGGCCGTCGGCGGCGATACGCTGGCGCTGGCCGACCGCTTCGGTCTCACGCCGCATCTGGACAAACGCTTCGAGCAGATGTCGTTCGGTACGCGCAAGAAAATCTTCCTCACGGCAGCCGCGCTCGGTGAGACCAAAGTGCTGATCGCGGACGAACCGGTCGGCGGACTCGATGCCGCCGCGCGCGCCGCGCTGGTCGATCTGTTCAAGATGCTCGCCGAAACGCGCACAGTGTTCTTCTCGAGTTACGACGCGGTGTTCACGGAAGCGTGCGAAGCGAGAAGCGTTGATTTTGCCGAGCTCGGCAGGCGCGGTTAGAAACCCAAGCGGTTTTTGCGCGCCGCCGCCCTGGAGGATGCGAAGCCGGGTCACTGCCGATTACTCGCAAAAGCGTACCGCGGGCATGCTCGGCGCGCCGGCGCATGAACAGGTGCATTGCCGTCCGGCACGTCCGTCGATCAGCGGCCGTGCGACGGGAAAGTCTGCTGCAAAGCGGCGGCGACGCGCTCCAGTACCTCGTCCCAGTTGCCGCGCTCGCGCTGGGTGAAAAGTCGCACGCTGGGATACCAGGGGCTGTCGTCCCGATCGCGCAGCCAGCGCCAGCAACCCGCGAAGCGGTTGAGCAGCCACACCGGCTTGCCCATTGCAGCGGCCAGATGCGCAACCGACGTGTCGACCGAGATCACGAGATCGAGGTTGTCGATCAATGCGGCGGTGTCGGCGAAGTCCGTGACCTCGTCCATCCAGTCCGTCAAACGCGCGTTCGCCGCGGCGTCGGCGCGCTTGGCGGGGTCATCCGTCTTTTGCAGACTGATCCAGCGCACGCCGGGCAACGCGAGCAACGGCGCGAGTTGCGCGGACGCCAGGCTGCGCGCCCGGTCCTCCGTCAGACCCGAATGGCCGCCGGCCCACACCACGCCGACACGCGGCCAACCAGGATCGGGCAGCACGGCGAGCCTCGCGCGCCACGAAGCGGCGAGGCCCGCATCCGCATGCAGATAGCCGGCAGCGGGAATGTTGTCCAGCCGGGTGCCGAAAGCCATCGGCAGCGACATCAGCGGGCAATACCAGTCCCAGTCGTTCACTTCGGGCAACGCGTCATCGAGCATGACGACGCCCGGCCGGCGCGCGCATAACGATTGCTCGAACAGGCGCCGCAAGGGTGGCGGGCAGATGTAGCCGACCTGTGAAAAATGTCCGAGCGCCAGCGGCAGATAACGCGCGAATTGCAGGCTGTCGCCGTGGCCCTGCTCGGGAACGACCAGCAGACGCGCACCGCGTCCGGGCCTGTCCTGCACACTGCGCGCGCTGTCCGGACGCTCGCCTTTCCATTGCGGCAGCGCCAGTTGCGGGCGCGCCGAGACGGGCCGCCCGTCGTCATCGACGAAATTGGCCCAGCGCGCCTCGAAGTGAGGCCAGGCCTCTTCATACCGGCCAGCAGCGAGCAAAACCTGGCTGAGGCTGGCATGCGCGCCGAGAGATGACGGCGCGAGCGCGATGGCGTGCCTGAGATGCCGTTCGGCTTCCTCCAGCGCACCGAGATCCTTGGCGGCGACGCCCAGGTTAGCGTGCGCCTCCGCATCGTCCGGCTTGAGTTCGAGCACTCTGCGATAGACGAGGGCGGCCTCCTCGGGGCGCCCCTGCACTTGCAAGATCAGCCCGTGCAGGTAATGAAGCGTGGCCGCGGCCGGCGCGAGCGTCAGTCCGCGCTGAACCGTTTCTATTGCGCCGGCAAACGACCTC
>DASPZL010000147.1:0-8174 GCA_035636295.1 Paraburkholderia sp.
GGCCGCCGCCTGCGTCTTCGTCGTTACCGCCTTCATGCCGCGCGGCATCTGGGTGGACGGCATCAAGGCGGTCGCGGAAGCCGCGATGATCGGCGCGCTCGCGGACTGGTTCGCCGTGGCCGCCCTCTTTCGCCGCGTGCCGATCCCGATCGTCTCCGCGCACACGGCGATCATTCCGAAGAACAAGCACAAGATCGCCGACAACCTCGCGGTATTCGTGCAGGACAAGTTTCTGGACGTGCCGTCGCTGGTCGGGCTGATCCAGAAGCATGACCCGGCGCAAAGCATTACCGGCTGGCTGACGCGGCCGGCCAATACCGCGCGCCTCGGCAACTACGTCGTCAAGCTCACCGGCGGCATTCTGGACTTGACCGACGACGTGCGCATCCAGGTCTTCATCAAGGACGCATTGCGCGACGTGCTGGCCAAGGTCGATCTGTCGCAATCGATGGGCGCGATTCTCGACACGCTCACCAGGGACGGCCGTCATCAGGAACTGCTCGACGCCGGCATCGAACAGGTCGTGGCGCTGCTGCGCGAAGCGCAGGCGCGTGAGTTTATCGCGGAGCGTATCGTCGATTGGGTGAAGAGCGAATATCCGAAGATGGAAAAGATCCTGCCGTCCGCGTGGCTCGGCGAGAAAGGCGCAGAAGCCATCGCCAACGCGGTGAACCGGATGCTCGAACAGATCAGCGAAAACCCCACGCATGAGCTTCGTCAAAAGTTCGACGGCGCCGCGCATAAACTGATCGCCAAACTCAAAACCGATCCGGCGTTCCTGCAAAAAGGCGAGGAGCTGAAGCGTTATCTGGTGGAAGGCGACGCGCTCAGCACCTATGTGAAGGACATGTGGGGCGAATTGCGCGCATGGCTGAAGCGCGATCTGCAAAGCAGCGACTCGGCTTTGCACGCGAAAGTGATGGCGATGGGTCAATGGGTGGGCCGCGAGCTCGCGCACGATCCCGCGCTGCGCCAATCGCTGAACGACCACCTCGAGGAAGCGGCGCGCGCCATGGCGCCGGACTTCGCTCAATTCCTCACGCGCCACATCAGCGATACCGTGAAGAACTGGGACTCGCGGGAGATGTCGCGGCAAGTCGAACTGAACATCGGTAAGGATTTGCAATACATCCGCATCAACGGGACGATTGTCGGCGGCTTCATCGGGCTCGTACTGTATGCGAGTTCGCAACTGTTCGAGTTGCTGCGCGTGCACGTGGGATGACGGCATCGAACTCCAATAAGCCCTCGAACGATCAAAGCGCCTACAATTCGGGCATATGTATTGCTGCCAGGCGCTTTAACCGACGCCGTCGTTCCAGCCGCGCGCGCCTTCCATATAAAGCGACGCCATTCGATCGGAAAGTGTGCTCATGAAATTATCGTTACCGCCGCATGGGCGGCCGAACCGCGTATACCCGCCGGGCTCGCCCAGTCTGCATGGTCTCGCCTCGGTGATCACCGGCGTGGTGGTGGTGTGCGCGCTGTACTTCGGCCGCGCGGTGTTGATTCCGATCACGCTCTCGGTGCTGCTCAGCTTTCTGCTCGCGCCGCTCGTACAGATGCTGCGGCGCTTCCATATGGGACAGTTGCCGTCCATCTTCATTGCCGTGCTGTTCGCCCTCGCTACCCTGCTCGCGGTCGGCGGGCTGATCGGGGCGCAACTGGTGCAACTCGCCGGCGACCTGCCGCAGTATCAGGTGGCGATCGAGCAGAAGATCGAGACGGTTCAGGAAAAGACCGTGGGCCGCGCCGATTCGCTGATGAGCCGCGCCGCCGCCACGCTGCAGCGCGTCGCGCCGTCGAAGCCGAATCCGCCGCGCCCCACCGGACGCGCCGCGCGCAATGCGCCCGCCGTGCCGACGCCTGTCGAAGTACACGAGCCGTCGCCCACACCGTTGCAACTCGCTCAGCGCGCGTTGTCGCCGGCGATCGCACCGCTCGAGACGACCTTCATCGTGCTGGTCGTGACGATCTTCATCCTGTTGCAGCGCGAGGATTTGCGCGACCGTTTGATCAGTCTTTTCGGCTCGCGCGATCTGCACCGCACCACCACCGCGATCAACGACGCCGCCGTGCGCTTGAGCCGCTACTTTGTCGCGCAATTGGGCGTGAACGTCAGCGCGGGCGGCATCATCGCGATCGGTCTGGCGATCATCGGCGTGCCGGGCGCGCTGCTGTTCGGCGTGATCGCCGCGTTGTTGCGCTTCGTGCCGTATATCGGCATCTGGATCGCCGCGATCCTCGCCGTGTTCCTCGCGGCCGCCATCCAGCCGCAGTGGACCATGGCGGTCTATACGCTGATCCTTTTCATCGTCGTGGACGTGGTGGCCGGGCAGATCGCCGAGCCGCTGCTGTATGGTCATCGCTCGGGGCTGTCGCCGCTCGCGGTCGTGGTGGCGGCGATTTTCTGGAGCTGGCTGTGGGGACCGGTCGGCCTTGTGCTGTCCACGCCGCTCACGTTGTGCGTCGTCACGCTCGGTCGCTATGCGGACCGCTTGAACTTCCTCACCGTGCTGCTGGGCGATCAGCCCGCGCTCACGCCCGCGCAGACCTTCTATCAGCGGCTTCTCGCGGACGATCCGCATGAAGCCATCGTGCAGGCCGAGCGGCTGCTGCGCGAGATGTCGCTGATCGACTACTACGACAAGGTCGCGCTCGAAGGCCTCAAGCTCGCCCGCAACGACGCGATGCGCGGCGTGCTGATGCCCGAGCAACTGGCGCGGGTGAACGAAGCGCTGGTGGATATCGTAGAGAACCTGGAAATCGCGGACGGACTGCCGGAGCGCCTGTCGCGCGCCGAGCCGGCGGAATCGGCCGGGGCCGCGCTGGCTTCGGCGTCGGCGGATCTTTCCGAGCGGCACGACAGCCACATTTCGGCTCACCCACACTCGCGCGCTGAAACCGAAAAAGCTTCGGTGCTGTGCGTGCCCGGACGCGGCGCGTTCGACGAAGTCACCGCCGCGATCGCCGTGCAACTGCTCGGCCGCCAGGGCCTCGCGCCGATGATGGCCACACACTCGGGCTATCGCGGCGCCCGCGCCGACGAACCGGCCTTCAAGGACGCGCCCATCATCTGCATCGTCTCCCTCGACGCGCCGGAATCGCCGCCGTACCTGCGCAACATGCTGCGTCGCACGCGGCAATGGCGGCCACGCGCAACGCTCGTGGTCGGCGTCGGCGGAGCGCCGGAAGCCGGGCCGGAGATGGGCGCCACCGGCGCTTCGCATGCTGCGCCGACCTTCCGCGCGATGATCGAGGAATGCCTCGCGGCGGCGAGCACGCCGCACGCGCGTCAGCCTTCACAGGCGGCTGGAGCGGGTTGAGGGACTAGCTACCGCGCACATGTCGCGCGATGAAAAGGCCGCGGTCTGCGTCAGCATCGGTGAACCGAACTGACGCGCCGCCCCATGAATTCTCCGTGTGGCCGAACCGTTGCCCGCCGGCGTCGCGCGCCTCGCGCTGCTGATCCGGATCGTTGCCGGCGTCCTGGCCGACCTGCGCGACGGCTCCCTCAAGCCGGTATTGACGGACTACCGCATTGCGAACGCCGGGAAGGAACTCGTGCTCGTGTATGCCGGCCGGCGCCATATTTCCGCGAAAACCCGCTCGTTCGTCGATTTCTCGGTCGACTGGTTTCGCAGCAACGCCGATCATTTGACCTCCGCGGATTCGCATGCGAATGCCGCGGCGTGCTGCGCCCGCACGCCCGCCATGCTGTAACCAAAATGAGGACAGGCTCGCGCTGGCCCGCCAGGGCGTGCGCTGCGTGCTTTTCCGTGAGCAAGCTTCACTGCCTCGGATACAAGCCCAACGTGCTCGCATGTAAGCGCGCGAGACCGAGCAACGCGTCCGTGTACGGCGTCGGTACGTGAGTCAGTTGCCCCAGTTCGCGCACTGCGGCTACCAGCGCGTCGAGCTCGACGGCCTTGCCCGCCTGCACGTCCTGCAGCATCGAGGTTTTCATCGCGCCGAGCTTGAGTGTGACCTCGTGGCGATCTTCGGGCGCCTGCTCGATCGGAATGCCGAAGCGCGCGCCGATCTCCTTCGCTTCCAGCATGATGCGCGTGACGAAGCCGCGCACCAGGTCGTCGCTCAGAATCCGGTCGGTGGTCGCGCCGGTGATGGCGCTGATCGGATTCATCGTCATGTTGCCCCACAGCTTGTACCAGACGTCGCGCTGAATCTGCTCCGACATCGACGCATTGAAGCCGGCCGCGGCGAGCGTCGCGGTGAGCGCCTCGACGCGCTCACTCGGCTGCCCAGACGCCTCGCCGACGATCAGCCCATTGCCCTGATGATGCCTGATCACGCCCGGCGCTTCGACGAGGCAACTGGCGTGCACCACGCAACCCACTGTCTGTTCGGTTGGAATCGCGGCGGCGACCGCGCCTTCAGGATCGGTCGATTTCAACCTCTTGCCGGCGAAGTCGCGGCCGAGCCCATCGCAGAACCACCACGGCACGCCGTTCATCGCGGTCAGCACGATCGTCCGCGGATTCAGCAGCGGTGCGATATGCGCGGCCACCGACGCCATCGCCGGTCCCTTGACCGCCACCACGACGAGGTCCTGCGCGCCGAGCTCCGCCGGCTGGCCGTTCGCATTCACCTTCACCGTATGCGTCACGCCGCCTTCGATCAGACGCAAGCCGTGCTCCCGCAATGCGGCGAGCGTCGCGCCGCGCGCCACCACGCCGACGTCGTGGCCGGCCTGCGCGAGCTTCACACCCATCCAGCCGCCGATCGCGCCCGCACCGTAGATTGCTACTTTCATCGCTTCAATCCTTGCGTTTAGTCCTGATAGCTCGTGTCGATGCGATCCACCCGCCGCATCAGCGCGTCGAACACGTCCTGTCCCGCACCGTGACGCGGATCGAACTGCAACGCGTCGCGCGAGCAGCGGATCGCCACCTCTTCAGGCACGGGCCGCGCGCGCCCCATCGAAAACGTCGCCATCTGGATTTCGCAGGCGCGGTTCAGCGTCCACAGAATCGCGAAAGTCTGCGGCAACGTGTGGCCCCACGCAAGCAGGCCATGATTGCGCAGGATCACCGCCTGCCTGTCGCCGATATGTTCGAGCAGGCGCGGACCTTCTTCCGAATGCACCGTGATGCCTTCGAACTCGTGATACGCAATGCGGTCGTGCAACTGCGCGCTATAAAAGTTGGTTTGCTGCAAGCCGTCTTCGAGACAAGCCACCGCGACACCGGCCGTCGTGTGCGTATGCATCACGCAGTGCGCGTCGGGTAAGCCTTCGTGAATCGCCGCATGCACGACGAATCCGGCAGGATTCACCGGATACGGCGAGTCGTCGAGCACGCGCCCTTGCACGTCGATCTTCACGAGATTGCTCGCCGTCACTTCGCTATAGTGGAGGCCGAACGGATTGATCAGGAAGTGACGCTCGCCACCGCTCGCGCTCTGCGGCACGCGCAACGTGATGTGGTTGTAGATCATCTCGGTCCAGCCGAGCATATCGAAGATGCGATAGCACGCAGCCAGTTGCACGCGCGCATGCCATTCGTCGGGATGCATCGCGACGGCCTTCGGCGCGCTCTCTGTTTGCATTACAACGGTCGTCGTCATTCAAGTCTCCATCGTTGTGGTTCGGCTACCGCGAGTCAGTGCCGCTACGCGTCCGCGACGACCGCCGCGATCGACGACGCCACATAGCCCGCGTTGCGCGCATTCAATCCGGCCACGCACATGCGTCCAGAACGCAACACATACACCGCGTATTCGCCGCGCAAGCGCTCGACCTGGCTCTCGCTCAAACCCGTATAGGTGAACATGCCGCGCTGCGCGACGTAACGCGCGCGCATTACTTCGTCGACGCGGCCGGCGAGGCCGTCGTAGATCGTTCCGCGCATCGCGAGAATCCGCTCGCGCATGGTGGCGAGTTCCGCTTCCCACGACGCGCGCAATGACACATCGGCGAGCACATTGGCGACCAGCCGCGCGCCGTGCGTCGGCGGATTGCTGTAGTTCGAGCGCACCGTGGACATCAATTGACCTAGCACGCGGCCGGCCTCTTCCGCGCTTTTGCAAACCACGCTCAACGCGCCGCAGCGCTCGCCGTACAGCGAGAAGTTCTTCGAGAACGAATTGGCGGCGATCAACGGCACCCCCGCATCGGCGAGCAGACGCACGCAGGCGGCGTCTTCGTCAAGACCGGCGCCGAAGCCCTGATACGCCATGTCGATAAACGCGATCAGTTTGCGGCGCTGCAATACCGGCGCCAGTTCCGCCCACTGCGCCGGGCTCAGATCGACGCCGGTCGGGTTGTGGCAGCACGCGTGCAGCAGCACGATGCTCTGTTCCGGCAAGCGGCCGATCGTCTCTATCATGTCCGCGAAACGCAGGCCGCCGGTGTGTTCGTCGTAGTACGGATAGGTGTTGACCGTGAGCCCCGCGCCTTCGAATATCACGCGATGGTTTTCCCAACTCGGATCGCTGATCCAGACCTGTGAGCCCGAAAAATAACGCTTCAGAAAATCGGCGCCGACTTTCAGCGCGCCCGAGCCGCCGATGGTCTGCAAGGTCGCGATGCGACCCGCGTTGCGCGCCCCGTGGTCCGCGCCGAATACGAGTGCCTGCGCCGCGTCGCGATAGAGCGGCAGGCCCGCCATCGGCAGGTAGGAGCGTGGACCGATCGAATCGAGCAATGCGGTTTCCGCGCGCCGCACGGCGTCCATCACCGGCAGCTTGCCGGCGTCGTCGAAATAGATGCCGATGCTCAGATTGACCTTGTTGGGCCGAGGATCGAGTTGGAAGTCCTCGTTCAGGCTCAGAATCGGATCGCCTGGGTAGGCGGGAATGTGGTCGAACATGGCAAGTCCTTGAGTGGGGGCCGTGGGTCCGGCGTCGCGATGGTCTCGATGTGGCGTGCTTGTGTCTCGCGCTTTCAGCCGAACGGACGAGACCCAAAGTCTAAGCGGGATTCGGTGCGCGCGTCGATCGGGACAAGTGTCAGTCAATCGCTCGCGGCATACAATCAATCGATTTTTCACGATTAGTAAGTTTTTCTTTACAATCGCTTTTCATGTCACTCACGCGCGTCACCATTCGTCAGTTCGAAGCGTTTCTCGCCATTGTCGATCTGCATAGTATCGGCGCGGCGGCGGAGCGGCTCGGGCTGACCTCGTCGGCGGTCAGCCAGTTGCTCGCCGAACTTGAAACGGAACTGGGCTTTCGCCTCTTCGACCGTACGACGCGCCGCGTCAATCTGTCGAGCGCGGGGCAGGATTTTCTGTCGTCCGCCGAATCGGTGTTGCGCTACGTGCGTGCCGCCGCGCAATCCGCCGACGACATCCGCAACCGCGCCGCCGGCATCGTGCGGGTCGGCGCGCCGCTTGTAATCGCGGCAACCGCGTTGCCGGCCGCCATCGCCGAATATGCACGCGACAAACCGAAAGTGGTCGTGCGTATTGTCGACACCGTGGTCGAGCAACTGGTGGAGCGCGTGGAAAGCGGCGACGTGGATCTCGCGATCGGCCCGGACAGGCAAAGCGGCGCGCGCGTGCGTCACGATCCGGCGTTTGCGAGTCCGTGGGTGATGTGGTGCGCGCCGGCGCATCCGTTGAACGCGCGGCGCCGTGTGCAGTGGCAGCATTTGCGCGACGTGCCGATCGTCGCCACGGGCCGCGACCACGAGCGTGCGGTCGAGCAGATGCTCGCCAATCTGCCGGCGGAAGCCCGCATCATTCCGGTCGACGTGGTGGACAACGTCACCACTGCGTTCGGGCTCGCATCGCAAGGGCTGACGGTCACGCTCGCGCCCGCCTATGTGGCGCCGCTCGCGCGCACTTTCGGCTTGGTGATGAAGCGGATCGTCGATCCGGAAACCATCCGCGAGGTGTGCGTGTATCGCTCCACCGAGCGCGCGCTGTCGCCGCCCGCGGACGGCTTCGCGGATTTCATCATGCCGTGGCTGAAGCGCTGGGACCGCGAAACGCAGGCCGATGCGAAAACGAGGCGCGCATAACTTGCCGGATCAGGAGCGCTCAGGCTGCAAACATAGCGCGAACAACTGGCGCTGGCTCGAAATACCAGGCCGCGCGTAAGTGCGCTTCTGATAGGTGATGACGCTGCTCGGCTTCACGCCCATTTGCTCCGCGATCTCGGCGGCGCTCGCGCCTTCAAGCATGCCGCGCAGCACGTTGAGTTCGCACGGC
>DASPZL010000148.1:0-1613 GCA_035636295.1 Paraburkholderia sp.
GCGCACGATATCCATGCCGTCGGCGCCGCCGGCGAGGGCCATGTCCGGCTCGTGCTTGTATTCGGCGGGCAGTTCCTGCATCGACGCCGCGTTCACGTACGGCGGGTTGCTGATGATCACGTCGTAGCGGCGCTCGGCGAGCGGCGCGTACAGATCGCCTTCAAAGAGCGCGATGCGGTCGTCGAGCTTGTAGTCGTCGACGTTGCGCGCAGCGACTTCCAGTGCGGGCGCCGACAGATCGACCGCGTCGATATCCGCGTTCGGGAAGGCATGCGCCGCGAGAATCGCGAGGCAGCCCGAGCCGGTGCACAACTCCAGCACGGCGCTTACCTGCTCGGGATCTTCAACGTACGGTTGCAGGCCGTCCTGCAGCAGCTCGCCGATGAACGAGCGCGGCACGATCACGCGCTCATCCACGTGGAAGCGACAGCCGTGCATCCACGCTTCCTGCGTGATGTACGCCGCCGGCACGCGTTCGGCGGCGCGGCGCTCGATCACGTTCAGCACGGCGTCGATTTCGGCCGCGCTCAAACGCGCGTCGAGAAACGGATCCAGCAGATCGAGCGGCAGATGCAGCGTATGCAGAATCAGATAGGCGGCTTCGTCGTAAGCGTTGGCCGAACCGTGGCCGAACGACAGTTCGGCCTGATTGAAGCGCGACACCGCGAAACGCAGCAGGTCGCGGACGGTGGAAAACGGAAGCGTCATCGCAATTAGTCCTTGTTCAGGCGATCAGTTGTTCGAGCACGCGGCGGTACACGTTCTTCAGCGGCTCGATGTGCGCGACTTCGATATGTTCGTCGATCTTGTGGATGCTGGCGTTCAGCGGGCCGAATTCGACCACCTGTTCGCAGATGCGCGCGATGAAGCGGCCGTCGGACGTGCCGCCGGTCGTCGACAGTTCGGTGCTCACGCCGGTTTCGTCCTTGATCGCCTTGGCGAGCGCGTTCGACAACTCGCCGCGCGGCGTGAGGAACGGCAGGCCGCTCACGGTCCATTGCAGATCGTATTCGAGCCCGTGCTTGTCGAGAATCGCATGCACGCGCGCCTGCAGGCCTTCCACCGTGCTGGCCGTCGAGAAGCGGAAGTTGAACATCACGTCCGCGTGGCCCGCGATCACGTTGGTCGCGCCGGTGCCGCTGTGAATGTTCGACACTTGCCACGTGGTGGGCGGGAAGTATTCGTTGCCGTCGTCCCAGCGTTCGGCGACCAGTTCCGCGAGCGCCGGCGCGAGCAGATGCACGGGGTTTTTCGCCAGATGCGGATAGGCGATGTGGCCTTGCACGCCTTTGACGATCAGCTTGCCCGACATCGAGCCGCGCCGGCCGTTCTTCACCATGTCGCCGAACCGCGCACTCGAAGTCGGCTCGCCGACGATGCAGTAGTCCATGCGTTCGCCGCGCGCCTGCAACGCCTCGACGACCTTGACGGTGCCGTCGGTGGCGGGGCCTTCTTCGTCGCTCGTGATCAGGAACGCGATCGAGCCGCGATGCGCCGGGTGCGCCGCGGCGAATTCCTCGCTCGCCACCACGAAGCCGGCAATCGACGTTTTCATGTCCGCCGCGCCGCGGCCGTACAGCTTGCCGTCGCGATGGGTGGGCTCGAACGGCGCC
>DASPZL010000149.1:0-12043 GCA_035636295.1 Paraburkholderia sp.
GGAAGCGACCTCGTCGACGTGGTCGGTGGCGACCGACAACATCGCGGACCGTGCGAGCGGTTTCGGCATGCCGGGCGTGATCGTGGACGGTTTCGATTTCTTCGCGGTGCACGAGGCGCTCGGCGAAGCGATCGAGCGTGCGCGTCACGGCGGTGGCCCGACGCTCGTCGAAGTGAAATTCTCGCGTTATTTCGGCCATTTCGAAGGCGACGCGCAAACCTATCGCGCGCCGGGCGAAGTGCAAAAACTGCGCGACGAGAAAGACTGCCTGAAGCGTTTCGAGGAACGCGTGGTGCGCGCTGAAATGCTCACACCGGATCAATTGCGCGGCATCGATGCCGAGGTCAAGACGCTGATCGACAGCGCGGTGACTGAAGCCAAAGCCGCCCCGCTGCCGACCGCCGAAGACCTGTTGAGCGACGTCTACGTGTCCTATCCGTGATGTAAGCACGGGCACGCGTTGCAAACCGAAACGATTTGGCAACCAGTTTGCATGGGACTGGAGTAAGGAGACAGACATGGCACGCAAGATCACATTCTCTCAGGCAATCAACGAAGCACTGAGTCAGGAAATGGCCCGCGATGAAACCGTCATCGTGATGGGCGAGGACAACGCGGGCGGCGCGGGCTCGCCCGGCGAACAGGACGCATGGGGCGGCGTACTCGGCGTGACGAAGGGACTCTTTCACAAATATCCGGGCCGCGTGCTCGACACGCCGCTTTCGGAAGGCGGCTATATCGGCGCGGCGGTGGGCGCGGCCGCGTGCGGCATGAGGCCGGTGGCGGAACTGATGTTCATCGACTTCATGGGCGTGTGCTTCGACCAGATCTTCAATCAGGCCGCCAAGTTTCGCTACATGTTCGGCGGCAAGGCGGTGACGCCGGTCGTGATTCGCGCAATGCAGGGCGCGGGCTTGCGCGCGGCGGCCCAGCATTCGCAGATGCTGACTTCATTGTTCACTCACATTCCCGGCTTGAAAGTGGTGTGCCCGTCCACGCCGTATGACGCGAAAGGTCTGTTGATTCAAGCGATCCGTGACAACGACCCGGTGATTTTCTGCGAACACAAACTGCTCTATAGCCGCGAAGGCGATGTGCCGGAAGAGTCGTATGCGATTCCATTCGGCGAGGCCAACGTGGTGCGTGACGGTGACGACGCCACCATCGTCACGTATGGCCGCATGGTGCATTACGCCACCGAGGCCGCGGAGAAACTCGCGAAAGACGGCGTCGATGTCGACGTGATCGACTTGCGCACCACGTCGCCGTTGGACGAGGAAACGATTCTCGAAAGCGCCGCGCGCACGGGACGCGTCGTGGTGGTCGACGAAGCGAATCCGCGTTGCTCGATCGCGACCGACATCTCCGCGCTGATCGCGCAGCGCGCGTTTCATTCGCTGAAGGCGCCGATCGAAATGGTCACCGCGCCGCATACGCCCACGCCGTTCGCCGGCGTGCTCGAAGACATGTATATCCCGTCGGCGCAGCAGATCGCCGAAGCCGTTCTGAAAGTGAGAGGTTAAGCGATGCCGATTCATATGATTACGATGCCCAAGTGGGGCTTGTCGATGGAGCAGGGGCAGGTCAACGGCTGGCTCAAGAACGTCGGCGACAAAGTGGCCAAGGGCGACGAAATACTCGACGTGGAGACGGACAAGATTTCGTCGGGCGTCGAGTGCGCGTTCGACGGCATCTTGCGACGGCAGATCGCGCAGCAGGGCGACACGTTGCCGATCGGCGCATTGCTGGCGGTGGTGGCCGACGCGGAAACGCCGGACGCGGAAATCGACGCAGAGGTTCAAGCGTTCCAGCGCGACTTCGTGCCGGCCAGCGCGGCTGCGGGCGAGAGCGGCCCGCAACCGGAGAAAGCGCAGATCGGCGGGCGCACCGTGCGCTATCTGAAACTCGGCGAGGGCGGCACGCCCGCGGTGCTGATTCACGGCTTTGGCGGCGATCTGAACAACTGGTTGTTCAATCACGCCGACCTCGCCGCGCATCGCACCGTATGGGCGCTCGATTTGCCGGGCCACGGCGAGTCCGGCAAAGCGGTCGAAACGGGCGGCGTCGGCGAACTCGCGGACAGCGTGATCGCGTTCCTCGACGATCGCGGCATCGGCAACGCGCATCTGATCGGGCATTCGATGGGCGCGCTGGTGGCGATGACGGTTGCAGCGAAAGCGCCGCAGCGGGTCGCTTCACTTGCGTTGATCGCGGGCGCGGGTCTGGGCGAGGAGATCAACGGCGACTACATCGCCGGCTTTGCCGAGGGCAGCAGCCGCAACGCGCTCAAGCCGCATCTGGCGAAACTCTTTGCCGACCCGGCGCTGGTCACGCGTCAACTGGTCGAGGATATTGTCAAATACAAGCGGCTCGAAGGCGTGAACGACGCGCTGCGCAAGATCGCGTCTCAGGCTTTCGACGGCAACGTGCAGCGCGCCGGCTATCGCGACCGGCTCGTTCAGCTTGCGCCGCGCACGCTGGTGATCTGGGGCGCCGAGGATCAGATCATTCCGGCCGCGCATGCGCAAGGGTTGCAAGGCGACATCCGCGTCCACGTGATCGAGGGCAAAGGGCATATGGTGCAAATGGAAGCCGCCTCGGAGGTCAACCGCCTGCTCAACGATTTTCTGGGACGTTGACCATGAACGCCGCACCGCATGGCGATAGCGTCACCGCGCTCGGTCAGCCGGGCAAGCGCAGTGGTGAGAAGCTCGCGCGGATTCCGGTGAAGATCGTGCTGGTTTCCGACGGCGAGGTTTTGCCGAAGCCCTCGTGGCTGCGCGCGAAACCGATGATGAGCGGGACGGTCGCCGGCATCGCGGCGATCCTGCGCGAACACCGCTTGCATTCGGTTTGTGAGGAGGCGATGTGTCCGAACATCGGCGAGTGTTTCGCGCAACGCACGGCCACCTTCATGATCATGGGCGGCATCTGTACGCGGCGTTGTGCGTTTTGCGACGTCGCGCACGGCCGCCCGGCGCCGCTCGATGACGAGGAGCCGCAACGCCTCGCCGATGCGGTCGCGGCGCTCGGTTTGCGCTATGTCGTCGTGACCTCGGTGGATCGTGACGATCTGCGCGACGCCGGCGCCGCGCATTTTGCGCGCTGCATCGCGTTGTTGCGCGAGCGCGTGCCGGGCATCCGGATCGAAGTGCTGACGCCGGATTTTCGTGGCCGTATAGAGCGGGCATTGCTGGCGCTCTCGCAAGCGTGGCCGGATGTTTTCAATCACAACCTCGAAACGGTGCCGTCGCTGTATCGGGCGGCGCGTGCCGGTGCGGATTATCGCGGCTCACTGCAATTGCTGGCGCGTGTGAAAGAGGCGAATAAGTCGATATTGACGAAGTCGGGTTTGATGGTCGGCCTTGGAGAAGCCGACGACGAATTGCTCGACACGATGCGCGATTTGCGCGCGCAACATGTCGATATCCTGACTATCGGGCAGTACCTCGCGCCGTCGCGTTTTCATATGCCGGTGCGCCGGTATGTGACGCCGGAGCAGTTTGCTTCGTGGCGCGAGGCGGGCTTGAAGATGGGCTTTCGCGAGGTGGTGGCCGGTCCGCTGGTGCGGTCTTCGTATCATGCGGACCGGGTGGCGGACGCGGCTAGTCATGCGTTGATTCGCGAGCGAGCGTGAACCTTGGGCCGGGCGCGCTATTCGTTTGCGCGCCCGGTACGTCACCCACACGCCGGCTTGGCTTTCTTGCATGCGTCCGCAAGCTGAGGCGGCGGATCTTTCTTGAATACGGTCTTATACGCTTCGAGCACCGTCGACTGAACCACCGGCAACGACTGCACGCCGATCCATGCCGGCGGCGTCTGCCCGATGAGCGCCTTCATCATCGCCATGGCCTCGGCGACGCCTTGATCATAGGGACGTTGCGAGCCGGTTGCCTTGAGAGGCCCGCCCTTCGCAATCTCGATCGCGGACTGCAAGCCAAGGTCTACGGTCGTGACCGGAATGTTCACGCCTTGCGCCCGCATCGAAGTGAGCGTGTCGAGCGCCGGCTGATCCCACACGGCGAAGAGACCCTTGACATCCGGATTGCCGGTGAGAAAATCACCCGCGATTTGCCCCACTTTCGACGGATCCGTGAAGTCGACCTGCTTGATCTTGATGTCGGGACGATTCTTTTTCATCCAGTCGTTGACGGCCTTGGTGCGTTCCTTGGTACTGAAGTAATCCACGCCGAAATTGACGAGGCCGATCGTCGCGCCTTGCGGGACGCACGACGCGAGCACCTTGGCCGCGATCTGGCCATTGCCCTCGCTGTCGGCGGAAATCATCGACGCGTATTGCTCCGGATGTTTGAGACCCGTTGGCACGTTGTCCATGAACACGAGCTTGATGCCCGCCGCGGATACCTTCTTGTACGTTGCAGCCGTTGCCGTGCCATCGACCGGGATCGAGATGATGCCGTCCGGATGGCGCTGAATGGTGTTCTCGATATCCGCGATCTGCTTGTCGACCTGATACTCGGCCGAAGCCGTGCCGATCACTTCCACGCCGTATTTCTTCAGCGTATCGGTGATGCCTTGCACCTGCAATTGCGACCAGTCGAGATTCATCGTCTGCATGGAAATGCCGACCTTGAATTTGCCCGCCTTGACCTTGGCCGCTTCGGCGGCGCTTAGTTGCACGGCGTCCACCGAGGCGGCTTTTTCGCCGTTCGGCCCTTGCCCGACGATCGACTTCGGTCCGATCGACCCCGCCTGCAGCCCGCTCACGCATTGCGCGCCAGCGCCCGCGCACGACAGGGCGGCGACGGCTGCCGCCGCGATGACACTGGCTAACAACCTTCTTGAGTCACGACGATGTTTCATGATTCTCCTCCGTTGGTCTTCATATCGGTGTTAAGTCCCATATAGGGAACGGAACCTCGCGGGCACGTTGCGAGGATTCCGCAAATCACGAGCGATCGACGTGCCCCATCACTTCCTGGTGAATGCCACTGCCGCGACGATGATGGCGCCCTTGATGACGAGCTGCAGCGATGAACTGACGCCCAGCAGCACCAGCCCGTTATTGAGCGTTCCGATGATGAGACTGCCGAGCAGCGTGCCGAGCACGAAGCCGCGTCCGCCGAACAGACTGCAGCCACCGAGCGTCACCGAAGCGATCACGTCAAGCTCGAGTCCCTGCACGACGTCGGGCCTTGCCGCGTGAGAACGCGCGGAGAGCACGAGCGCGGCGAGGCCCGCCAGCATGCCGGTGAGAATGAAGGCGAGCGTGGTCACGCGTCTCGTGTTGATGCCCGAGTAAAGCGCGGCGGTTGGATTGCCGCCTGCCGCATAGATCTGCCGGCCGAACACGCTGTAGTGCAGCAGCAGAATGCCGGCGATCACGGCGAGCAGCGTCCAGATGATCGGCACCGGTACGCCGAAAATGTCGCCTTCGCCGAAGATCGCCACGAACGAGTCGTTGCTGATGATGACCGGCCTGGTCGTCGTGACCATCAGCGCCAATCCGCGCGCGGCGCTCAATGTGCCGAGCGTCACGAGAAACGAGGGGATGTTCAGCCGCGTCGTCACGACGCCGTTGATCGCGCCGACGATCGCGCCAGTGCCGATGCCGGCCACGGCGCCGATCAACCAGTTGTCGCCGACATACGCCATGGCGAGCGCCGCGGACATGCCCGACAACGCCAGCGCCGATCCTACCGACAGGTCGATCTGCCGCGCGATGATCACGAACGTCATGCCGATCGCGATGATGGACACGAGCGCGGTCTGCCGGCCGATGTTCAGGAAGTTGTCGATGGAGAGAAACCACGGCGAAGCGAAACTGAAGACGACCAGCAGGATTGCGAACGCGACGTAGAGCGCATACGGCCTGTCGCCTTGCAACAGCAGTTGCGCGAGGCGCCGCATGCGACTCGCGCGCGGCGCCTGGGACGCATGCCGTTCAGTCGTCAGCGGCGAAACAGAATCGTTCATGTTGTGGGCGCCCCGGAGGGGGACTCGATGGAAGAACGGGAAAGTTGAATCAGATGATGAAGCGCTTCGGCATTGGCGAGCTCGGCGCGATCGACGGTCCTGACGATGCATCCGTCCACGACGATCGAAATCCGATCACACAGGCGCAGAAGTTCGTCGAGGTCCGAAGAAACGACGAGCACGGCCGTGCCGGCCTGCGCAGCGTCGTGCACCACGCCGTAGATTTCCTCACGCGCGCCCACGTCGACGCCGACAGTGGGCTCGTCGAGCAACAGAATCTTCGGGCGCGGATGATTCCATTTGGCGAAGACCACCTTCTGCTGATTGCCGCCCGACAAGAACTTGACGGCGGTGGAGGAGGCCGGTGCCTTGACGGACAGGGCCTTCATCGCGCGCTTGGCCTGTCGAACCGCTGCCTGGCTGCGCAGCCAGCCCCAGCGGGAAAAATGCGGCAGTCGCGGCAAGGTCAGGTTGCGTTCGATCGAATGATCGAGCACGAGCCCTTCCTGATGACGATCTTCAGGCACCAGCGCAATGCCGAGCTGGATCGCTTCGGCGGGCGTGAGACGCGAGCGGGACTGACCGTCGATCACGATTGAGCCGCTATCGACGGCGCGAAGTCCAAAGAGGGTTTGCAGAATCTCCGTGCGCCCGCTGCCGATCAATCCCGCGAGTCCGTGAATCTCGCCGCTGCGTACGGAGAGTGTGAGTTCATGCAGCCTGTCGTTGCTCACGCCCGACAATGTGAGAACGGGCGCGCCAGGCGCGGATTTCCGCGCTGCGGCGGACACCCCGCCCGCCACGCCGGCAGCGGTTTCCTCCCGTGCGTGCAACGCGGCGTGGCCCGGACCGACAATCGCCGCGACCAACTGCTTCATATCGGTTTGCGCCGTCGTGAACAACCCGGCATTGGCTCCGTCGCGAAACACGGTGACGCGCCGCGAGATACGAAACACCTCGTTCAAGCGGTGCGTGACGTAAATCACGCCGACTCCGCGATCGGTGACCGCGCGCACGGCGTCGAACAGAATCTGTTCCTCGCCGCCGGTGAGCGCCGAAGTGGGCTCGTCGAGAATCAGAACCCGCACGTCGCCCATCAAGGCCTTGCAGATTTCCGTCATTTGCCGGTACGCGAACGGCAACGCGCCAACCGGTGTGCGCGGATCGAGCGGAATGCCGTGCGACTGGAGAAATTCACTGACCGTCGCCATGAGTTGGCGGTTCTTCACAAAGCCGAAACGCGTGCGAGGCTCGCGTCCCAACATCAGATTGGCGCCGACGGAGAGCGATTCGACGAGACTCAAATCCTGATAGACGACCGCGACGCCCGCGTCGCGTGATTGCGCGGGCGAATCGAACGCCACGGGCTTGCCGCCGATCTCGATAACGCCTTCGTCGTAAGCGTGCACGCCGCTGAGAATCTTGATGAGCGTGGATTTGCCCGCGCCGTTTTCGCCGAGCAATGCGTGCACTTCCCCGGGGAATACTTCGAGGTTCACGCCGCGCAACGCTTGCACGCCGCCAAAACGCTTGGTGACGCCCGCCACGCGAATCAACGGCACCTGAGGTGATGAAGCGGCCGTGACCGCCACCGGCTCACTCATCTGGCATGTCTCCTTCGTCGATGCGACGAAATTCTTTTCTTGGTCTAGCGTGGTCTGTCTTGACCGTGTTGTGATCTTCGCATCATGAATATGGTGCGTCAATAACATTTCAGGGCTGCAATGCCGATTCGATCCGCATTGATGTAACGATTGGTTCGCAAAGCTTGTTATGATTCTATCAATCGTTGTAGCATAGATGCGAACCATTCGTCGGCCGCTGTTGTGCGTCGCATCAAAATTTCCGGATGTCTCATGCCTGAAGCTCCTTCCTTGTCTTCCTCGGTCGTCGCGCTGCGCGGCGGGCCGCTCATTCATCCGGTGCGCAATCCGGGCATGCCTTTCGACGCGTCATGGCTGGACGCACTGCGCGTCAACCAGTCCGCGGTCGAACGGCGCACGGCCACGCTCGGCACGCGCCGCACCGTCAAGAAGGATGCGCAGGCGGCATGGCTGCTGAAGGCCGTTACGTGCATCGACCTCACCACGCTCAACGGCGACGACACCGAGGGGCGCGTGCGCCGGCTCTGCGCGAAAGCGCGCCAGCCGGTGCGCGCCGATCTGCTCGAAGCGCTCGGCATTGCGCCGCAGGGCATCACGACGGGCGCTGTGTGCGTCTATCACCGCTTCGTCGCGGCGGCCGTCGATGCGCTGCGGGGCAGCGGCATTCCCGTTGCGGCCGTATCGACCGGTTTTCCGGCCGGATTGATTCCGCATCCGCTGAAGCTGAAAGAGATCGAGGCGTCGGTGGCGGACGGTGCGACGGAAATCGACATTGTCGTGACGCGCGAACATGTGCTCACCGGCAACTGGCAGGCGCTGTACGACGAAGTGCGCGACTTCCGCGCCGCTTGCGGCCCCGCGCATCTGAAAACGATTCTCGCGACCGGCGACATTCGCACGCTCTCCAACGTGGCGCGCGCCTCGATGGTCTGCATGATGGCGGGCGCCGATTTCATCAAGACGTCCACCGGCAAGGAAGGCGTCAACGCGACGCTCGACGTGTCGCTCGTGATGGTGCGCATGATCCGCGAATACCAGGAGCGCACCGGCGTGCCGATCGGCTTCAAGCCGGCGGGCGGCGTATCGGGCGCAAAGTCCGTGCTGTCGTATCAGATTCTGATGAAGGAAGAGCTCGGCCGCGCGTGGCTCGAACCGGAGCTGTTCCGTATCGGCGCGTCGAGCCTGCTGGCCGATATCGAACGCCAGCTCGAACATCACGTGAGCGGCCGTTATTCCGCTTTCAACCGTCACCCCGTAGCCTGAACACAAGACCGATCCCATGAGCGTAGCCGAGTATTTTTCATCGATGGAGTACGGTCCCGCACCCGAGGACGATCAAGCCGCGCGCGCATGGCTCGCGCAACACGAGGCGAGCTTCGGGCATTTCATAGGCGGCGCGTGGCATGCGCCGGCTGCCGGCGAACGCTTCGTCTCGCATGCGCCCGCAACGGCCGAGCGGCTCGCGGATATCGCCCAAGGCGATGCGGCCGATATCGACGCGGCGGTTGCCGCCGCGCGCGCGGCGCAGCCGGGCTGGCTCGCGTTGGGCGGCGGCGGGCGCGCGCGGCACTTGTATGCGCTTGCGCGCATGGTCCAGCGTCATAGCCGGCTCTTCGCCGTGCTCGAGGCGCTCGACAACGGCAAGCCGATTCGCGAGACGCGCGATATCGACGTGCCGCTCGTCGCGCGGCACTTCCTGCATCACGCGGGCTGGGCGCAGTTGCAGGACAGCGAATTCGCCGCTTATGCGCCGCTCGGCGTGGTCGGCCAGATCGTGCCGTGGAATTTCCCCTTGCTGATGCTCGCGTGGAAGATCGCGCCGGCGATTGCAACCGGCAACTGCGTCGTATTGAAGCCCGCTGAATACACGCCGCTTACCGCGTTGCTGTTCGCCGAGCTCGCGCATCGGGCGGGCTTGCCCGCGGGCGTGCTGAACGTCGTCACCGGCGATGGACGGACCGGAGCAGCGCTCGTCGCGCATCCGCAGGTCGACAAAATCGCCTTTACGGGTTCAACGGAAGTCGGGCGCCTGATCCGCCAGGTCACGGCCGGTTCAGGCAAATCGCTGACGCTCGAACTCGGCGGCAAATCGCCGTTCATCGTCTTCGACGACGCCGATCTCGACGGCGCGGTCGAAGGTGTGGTCGACGCGATCTGGTTCAACCAGGGGCAGGTCTGTTGCGCGGGCTCGCGGCTGCTCGTGCAGGAAGGGATCGAAGCACGCTTCATCGCGAAGCTCAAACGCCGCATGGAGACGCTGCGCGTTGGCACGTCGCTCGACAAGAGCATCGATATCGGCGCGATCGTCGATCCGGTGCAGCTCGAACGCATCCAGTCGCTGGTGGAAAGCGGGCGTCGCGAAGGCTGTTCGGTGTGGCAGTCGCCTGGCGTGGCGATGCCCGCGGGCGGCTGCTTTTATCCGCCCACGCTCGTCACCGGCGTGGCGCCGGCTTCCACGCTCGCGCAGGAAGAAATCTTCGGCCCGGTGCTGGTGACGATGAGCTTTCGCACGCCCGACGAAGCGATTGCACTTGCCAACAATTCGCGCTACGGACTCGCCGCCAGCGTGTGGAGCGAAACAATCGGCCGCGCGCTCGACGTCGCGCCGCGCCTTGCATGCGGTGTCGTTTGGATCAACGCGACCAACCTGTTCGATGCGGCGGTCGGCTTCGGCGGTTATCGCGAATCGGGCTACGGGCGCGAAGGCGGACGTGAGGGCATTTACGAATATCTGAAACCGCGCGCGTGGCTCAATCTTGCGAAGCGCCGGCCCGCGGCTCGCGCGGCGGATGTTGAGAGACGCGATGAGCCGTCGAATGTCGCGCTGATCGACCGCACGGCGAAGCTCTTTATCGGCGGCAAGCAGGTGCGTCCGGACAGCGGGTATTCGCTGCAGGTGTACGCGCCGGACGGAACGCCTGTCGGCGAAGTGGGCGAGGGCAACCGCAAGGACATTCGCAACGCAGTCGAAGCGGCACGCGCGGCGCAGAAGTGGTCGCAGGCGAGTACGCATAACCGCGCTCAGGTGCTGTTCTATCTCGCGGAGAATCTGGCCGTTCGCGCGGACGAATTCGCGCGGCAGCTCGTCGTGCGAAACGGCGCGACGGATGCCGCGGCGCGCACGGAAGTCGAGGCGGCGGTCGCGCGCCTCTTCACCTACGCGGCGTGGGCCGACAAGTTCGACGGCGCCGTGCATACGCCGCCGCTGCGCGGCGTCGCGCTGGCGATGCACGAGCCGCTCGGCGTGATCGGCATTGCGTGTCCGGACGAGACGCCGTTGCTCGGCTTCGTGTCGCTCGTGGCGCCCGCGCTGGCGATGGGTAATCGCGTCGTCGTGTTGCCGAGCGAGGCGTGTCCGCTGACGGTCACCGATTTTTATCAGGTGGCCGAGACATCGGACGTGCCCGGCGGCGTGCTGAACATCGTGACGGGCGAACGCGGCGCATTGCTGCCCGCGCTCGCCAAACACGACGATGTCGATGCCGTCTGGTGTTTCGGCAATGCGGCGGATTCGGCCTTGGTCGAACGCGAATCGATCGGCAATCTGAAGCGCACTTTTGTGGATCACGGCCGCCAGTTCGACTGGTTCGACCATTCGAGCGAAGGGTTGCCGTTTCTGCGCCAGGCCGTGCAGGTGAAGAACATCTGGATACCGTACGGAGACTGACCGGCAGTCGGATCGAGCGTCTGAATAAGCATCTGAACAACGCGCACGCCAACCAGTAAATGGAGGAGACAACGTGCTGAAGAATCTGGACCTGCTGAAACAAGCCCCTTTCGGAAACGCTCCGCGAGGGGAACGAGAATGAACGCGCCTCACGAACGAGCGGGACGCGTCGTCATTCTCGGCATCTACGTGACCGATTTGACGTTTCGCGCCGAACGCATGCCGCTGATCGGCGAGACGATCGCCGGCTCGGCGTTTGCGATGGGACCCGGCGGCAAGGGCTCGAATCAGGCGGTGGCGGCAGCGCGTGCCGGCGCCGACGTGGTGTTCTGCACCCGCATCGGCAACGACGCGTTCGGCGCGATCGCCCGCGCGACGTGGAGCGCTGAAGGCATCACGGCGCGCGCGTCGGTGATCGACGGCGTGTCCACGGGCGCGGCGCATATCTTCGTCGACGACACCACCGGCATGAATGCGATCATCGTCGCATCCGGCGCGGCGGGCACGATGAATGCCGCCGACGTCGACGCGATCGAAGCCGACATCGCCGCCGCGCGGGTGTTCGTCACGCAACTCGAACAGCCGCTCGCCGCCGCGCGCCGCGGACTCGAGGTCGCGCGCAAGCACGGCGTCATCACCGTCTTCAATCCGGCGCCCGCGTTGCCGCTCGACGACGGCATTTTTCCGTTGTGCGACTACATCACCCCGAACGAAACCGAAGCCACCGCGCTCACCGGCGTGTCGATCGCGAACGCCGACGATGCGCGCCGCGCCGCCGACGTGCTGCTCGCCAAAGGTGTCGGCGCGGTGATCGTCACGCTCGGCGAGGGCGGCG
>DASPZL010000150.1:0-2859 GCA_035636295.1 Paraburkholderia sp.
TGCTCGAAGAACTCGGCGCGCCGTATCAATTGAGGGTTTTGAACATGAAGGCCGGCGAGCAGCGCAAGGCGCCCTTTCTCGCGATCAATCCGCTCGGCAAAGTGCCGGCGATTCTTCACGGCGACGCGTTGGTCACCGAGCAGGTCGCCATCTTTATCTATCTGGCCGACCTCTTTCCTGAAGCGGGTCTTGCGCCGGCGCTCGACGATCCGTCGCGCGGGCCCTATCTGCGATGGCTGGTGTACTACGCGGCGTGCTACGAGCCGGCGCTGGTCGACAAGGCGATGAAGCGCGATCCCGCGCCGCCCTCCACGTCGCCTTACGGCGATTTCGATTCGATGATCGGGACCGTCACGAACCGGTTGCAGACGTCGCTCTACTTGCTCGGGGACACGATGTCGGCGGCGGATGTCCTGTGGGGCATCGCGTTGCATTGGGGAATGATGTTCAAGCTCGTGCCTGAAACGCCGGTGCTGGTCGAGTATGCCGGGCGCATTTGCTCGCGACCGAGCTTCGTCAAGGTGAGTGAGCGGGATGCGGCGCTGGCGGCCGAGCATGAGGCGGCGGTCAAGGGCGTCTGACGATGTCGGCGGCAGGCTGGCTGATTGGGCGGTTGGTTGACCGGTTGGTTCGTTGCCTGTCGAGCATCCGGTCGACTCTCGCCGGGATTTGAGAGAATGGTGCCCGCTGGCGAATGTCTTCCCGGGACAACCGGGTGTAGTCTTGGCCTTTCGCGCATGCGCTGACCCATTGAACGAACAAGAGCTGTTTTCAGTTATGAGCAAGATCGCATTTATTCCCAGCGTCCCCGCAGCGTCGGAGGACGATTTCGAAATCTCGGCGACGTCGAAACTGGCCGGCTACCGGCGTTTCTTCGGCGTATTGAAAGTGGTTCGAACCACCGATGGCCGCGTGCTGTTTCCGTTCGACGGCGCACCGGAACTCGGGCCGCATGCGACCAAGCTGGAAGCGGTCGCGGCGGCGCAGGTGTATGGCGAACATATCGTGGTCAGCGATCTGGCGCGTCCGGAGTTGTAGGCGTGGGAGTGCGGACAAGCGTCGCACGACGACGAACCGATGTTCGCCATCGTGTCACGGCATCGATTCCGCCTGATTGCGAACGCGGAAGAATTTCTCCACCGGGAAGACCGCCACCACCCCGTCTCCAATCGCACCGACGTGCGCGATATCCATGATGGTCTTCACGAGCGCATCGACGTTCTCGTCCCGCGCGAAGATTTCAATCTTGACATGCTCCGTCGTCCAGTCGTCGGCGAAGAGATTCGGGCTGTTCCGTGCGGTTTAGAAATGCCTCGCGAGAATCAGGTCATGATTTCTGCTCCCTCACTGTTTCATCCCGCGCGTCCGGCTTGTCGGCACCAGACTGCATGCCCCGCATCATGAGCAGCATCGACAACGGGCACGCCAGCGAGCAGGCGACCAGAATGAATGTCGTCAGGGATCCTCTGAACTGGGGTAGCGCCCAGTATCCGACAGCCAGAACCAGCGCGAGAGCAAGCGCAATCGTCAACATCGTCTTCATATTGCATTTCACGGTCGAATCCTTATGGAAGTTGGACTGAATATTCGTGTTCGGGAGACGAGCTCATTACTTCGGCGGTGCCGTTCCAGCATGGTCGGCATACTTGAGCATGATGTCGCCCATTGCACGCATCATTTCGCCATGCATGCGCATCGCGGTCTTCGGGTCCATGCCCGTATTGCCGCCCATCATTGGACAGTTGCCCATCATGCCGCCGCTCATTCCTCCCATTCCCATCATGGAAGAGCCGTGTTCTCGTGTTTGCGCCGGCGGCTTAGGGTTGTTGTCGCCCGTACCACCGGCCGCCATGACGACAGTGCCCGTGGTCAACAGCAGTGCCGACAGCGCTGCAACTCGTAGAAATTTCGTGGTCATGTAACCCTCCGGATTCGGTTTAATCGTGTCACTGAGAAAGCAGTTTCTGACGCGCGGGTCGACGTTCATCACGTTCGTGGCAGACGTGCACGAGCCACGGTGTAAAACCGTTCGAACCTGGTCGATGAGGGAGTTACAGCGAGCGCGGCGGAGGTGCCGGCAGTTCTGGAATGAACTGTTCTGCAAAGGTGCGGGCGACAGCCCGATAGACAGGCGAAGAAGATACAACCATAACGGCGTACGTCACGGGTATGGCAGGCGCACCGCAGACGAGGCCGCCCATGCCGCCGTGGCATCCAGGCGGGGGGTTCATGGTGTGGTGCCTTGCACCGTGCTCGCACGTCACCATGTCCGACACGTGTGAGGCTTGCATCTGTCGATGCGCGGTCACGGACGACACCGTCGGACAAAGCGCCGCCTGCGCCGGGTAGCCGAGCACCGGCAACCACGCAATCAGAAAGCAAGCGACGAGTTTGGCCCAGACTTTCATAGATTTCAGTATAGGCGCTGCCGCAGCACATCGCTACGGCCCGCCGTCTGACTTGTGTGCTGGCTCAACGTTACTTCCCCCATTGCTTCAGATGCGCGAGGAACGCATCGGCACCAACGAATCCTGCGAGTTGGGCATCGGGCTGTTGCCGGCCGTTCCTGTCATAGAAAATCAGGGCCGGCGGCCCAAAGAGCCCAAAGCGCCGCAGCATCGCCATGTCCTCTGCTGTGTTCTTCGTCACGTCGATTCGCAACAGCTTCCAGTGAGCAAATTCGCTGACCACACGCGAGTCGGTAAACGTAAAGCGCTCAAGCTCCTTGCAACTGATGCACCAGTCCGCATAGAAGTCGACCATCACGGGCTGGCCGCGCGCTGCCTTGAGCGCCTGGTCCAGTTCGGCATTCGTCCGCACCGCTTCAAACCGCTCGCTTGCAATGGCGTCCGCGCTGCC
>DASPZL010000151.1:0-25684 GCA_035636295.1 Paraburkholderia sp.
TAGCCTGATGCGCAATATTGGCAGCAGTATCGGCATTTCGATCGTGCAGACGCTGCTCACGCGCAACACGCAGGTCTCGCACTCGGATCTCGCCGCGAACGTGACGGCGTTCAATCCCGTGGTTGCGCCGATCCTCGCGACGGGTTCGCGCATGGACATGGCCGTGCTCGATGTGTCGATCACCCAGCAGGCCGCGATGATCGCTTATCTGAACGACTTCAAGCTGATGTTCGTCGCGACGCTGGCCGTGATCCCGCTCGTGCTGCTGATTCGCCCGTCGCGCAAGGTGCCGGACGAACCGGTCGCACATGCGGCGATGGATTGAGCCGCACGCTTTTCAGCATTGGATCGGCCTTGGATCAGCCTTCGATCCGCCCACGCGTCACACCGAGCAACGAAGCCATCGCGTGACGCGCGCGCGGCGCATCGCGATCGCGGATCGCTTCGAACACGGCCGTATGCTCGGCCAGCGAAGCGTTGAACACATCGGCGCGCTTCGCGTTCAGCCGCAATTGCGCTTCCAGCGTGCGTTCGATCAGCGTGCCGAGCGGTATCAGCAGTTCGTTGCTGCACGCGGCGAGCACGCTCAGATGGAATTGCAGATCGGCGCGCACCCATTCGTCGACATTGCGCGCCGCGACCATCGCCGAATGCGCGGCGTCGAGCGCGCCGAACGTCGCGTCGCTGTGCGATGCGGCGGCAAGCGCAGCCGCGTACGGCTCGATCATCTCGCGCATTTCCTGCAGCTTGAGCGCGAAATCCATCGCGGGCGCCACGCGCGAATACCAGTCGAGCACATCCACATCCAGCAGGTTCCACGCGGGCTTTGGACGCACACGCGTTCCCACGCGCGGCCGCGATTCGATCAGCCCCTTCGATGTCAACGTGCGCAACGCTTCGCGCAGCACCGTGCGGCTGACGCCGAATGTCTCCATCAACTCCGCTTCGCGCGGCAGGATCGATTCGGGCGCGTAGTCGCCGCGCAGAATGGCTGTGCCGAGCAGATACGCCACGCGGCCATGCAGATCTCGCTGAATGTCGGTTCTCCTGATGCTGATTGTGAGTTGATCTTGTGCTTTGCACCGCGCGAAGGGCACGCGGACCGGCCCGCGATTATCGGCGATCACGTCCGCGAAACCCATCGCCGACGGACAAAACCTTTCGCCAAATAATACTATTAATAGTATTTAAAGGCGATTTTGTTGTAGGATGTGGCTCCTCAACGGCCGCGCCGCCCACGTCCAATTAGCGGGACGAACAGGCACGCCGCGGCCATCAACTGCAATCGGCTTTGCAAGCAAAGGAGACGCTCCCGCCATGAAGATCACCAAAATCGAGACATTCATCGTTCCGCCGCGCTGGTGCTTCGTGAAGATCGAGACCGACGAAGGCATCGTCGGCTGGGGCGAGCCGGTTGTCGAAGGCCGCGCGCACACGGTCGCAGCCGCCGTCGACGAACTCTCCGACTATCTGCTCGGCAAAGACCCGCGCAACATCGAAGACCATTGGCAGGTCATGTACCGCGCCGGCTTCTATCGCGGCGGCCCGATTTCGATGAGCGCGATTGCGGGCGTCGATCAGGCGTTGTGGGACATCAAGGGCAAATTCCACGGCGTGCCTGTGCACACGCTGCTCGGCGGCCAGGTGCGCGACCGCATCAAGGTGTATTCGTGGATCGGCGGCGACCGTCCGAGCGACGTCGCGAACAATGCGCGCGCCGTCGTCGAGCGCGGCTTCAAGGCCGTGAAGATGAACGGCTCCGAAGAGTTGCAGATCATCGACACTTTCGACAAGGTGCAAGGCGTCATCAACAACGTCGCGGCCGTGCGTGAAGCGGTCGGCCCGAACGTCGGCATCGGCGTGGACTTCCACGGCCGCGTGCATAAGCCGATGGCGAAAGTGCTGGCGAAGGAACTCGATCCGTACAAGCTGCTCTTCATCGAAGAGCCGGTGCTCTCGGAAAACGCCGAAGCATTGCGCGACATCGTCAATCAGACCAACACGCCGATCGCGTTGGGTGAGCGTCTTTATTCGCGCTGGGACTTCAAGCACATTCTGTCGGGCGGCTACGTCGACATCATTCAGCCGGACGCGTCGCACGCGGGCGGCATTACCGAATGCCGCAAGATCGCGTCGATGGCCGAAGCCTACGACGTCGCGCTCGCGCTGCACTGCCCGCTCGGCCCGATCGCATTGGCCACCTGCCTGCAGATCGACGCAGTCAGCTACAACGCGTTCATCCAGGAGCAGAGCCTCGGCATCCACTACAACCAGGGCAACGATCTGCTCGACTACATCAAGAATCCGGAAGTCTTCAAATACGAAGACGGCTTCGTGTCGATTCCGCAAGGCCCGGGCCTCGGCATCGAGGTGAACGAAGAGAAGGTGCGCGAGATGGCGAAGGTCGGCCACCGCTGGCGCAATCCGGTATGGCGTCACGAGGATGGCAGCGTCGCCGAGTGGTAATTGCGTGAACCAACGCTGCCCACGGGCGGCGTTGTCGGTAGTGGCGCGCGTGTTACGGCGACGTGACGCGTCGCGCGGCCACAGTAACGTAACACGCCCCACAGCACGGGCCGAAACACCTGTTTTCCGGCCTTTAGCCGCACGGCCCTTCGTCCGCAAAGCCTTGCTCACAAAGGCTTTCACGCCGTTTGTTCGGCATCAGACATACGTATGGCCCGCTCCTTGCTCAAATGCATTCAAACGACAATGCATCGGGGCGCATCATGGGCGAATTCCTTCCAGACTATCTGATCCGCGAGCAGGCCGCCGTCGGCGCGCTGGTGGCGTTCGGCGTGCTTCGCCTCATCGGCGCGGCAGTCGCACTCGAACGCGGCTGGCGCATCCCGGTGGTCGAAAAATGCTTCATTGCCGCCGCGGTGATGTACTGCCTGCCGCAGTTCTTCGCCCTGCTGACGCATACGTACGGCTCGCACGCCGCGGGCGCCGTACTCGAGGGCAAAGCCGCGGGCTGTGCGATCGCCCTTTTCTTCGCGCCTATCCTCGGACATCGGCTCGGCTTCGAATAAGCGGATTCATCGACCGGATGCTCAGCATGCGACTGGCAAGGAAGCTCACGCGATACGCGAAAGCCACGGCACCCGCCGCGCCTCTGTACCGTGCGGGCGACGTCCTGACGCTCAGGTCGGGCGGACGTCCAATGACGGCGACGTGGACCGGGCCGGTGCTATTCGCGCCGGGCAACTGGCTGATTTGCCAATGGTTCAGCGACGAAGGCGAACTGCTGCAGGAGATGTTTGCGGAGGAGACGCTGGAACGGACGCACGACGCGCTCGCGGCGTAAAGCCTGGTAAAGCGTGTTAAAGCCTGGTAACGGGTCTGCCGGGCACCGGCAGGCGACCGTGTGTGTTACGCCGCACGCATTTGCAGTGCGGCGTTTTTTGTGCGGCGATCGACCCCGGCTCAGCCCAGCGCGGCAAACGCCGGCACGCTATGCGACAACGCCGCCGCCGCGACGAACACGCCGATCATCGCCAGCGCTTCCAGATACAGGATGTTCACGAAGGTATGCGCGTCCATCGTCGCGGCGGTGCGGCGCAGGCGCGGCAGCGCCAGGAAGCGGTTGAGCCCGCCGAACACGAGCGCCAAAGCGACAAGCGCGAGCTTGAGCATCAGTACGTGGCCCCACGTGCTCAGTTCAAGCGCTTGGAACGAGCCGCCCGAACCGCGCACCGCATTGAAGGCACCTGAAAACAGCACGAGGGCGACCGCCACCACCGACACATTCGACACTTGCGTCGCCGTGCGGATCAGCATCCCGCGCGCGGTCGAGGTGCCGAGCGCCGGCATCACCGAAAGCCCAGCGGCCATCGCCAGCCCGCCCCACACGCTCGTCACCAGCACGTGCAGCGTCTGCATGGCGATCGCGGCCGACGCTGGACCGGCGTCCGCCGCATGACCGAGCGATGCCTTGCCCGCCGCGATCGCGACCACCGCGAGCCACAGCAGCGTATTGCGCAACATGCCCGTATGACCGGCCATGGCCGTGCCGAGCAACACCAGCGCACCGGCGAACGCAACGCTCCACCCATATCCGACATGCGTTTGCGTGAGCACCGTCGGCACCACGCCGATCGCGGCCGGCAAGCCGACACCGCTCATCGACGCCGCCTGATACAACAGCCAGCCGAGATCCGCGAGCACCAGCACGACGGTGGCCGTCAACATGGCCCGTTGCGCGCGCAACCAGGCTGGCCGCGCGGGCGCGATCTTGGCTTGAGCGTCCTTCGCGAGCCACGCGCCGAGCAACGCCGAACCGACGGCAAACGCAAACGCGACATTCATGAGCGCGGCCATGGCGACCTGCCCGATCCAGAGTCCGTCGATGCTCATTTGACGGTAAACGCAAAGTCGCCTTGGGTACGGTGGCCGTCCGTGGCAACCGCCGTCCAGTGCACCACGTAGCGGCCGGCGCTCAACTGCGGCAGCGGCAGATGCATGACCTTCGCATCATGGCCGTCGACCTGCGACGCAGCCGGCGCGGCCGGCTTGCCGCTCGTGTCGGCAACAACGATCTTGCTGAAAGCCGGCTCGAGCGGCTCCGTGAAGTGGATCGTCACTTCCGTGGGCGCGGCCACTTCGGCGTTCGCCGCCGGCTCGCTCGACGCCAGATGCGCATGCGCGAAAGCCGTGGACGTCACAAGCAGCGCCGTGGCACCGAGCCCCAACGCACGCAGCGCCGGACGGGAAAATTTGAATAGCTTCATGTAAGGCCGATGGCTGATGGACAGGAAAACGATGGGCGTCGAACCAATGCGCGTCTGAGCCACAGGGACGCCTGCGAGCCCGGAAGTGTACGCTTCGATGGCTCGCGCGCGCGTCGGTTCAACCTTCTTTGCCACTCGATATGTCGGGTACAACGCTTGCGCCCTCGATCGCGCGAATTAATTTGCGACAGCTCCCGATCCATCTAAATAGAGTATTGCGCGTCAAACTGTCGCATGACTGTGACGACTGAACCTTCTCTAATGTGGCAAATAGTCACCATCAGCCTTCGATGATAGAATGCTGCGTCGCCGCAGCGCCGGCTGCCCTTCACACCGAGCCGCTCGAAGTTCGGTCAGGTCCCCGATTTTGATGGAGTTACGCGTGTCTTCAAGACGCATTTTCCGCCCGTTGCTTGCCCTTCTGCTGATCGGCTCCGCGGGTGTCTATAGCGCTGCGAAAGCGCAGACTCAACCGAAGGCCCCCGATACGATGGAAGCGCGCGTGCAAGGCTGCACCGCTTGCCACGGCTCGCACGGCCAAGGTACTGATAACGACTACTTCCCGCGTCTGGCGGGCAAGCCGGCCGACTACCTGTACAACCAGTTGCAGAACTTCCGCGAGGGTCGCCGCAAGTACCCGCCGATGAACTACCTCGTCACGTATCTCTCGGACGACTACCTCCATCAGATCGCCACGTATTTCTCGCAGCAACGTCCGCCGTATCCGCAGCCGGCCAAGCCCACTGTGTCGGCGGCCACGCTCGCGCGCGGTCAGCAGATCGTGCTGAACGGCGACGCGTCGAAACAGATTCCGGCTTGCGCGGCTTGCCACGGCAAGGGGTTGACCGGCATGGAGCCCGCTATTCCGGGTCTGGTCGGCCTGCACTCCGATTACATCAGCGCGCAGCTCGGCGCATGGCGCTCGGGCTCGCGCCACGCCATCGCGCCTGATTGCATGCAGACCATCGCCGCACGCCTGACCGATGAAGACGTGAACGCCGTCGCTGCATGGCTTTCCACTCAGCACGCTCCACAAAACCCCGTGCCGGCTCCGGCCCGCTCGATGAAGACTCCGCTTGCCTGCGGCAGCGAACCGCAATAAGGCACCGGGAGAGACACTCAAATGAAACGCAAGTCTTTGTTCGCCCTCTCGGCAGTCGTCGTCGTTGCAGCTGCCGCACTCGTTCCCGTCCTGTGGTCGGGCGGCGACAACCTGCATAACGGCACGGCCATGGCGGCAACGCCCGCCGACCAGGCCGCGCTGATCAAGAAGGGCGAGTACCTCGCCCGCGCCGGCGACTGTATCGCGTGCCACACGGTGCGCGGCGGCAAGGAGTTCGCCGGCGGCCTGCCGATGGCTACGCCGTTCGGCACGATGTTCACGCCGAACATCACGCCTGACGACCAGTACGGTATCGGCAAGTGGACGCAGGACGACTTCTATCGCGCCATGCATACGGGCCGTTCGAAAGACGGCAGCCTGCTGTATCCGGGCTTCCCGTTCACGAGCTACACGAAGGTCACGCGCGCCGACTCGGACGCGATCTACGCGTACCTGCGCTCGGTTGCGCCGGTCAACGTGGCGAGCCGTCCGCACGAACTGAAATTCCCGTTCAACCAGCGCAACATGCTGATCGGCTGGCGTACGCTGTTCTTCCGCGAAGGCGAGTACAAGCCTGATCCGACCAAGTCGGTCGAGTGGAATCGCGGCGCGTATCTGATCGAAGGCCTCGGCCACTGCGGCATGTGCCACACCTCGATCAACGCGATGGGCGGCCCGGTCAGCTCGGCTGCGTTTGCCGGCGGCCTGATCCCGCTGCAGAACTGGTACGCACCGTCGCTGACGTCGAACAAGGAAGCCGGCCTCGGCGACTGGGAAACCAAGGACATCGCCGATCTGCTGAAAACCGGCGTGTCGAACCGCGGCGCGGTGTTCGGTCCGATGGCTGAAGTGGTTCACAACAGCCTGCAGTACATGTCGGACGCGGACATCAACGCAATGGCCACGTACCTGAAGACGATTCCGCAGAAGAGCGAAGCACCGGAACAGCTGCAGCTCGAAACGTCGGAAAAGTTCGGCGGCGAACTGTTGAAGCAAGGTCAGAAGATCTACGCTGACAACTGCGCGAAGTGCCACGCAGAGAATGGCCTCGGCATGCCGTCGGCCTTCCCGCCGCTCGCGAACAACCAGTCGATCCAGATGCCGTCGGCCGTCAACCCGATCCGCATGGTGCTGAACGGCGGTTATCCGCCGAGCACGGAAGCCAATCCGCATCCGTACGGCATGCCGCCGTTCGCGCAGTCGCTGTCGAATCAGGAAGTGGCCGCCGTCGTGACGTACATCCGTATGTCGTGGGGGAACCACGGTACGGCTGTCTCGCCGCAGCAAGTGGCTGAACTGCGTTCGGCGCCGCTCGACTAAGCAGCGTTAGATGCACCCTGGGCGCGGCCGGCGAAACTCGCGGCCGCGCCCTTCGTTTTTTCAGCACCGGTATCATGTAGGCAACATTGGCCTTGATGAAGCCGCGCAGGAGGAAAGAGCCGTGCATGTCGGTGAGCGTTTCAACAGCATTACCCACCTCGTCGGCGCCGTGCTGTCGGTGGCGGGGCTGGCTACGCTCGTGACGATGGGCGCGCTCGACGGCGACGCGTACAAGGTGGTCAGCTTCGGCGTGTACGGTGCGATGCTGTTCGTGCTGTATGCTATCTCGACGCTTTACCACAGCGTGCGCAACCCGCGCTTGAAAGCTGTTTTGCAGAAATGCGATCATTCGGCGATCTACCTGCTGATCGCGGGCAGTTACACTCCGTTCACGCTTGTCACGTTGCGCGGACCGTGGGGCTGGTCGCTATTCGGCGTAAGCTGGGGGCTTGCCGCTCTCGGCATCGTGCAGGAACTGACGCTCGGGCGACGCACCCGCAGCGTTTCGATGGTGCTGTATGTATTGATGGGATGGCTCGCGCTCGTTGCCGTCCGCCCGCTGGTCACGGCTTTACCGGCCGCGGGTACCGCCTGGCTCGTGGCCGGCGGAGTCATTTACAGCGCCGGCATCTACTTCTTCATCAACGACGAGCGCATCCGGCACGGACATGGTATCTGGCACCTGTTCGTACTGGCGGGCAGTCTGTGTCAATTCGTCAGTGTCGCGCGCTACGTCGCGTGACACGCCACGGCGGCGAAATGCAACTTAAGGCCAGTCAACGTGTCTGCATAGCGCGTTGAAGCATTCGGCACGCGCTCCCGCGTGCCGCCGATTTCTCCGCGACCGGAACAGGGCTCTGGCTTCGAATACGCCATGAAGGCGTATTCATGCCGCGTTTTTGCCCACTTGGGCCCTGTTTTGCCGTTCGCGATACTGCATTGCAAAGAGCTTTTATGTCTTTTGATTCCCTCGGCTTGTCCGAACCCTTGGTCCGCGCTGTACACGAACTCGGCTACACCACTCCGACTCCGATCCAGACGCAAGCGATTCCCGCCGTGCTCAACGGCGGCGATCTGCTGGCCGGCGCGCAGACCGGCACCGGCAAGACCGCCGGCTTCACGCTGCCGATCCTGCAGCGTCTGAACACCATGCCCGCCGTCGCCACGGCTTCGGGCAAGCGCGCGGTGCGCGCGCTGATCCTCACGCCCACGCGCGAGCTGGCCGCCCAGGTCGAAGAAAGCGTACGCGCCTACGGCAAGTACCTGAAGCTGAAGTCGACCGTGATGTTCGGCGGCGTCGGCATCAATCCGCAGATCGGCGCGCTGCGCAGCGGCGTCGACATCGTCGTCGCCACGCCGGGCCGTTTGCTCGACCACATGCAGCAGAAAACCATCGACCTGTCGCATCTCGAGATTCTCGTGCTCGACGAAGCCGACCGCATGCTCGACATGGGCTTCATCCACGACATCAAGCGCGTGCTCGCGAAGTTGCCGCCCAAGCGTCAGAACCTGCTGTTCTCGGCTACGTTCTCCGACGAGATCAAGACGCTCGCCGACAACCTGCTCGACTCGCCGGCGCTGATCGAAGTCGCACGCCGCAATACGACCGCCGAGACGGTCGCGCAAAAGATCCACCCGGTGGATCGCGACAAGAAGCGTGAACTGCTCACGCATCTGATCAAACAGCACAACTGGTTCCAGGTGCTGGTGTTCACGCGCACCAAGCACGGCGCTAACCGCCTCGCCGAACAACTCACGAAAGACGACATCAGCGCGCTGGCGATTCACGGTAACAAGAGCCAGTCGGCGCGTACGCGCGCGCTCGCCGAGTTCAAGGACGGCACGCTGCAGGTGCTGGTCGCGACCGACATCGCCGCACGCGGCATCGATATCGACCAACTGCCGCACGTGGTCAACTTCGATCTGCCGAACGTGCCGGAAGACTACGTGCACCGCATCGGCCGCACGGGTCGCGCTGGCGCGACGGGCGAAGCGATTTCGCTGGTGTGCGTCGACGAACTGCAATTGCTGAAGGACATCGAGAAGCTGATCAAGCGTGCGGTCCCTCAGGAAGTGATCGCCGGTTTCGAACCGGACCCGACCGCGAAGCCGGAGCCGATCCTGCGCCGCGGTCAAGGCGGGGGCGGGGGCGGCGGACGTTCGCCGCGCCAGGGCCAAGGCGCGCCAAAGCGTGACGACGCCCGGCGTGACGGCGCCTCGTCCGCGAAACCGGCGCAGCGCTCGGGTCAACGTCCGGCGAACGGTCAGCAGCAACCGAAGCCGCAAGGCGCAAAGCCGGCCGGCAACGGCGGCCAGCCGCGCCGCGACGGGCAGCGTCACGACGACCGTCCGCGCGCCGTAACGCATGAAGGTAGCGGCGCGCAACATGCGCCGCGCAAGCCGCAGGCCAATAAGCCGCAAGGCGGCAATGCGGGTGCCTTGCTGGGCGGCACCAAACAGCGCAACGACGCGCCTCGCGGCGGCCAGCCGACGCGCAGCGGCCAGCGCGGCCGTTAAGCTTCAAGAGCTGGCGACTCGCCAGCCGTCGTCCTGATTAGCGCAGCGAGGGACTAACGGCTGGCCGCAGCTTGCTTCAGGTGCTCGATCTGCCGTTCCCATCGGTCGAGCACCGCCTCTCCCGCTCCCGCTCCTTCCAGTTCGAACGTAATGCCGCTCGTCAGGCGCGCATAACGCACGCTTTGCGCCTCCCCTGAGTCGATCGAGCAGATCAGATAGACCAGTCCGCTGTCGTCGCCTTCAATGCCAGGCAGAGGCGCGACCCGCAACTGCACCTGATAAAACGCCTCATCGCAGACAAACGTCAGCGCGGCCCGGCCGTGGCGCTCGATCGCGCGCGTTGCCCTCGCTTGCGGCCACAACGCGATGCACAGCGTGCGCGAATCGGGCGCATACAGCTCGCCGACGCCGAGCAGCGACGTACGCACATGGCCATTCGTATCGACGGTCAGCAGCGACGCGGTAAAACCCGTCTTGCTCGCCAGCGACGAACCGTCGAACAGCGCACGCACGGCATCGGGCCATTCGTCGAACACGTTCTGTTCGAGCGGGCGTGCGGGTGCGGGAGAGTCGCTCATCGTGTCGATCCGGCGAAAAGTGGCAACGCTCAATCATGCCTCGAAAAGCGAATGGCCCGCACAAGCGGGCCATTCGCGTTCATGCGACAAGCCAACCGCAGACTCAGCGGAAGAACACGTGCTGCGTGATCTTGGCGAGCGGATAATGTACGCCCGGCTGAATTCTGGCGGGCAGGTCGAGCGGCTTGAGCAACATCTTCACGCACATATCGGCCGACAGATTGTGCCGCACCAGCGCATTGATACGCGCCGCGCGCTCGCGGTTATAGACCGAATCATGCACGCGCTCCGGATAGCGAATTGCGAACACGTGACGCAAGGCGATCTCGGAATCTTCGTTCTTGATTTCCATCACACGGCGCATCAACGCGCCGAGCACGGCGAGACGGCCGTTACCTTCGATCTTGTTGTACTTCTTGAAGTACTTGAAAAAGTGCTTGTAGTGACGGACTTCGTCGATGCGGATGTTGTCGGTGATCTCCTTGAGCACCGGTTCGTCCGAGCATTCGCCGATCGCGCGATACAGCGTTGCCGTGCCCGTTTCCACCACGCAGCGCGCGACCATTTCGAGCGCGCGGGTCTTTTCGAAATCTTCCACCGAACAGGTCAGCGAATACTCTTCCATGAAATTGCGGAACGCGGTGTCCCAATCGAACTCGGGCCAAACGTAAGCGATATACGTCTTGAGCGCCCGGCCGTGCTGCATTTCCTCCGGCTCCCACTCGTTGTTGAGCCAGGCGGAGACTTCCGGATCGCCGTCGAAGAAAGTGCTCAGATTACTGGTGTAAAGATCGGTGCCGCTTTCGATAAACGAAGCGGCGCACAACAGCAACAGCAGATCTTCGTTGGCGACAGCCTTCTGCCGATCTATGCGGGTGAGGTCGATGTCCTCGATCCGCCAGGGCATGACGTGGTTCAGCTCTGTGTGCATCGTGTCTTGCTCCGAAAACTGTATCGACTCGTGGAGCGTCGAAACCGCCCGCTCTCGTCAAAGCGGTTCGCCGTGTCGGATACAGCGCCGTGAATTAGAGTTAACCCCTTGTATCTTGCATCTTAGCCGGTGTTTCGCAACTCTGCAGATAACCCAGCACAGACCATGCCGGAACGCCGCAGTTCCAGTTCCAAGGTAGTCTAATTGTTCGGTCGAACAGGAGCGTCGTACGCGAGGCACAAAAAAGCCAGCTCGAAGAGCTGGCTTGAGCCTGCATGGAAGCCCTGCGGATCACGCTTGCGAAGCGCCGCCTGAAAGGCGCCGCGCTTCGCATGTGAACCGGTCAGAACCCGGCGGCCAATCCATCGCGTCGGCTGTCGCTCGCCGCCACGTAACCGCGCTCCGGATCGTTGCGATCGAGCTTCCAGATGTACTGGCCGGAGCCGAAATCCATGTACGGATCGTCGACCGACTTGATCGTGTGGCCGAGCTTCTGCAGGGCTGCGGCGGTGGTCGAATCGAGCGTCGCTTCGACGTCGATCGTGAAGTCGCGGTTGACCTTCCAGCGCGGCGCATCACATGCGGCTTGCGGCTGCTGACCGTAATCGAGCATTCTTACGATCGATTGCAGATGACCTTGCGGCTGCATGTCGCCGCCCATCACGCCGAAGCTCATCACCGCTTCCTGCTTGCCGTCCACCTGCTGCGTGAGGAACGACGGAATGATCGTGTGGAATGGCCGCTTGCCGCCTTCCACGACGTTCGGCGACTTCGGGTCCATCGAGAAACCGCAGCCGCGATTCTGCATGGAGATGCCGGTGTCCGGCACCACGATGCCCGAGCCGAAGCCCATGTAATTCGACTGGATGAAGCTGACCATCATGCCGCGCTCATCGGCCACCGACATATAGATCGTGCCGCCCGCTTTCGGCATGCCGAAGTCGAACTGCGTGGCGCGCTTGTGGTCGATCAGCTTCGCGCGCGAAGTGAGATACGCGTCGTCGAGCATCTGCTCGGGCGTGACTTCCATCGAACGCGGATCAGCCACGTAGCGGTAGACGTCGGCGAACGCGAGCTTCATGGCTTCGATCTGCAGATGCTGCGATTCGACGTTGTCGACGGCGAGCTCCTTCACATCGAATTTTTCGAGGATGCCCAGCGCGATCAGCGCCGCGATCCCCTGGCCGTTCGGCGGAATCTCATGCACGGTATAGCCGCGATAATCCTTGCCGATCGGCTCGACCCAATCCGCGCGATAGTTGCGCAGGTCGTCCATGGTCAGCGCGCCGCCGCCCTCGCGCGAAAATGCGGCGATCCGTTCGGCGATCTCGCCTTCGTAGTACGCGCGCGGACCTTGCTCGGCGAGCTTGCGCAGCGTCTTCGCGTGGCCTGGAAAGCGTACCAGCTCGCTCACTTCCGGCGCGCGGCCGCGCGGCATGAAGGTTTGCGCGAAGCCCGGCAGGTCCTTCAGTTCCGGCACGGCCGCCGCCCACTTGTAGGCGACGATGCTCGCCACCGCGTGCCCCCGCTCGGCGATTTCGATCGCCGGCTCCATCAGATCGGCGAACGGCAGCGAGCCGAATTTCTGATGCAACGCTTCCCAGCCGGCGATCACGCCCGGCACCGTCACGGCATCCCAGCCGCGCTTGGGCTGCTTCGCGAGGCCGTTTTCCTCGCCGTACTTGCGCTTGAAATAGTCGACGTTCCACGCCGCCGGCGACACACCCGACGCATTCAGACCATGCAGCTTCTTGCCGTCCCACACCAATGCGAACGCGTCGCCGCCCAAGCCGCACGACACCGGCTCGACCACCGTGATGGCGGCCGCCGCCGCGATCGCCGCATCGACGGCATTACCGCCTTTCCACAGCATGCGCAGCCCGGCCTGCGCGGCAAGCGGATGCGATGTGGAAACGATGTTGCGCGCGAACACAGGCAGACGCGGCGTCGGATAAGGGTTTTGCCAGTTGAAGCCAGTCATGTCGAACACTCTCGAAAGCGCGGCACGGCGCATTGGACACCGCCGAAACCACAGGAACGGGTAAACACGGAACCCCGGATTGCAGCGCGATCCGGCACAAAAAACAAATTCATTTATGAAATGAATAAATGCATAAAGGGCCTGAATGGAGGCCAAATGATCGCCGCGCGTCGTCGCCGATCGTACGCATATTGCACGAGTTGAGGACACGGCCCGCGATGGTCTTACAATACGCTCACCCCCGTTCATGCATTCCTCGTTTCCGGCCCGGCCGCCGGTGGCGGGCAGCGCCGATAAAAACCCTCGATCCGAGACACATGACCCGAGACCCCCGCCTGACTCTTAATGCCCGGCAACAGGAACTGCTGGAGTGGGTGCAACGCGACGGCTTCGTGACCGTGGACGACCTCGCGGCTCACTTCGACGTGACGCCGCAGACCATCCGCCGCGACGTCAACTGGCTCGCCGACATGAACCTGCTGCGCCGCTATCACGGCGGCGCCAGTCTGCCGACCAGTTCCGAGAACGTGTCGTATACGGCGCGTCAGCGGATGTTCCATGAAGAGAAACGGCGCATCGCGGCGCTAGTGGCCACTCACATTCCCGACCAGGCCTCGCTTTTCATCAACCTCGGCACGACCACCGAGGAAGTCGCCCGCGCGCTCAACCGGCATCGCGGCCTGCGCGTGATCACCAACAATCTGAATGTCGCGAGCATGATGAGCGGCTATCCCGATTGCGAGGTGCTGGTGACGGGCGGCATCGTGCGGCCGTGGGACAAAGGGATCGTGGGCGAACTCGCGATCGATTTCATCCGGCAGTTCAAGGTGGATTTCGCGATCATCGGCACGTCGAGCATCGAAACGGACGGCACGCTGCGCGATTTCGACACCCGTGAAGTGCGCGTGGCCGAGGCGATTATCCAGCATGCGCGCACCGTCTTTCTCGCCGCCGACAACTCGAAATTCGGCCGACCCGCGCTCGTTCGCCAAGGGCACCTCGACCAGATCGATGCTCTTTTCACCGACGCCACGCCGCCCCCCGAGATGACCGAAACGCTCACCGCCGCCAATTGCCAGGTGTACGTCGCCGGGTAACACCAGGCGTTCTCCGCCATGTTGCGGTGCACGCGAAACCTCGAGTGAATTCAAGGATTTGCCCGCTGCTTTAAACCGCCTCAATGGCATCGAAATGTCAAAGGGAAAATTTACTGGGGCCGATTTGGTGTTTAACGCGCGGTTGACTACACTCCAGTTCCCCGACGTTCGTTCCGCATTCCGCGTAGCGTCGGTTGTGTGAACCTGTCGTGTAAGCCGTACTTCCCGCCTGATCCTGTAGCGGACTCCACTGGCATCCAGCCAGTTGCCGGCAAGGCCGTCCGCGTTTGCTTGACATGGAGAGAACGATGCTGAGTCCGCATGAATTCGCCACGTTGTTGCTCGTCAAGGACGCTCCCAACCAGGTCGACATGGAGCGGGAAGAACTCGACGCACTGCTGGAACGCCAGTTGGTGGAACTCGAACGGCTCGCGTCGGGCAACGAACAATGGCGCGTCACTGAAACCGGCGATAGCGCGCTCCGGGCCATCAAACGTTTTTCCTAGGTATTTCCGGGTGTCATGGCGGCCTGCTGCTGGCGTCCTTAGAGGACTTCCGGCAGTGTGAGCGTTGCGCCACAGGACGTGGCGCGGCCTCGTGTCCTTGACGATGCCTTGTACTCTCTTCGAGCGATCCGGCCGCCGTCCGCGCGGCCGCTTCGTCGCGTCCAGATCATGGGGCGCGCCGCCGCAGCGCGCGGAGCGCCGATCAACCCATCGAGCGCCCCCCGGCGGCGCTGGCCGAACGCCGAGCCTCAACCGCTGCGCAAGGTCGGATCGACCGTCGCGCGCCAACTCAACGCCTTGGCCCGCTGATCGGTGAAGAACGCGACCCACTGATTACGCACCTGCGGATCCATGCTCACGCCTTGACTCGCATAGCGCTGGGCGATCGAGGCCTGAAACGCGCAGTACTCGTCTTTCGGGAGCTTGCCGCGCCGGTTCGCCACATAAGCATCGAATAACGCCGCATAGACGCCTTGCGCGTCGTTGCCGTAGTCGACCGGCTGGGCGCTGCACATCTGCTGCAACGACGCGAACGACGGCGCGCCCATCGTTCCGCTCAGGCTCGGCGTGCCAACGCACCCCGCGAGAAGCGCTGCGGCGCCGATCATCAAAAGTCCACGCATGAATTCCCCTCGAAATGGCCACTGCGCAGAGTATCGTCCGTGGCCGCGCGTTGCGCTACCACCTTGACCGACCGGCAGAGGAGCGCCTCAGCAAACCGAACTTTACTTTTTCGAATATGTTCATTAAAGTTCGAAAACGAACACTATCGGTTCGATAAACTTTCCATACCGCTTCCGACAACGACGCAGGGGACACAGCAGGTGACGCAAGGCTCGAGATACGATTTGCTCGTCGTGGGCGGCGGGATCAACGGCGCAGGTATCGCTCGCGACGCGGCGGGCCGCGGCCTGTCGGTGCTGCTCTGCGAACAGGACGACCTGGCGGCGCACACCTCGTCGGCGAGTACCAAGCTGATTCACGGCGGCCTGCGCTACCTCGAGTACCGCGAATTCGGTCTCGTGCGCAAAGCGCTGCAGGAGCGCGAAACGCTGCTGCGCGCGGCGCCGCACATCATGTGGCCGCTGCGCTTCGTGATGCCGCATATGCCCGATCTGCGCCCGGCCTGGCTGATTCGCGCGGGCCTGTTCCTTTACGATCACCTCGCGAGGCGTGAACTGCTGCCCGGTTCGCGCGGCATCGTGATGCGCAACCATCCCGCGGGCGCACCGCTCATCGATTCGATCAAGCGCGGCTTCGTGTATTCGGACGGCTGGGTCAACGACGCGCGTCTGGTCGTTCTGAACGCGCTGGATGCCGAGGAGCGCGGCGCGAAAATTCTCACGCGCACGAAGCTCGTCAGCGCGGTGCGCGCGGGCGGCGAATGGCGCGCGCAACTCAAGCGCGCGGACGGCACGATCCTCGACGTGCGCGCCGCCTCGATTGCGAACGCCGCGGGACCGTGGGTCGGCGAACTGCTGCAAGGCGCGCTCGGCCGCAAGGCGTCGCATAGCGTGCGCCTCGTGAAAGGCAGCCATATCGTCACGCGGCGCCTGTTCGAACACGATCACGCGTACATTTTCCAGAATCCGGACAAGCGGATCATCTTCGCGATTCCGTACGAACACGATTACACGCTGATCGGCACGACGGATATCGAATATCGCGGCGACCCGTCGCAAGTCGCGATCAACGCGGAGGAAACGCAGTACCTGTGCGATTCGATCAACCGCTATTTCAAGGAGAAGATTTCGCCGGCCGATGTGCGCTGGACTTACTCGGGCGTGCGTCCGCTGCTCGAGGAAGAAGGCGCGGACAATCCGTCGGCGGTCACGCGCGATTACTCGCTCGAACTCGACGCGCCCGCGGGCGAGGCGCCGCTGCTGTCGGTGTTCGGCGGCAAGATCACCACGTTTCGCAAGCTCGCGGAAGAAGCCGTCGACAAACTCGCGCAAGCGTTGGGTGATGGCGCGAATGGCGCGCCCTCGTGGACGGCCGGCGCGCCGTTGCCCGGCGGCGACATTCCGCACGCGAATTTCGAGCGCTTCGTCACGGAATTCAAGCAGCGGCATGGTTGGCTGCCGGCCGACCTGGCGTACCGCCTCGCCCGCGCATACGGCACGCGCGTCAAGCACGTGATCGGCAACGCGCGCTCGGTGGCCGATCTCGGCCGCGCATTCGCGCCGGGTCTGTATGAAGCCGAGCTGGTTTATCTGCGCGACACCGAATGGGCACGCAGCGCTCAGGACGTGCTGTGGCGCCGTTCGAAACTCGGCCTGCATGTCGAACCGGGCACGCTCGATTCGATCACGCACGACATCGATGCGTGGTTCGCCCGCGAGCCGGTACGACAGAGCGCATAGTTAGCGTCTTGGCGAGGCCGTTGCAACGCACCGTGCTCACGGCTTACATGAACCCGGTCGATTCACCCTTTCGGCTAAACGAAGCCGGCACGCACGAACCGTTGCAGCCCGCTTAAAACAACAAGCCGTTCCCGTCGCCGGTCACCAGTCCGGCGATTCATAAAACGCATGGAGAAGAGACAATGCAGGATCAGTACATCCTCGCGCTTGACCAAGGCACCACCAGTTCGCGTGCGATGCTGTTCGACCGGCTCGGCAATATCGTGTCGACCGCTCAGAAGGAATTTCAGCAAATCTATCCGCGTCCGGGCTGGGTCGAGCACGACCCGCAGGAAATCTGGTCGACGCAGGCCGGCGTCGCCGCCGAAGCCGTGACGCGCGCCGGCATGAACGGCACCTCGATCGCCGCGATCGGCATCACCAATCAACGCGAAACCACCGTCGTGTGGGACCGCGAAACCGGTCATCCCATCTATAACGCGATCGTCTGGCAAGACCGCCGCACCGCCGACTTCTGTGATCAGCTCAAGGAGCAAGGTCTGGAAGAAAAGGTCCGCGCGAAAACCGGCCTGCCGATCGACTCGTACTTTTCCGCAACCAAGATTCGCTGGATTCTCGACAACGTCGAAGGCGCGCGCGAAAAGGCCAAGCAAGGCCGCCTCGCATTCGGCACGGTCGATAGCTGGCTGGTGTGGAATTTCACGAAGGGCGGCTTGCACGTCACCGACGTGACCAACGCGTCGCGCACGATGCTCTTCAACATCCACACGCTGAAGTGGGACGACGAACTGCTCGAAGCGCTCGACATTCCGCGCAGCATGTTGCCGGAAGTGCGGCCGTCGTCGGAAGTCTATGGGCCGACCAAGACCACCGTTTTCGCCTCGAAGATTCCGCTCGCGGGCATCGCCGGCGATCAGCACGCCGCGCTTTTCGGCCAGATGTGCACACAGTCGGGCATGGTGAAGAACACCTACGGCACGGGCTGCTTCCTCGTGATGAACACCGGCGACAAGCCGATCGAATCGAAAAACAATCTCGTCACCACGATCGCCTGGCAGATCGGCGATCAGATCAACTACGCGCTCGAAGGCAGCATCTTCATTGCCGGCGCCGTGGTGCAATGGTTGCGCGACGGCCTCGGCATCATCAAGAGCGCGGCGGAGATCGAAACCCTCGCGCGCAGCGTGCCGCATTGCGACGGCGTGTATCTGGTGCCCGCCTTCGCCGGGCTCGGCGCGCCGCACTGGAATGCACGCGCTCGCGGCACGCTGTTCGGCGTGACGCGCGGCACGACCTCCGCGCATATCGCGCGCGCCGCGCTCGACTCGATCGCCTATCAATCGCTCGACGTGCTGAAGGCCATGGAAGCCGACTCCGGCATTCGCATCGGCGAATTGCGGGTGGACGGCGGTGCATGCGCGAATAATCTGTTGATGCAGTTCCAGGCCGACATTCTCGGCGTCGACGCGGTACGCCCGAAGGTTTCCGAAACGACCGCGCTGGGCGCGGCGTATCTGGCCGGTCTCGCGGTCGGCTACTGGAAGGATGTGGACGAGCTGCAAAACCAGTGGAAGCTCGATCGCCGCTTCACGCCCGCACTGCCGCACGCCGACGTCAAGCAATGTCTCGACGGCTGGCAACGCGCGATCCGCGCCGCCAAGGCCTGGGCCGACACGCCCTGAGCGCCTCTTTTAACAGAAGCCTTTCGACATAACGAAGCCGCTTATCCGGCGGCTTCCCTAATAACACTATTTCGGATAACCAACGATGTCTCCTTACATTGCGGAATTCGTCGGCACGGCACTCGTGGTGCTGCTCGGCGATGGCGCCGTCGCCAACGTGCTGCTCGCGCGCACCAAAGGCAAAGGCGCGGACCTGATCGTGATCGTGATGGGCTGGGCGATGGCCGTATTCATCGCCGTTTACGTCACCGCATCGTTCAGCGGCGCTCACCTGAATCCTGTCGTGACGGTCAGCCTCGCGCTGGCCGGCAAGTTCGCCTGGGCCAAAGTCCCCGGCTACGTGGCGGCGCAGATGCTCGGCGGCATGGCGGGCGCGCTGCTCGTGTGGGTCGCGTATCGTCAGCACTTCGCGAAAGAAGGCGATGCCGACGTGAAGCTCGGCGTGTTCTGCACGTCGCCGGCGATTCGCAGCGTGCCGCATAACCTCTTGACTGAAATGATCGCGACCTTCGTGCTGATTCTCGGCGTGCTGTATCTGGCTTCGCCGCAAGTGGGTCTCGGCGCGCTCGACGCGTTGCCGGTCGGCCTGCTGGTGCTCGGCATCGGCATCTCGCTCGGCGGCCCGACAGGCTACGCGATGAGTCCCGCGCGAGACCTGTCGCCGCGTCTGATGCACGCGCTGCTGCCGATCCCCGGCAAGCGCGACAGCGACTGGCGTTATGCGTGGATTCCGGTGTTCGGTCCGCTGCTGGGCGGCGCGGTGGCAGCGAGGCTGTATCTGTACCTGCACGCGCACTGATCTCGCGGTAAGAAAACGCGGGAACGGAAAGCGGCGGCGCCGCGCAGGCGGCGCCAAAGCACGTATCATGATGCTTTCAATCTCCGCGTCCGGGCTTGCATCCGCCTTGCTCACGCGCTTCCCGCTTTCCGTTTCAAGGCATGATCGACCACCTCATCTGTGACTGCGACGGCGTGCTCGTCGACAGCGAAGTCGTCGCTGATCGCGTGATGTACGAAACGCTGACCGCCACCTTCCCCGGTCTCGACTTCGAACCGGTCGTCAAAACGGCTTTTGGTCAGCAAACGTCGCGCTTTCTCGAAGGCATCGAGAAGTTGTTCGATATCGCGTTGCCCGCGGACTTTCTCAAGACCGTCGAACATCAGGTCGAGCTCGCGCTCGCGGCATCGCTCAGCCCGATCAACGGCGTGCGTGACGCGTTGCAACGCGTCACGCTGCCAGCCGCTGTTGTGTCGAATAGCCGGATGGCGCGCGTGAATGCCTCGGTGCGGCGCGCGGGTTTGCAGCAGATTTTCGGTGAGCGGATTTTCAGCGCCGAACAGGTGGCGCGGCCAAAGCCTTATCCCGATGTTTATCTCTTCGCCGCGAATGCGCTGGGCGTGGATCCGTCGCGATGCATCGTCGTGGAAGACAGCGTGGCCGGTTTGAACGCGGCGCGTGCGGCGGGCATGAAGACGATCGCGTTCGTCGGCGCGAGCCATATTCCCGACGGGTATACGGACGCGCTGCGCAACATGGGCATGACGCGCATCATGAAACACATGGATCAATTGCCCGCGCTGATCGAGGCCGGTATGCGCGGGGAGTTCGGGGACGTGCAGTCATAGGCATTCGCTTCGCAGCACAAGCCACAAAAAAGGCCGGCTACGAAAGAGTCGGCCTTGTCGTTTGAGCGGTGCCTCAGATCACGCGGCGCGGCGCCTGAGCATCAAGCTTCCGCCACACATTCCCGCGCCGTCGCCAGCGCCTCGCGAAACTCCACCAGTTCGGCGATCGTCAGCATCGGCAGATTGTGCTGTTGAGCGAAGCGCTCGACATCCGCGCCGCGCGTCATCGTGCCGTCCGCGTTCATCAGTTCGCACAGCACGCCGGCCGGCTTCAGACCCGCGAGAATCGCCAGGTCGACCGTACCCTCGGTGTGACCGCGACGTGCGAGCACGCCGCCGGGCATCGCCCGCAACGGGAACACGTGGCCCGGACGCACGATGTCGGCGGGCTTTGCCGTATCGGCGATCGCGGCGCGAATCGTCGTCACGCGATCGAGCGCTGACACGCCGGTGGTCACGCCGTCGCGCGCTTCGATCGACACGGTGAACGCGGTGCCGTGTCGGCTTTCGTTGTTGACGGCCATCGGCGGCAGTTCGAGCGCGCGGATCTTCTCGTCGGGCAGGCACAGGCAGACGATGCCGCTGCACTCGCGGATCAGCAGCGCCATGGTTTCGACGGAAAGACGCTCGGCGGAAACGATCAGATCGGCTTCGTTCTCGCGGTCGTGGTCGTCTTGCAGGACGACGGCGCGGCCATCGCGCATGGCTTGCAAGGCGGCGGCGATACGCGGCGGAACGGGTTCGGTGGCGAGCAGCGGGAGATCGGCGAATGCATTCTCTGCAATCGTCGACGGTGCGGGAAAAGTAGCAAAAGACATAGTTGAAACGCTCATCGCAAAAGTTGGGCGAGAAACGTTTCAGGGCATTGCAAACAGACAAAGACGCACCGTTGAACGCCGCTCGAAGCGCCGTTCGCGCACCGCTCGAACGACTCGCGGCGCCACGGAAACGAACATGACTATCTGCACATCTTCTTCCATCCGGACTCTAACCGTCGGCTCTGGCTTCTCACCAGATCTGCTGACCCCGCTACGGCTTTCGATACGCTGAAGACCTGAACGACGCGGGCGCTCGCGGGCTCGCCGGCTCACGCTTTCGCGCTGCCGGCATACCGCCGGTGGGGAATTTCGCCCCGCCCTGAAGACGCACTGATTGCCGGATCGACCGGCTGGCAAAGCATACAACAGTCGCACCGGACCTGCAGCGCAACCCTACCGAGCAGACGGGCATCGCTAAACCGGCGCCCGCGGTCGGCCCGGGAAATCCGGTCAAACCGGCGCGGTTTCGCGCGTCGTCTCGTGCGGCGCGGGCACGTCCCAGCGCGGCGGCGTCTCCGCCTTCAACGTGACGCGAAACGCGCGCGCTTCGGTGTCGCCGGGATTGCGCAGGCTATGCGGCTGGTCGGCGTCGAACACGATCGCGTCGCCCGTGGCGAGCAATTGGCGTTGATCGTGCACGCTCACTTCCAGCGTGCCTTCGCTCACCACCAGATTCACGGTCGTGCCAGGCGCGCGGCGCGTGCCGGCTTCGGTGTGCAACGGCGCGATACGCAGCTCATGAAACTCGGCGGCGGTCGGTTCGGCGTCGGGATAAAGCGGCCGGGCCGAATAGCGGCCATTCGAACTGACAACGCGCGACGAGCGCTCCGCCGGCAAATGCTCGAAGCCATTGGTCGCATGACGCCGCAAGAACGCCGCCACCGACACCTTCAACGCCGCCGCCACCTTGCACAACACCTTGATGGACGGCACGCTGCGCGCCGACTCGATCTGCGCGAGCATCGCCCGCGACACGCCGGAAGCGCGGGCCAATGCGTCGAGCGACAGTTGCCGCTCGGCGCGCAAACGGGCGAGATTCACGCCGACCAGATGTTCCAGTGCATCGAAGGGTTCTGCGGCACGCGGCGACGCATCGGTGTCAGCCGTGGGATCGCGAACCAGCGCAAGCGGGGAATGCATGATTGCCTCCAGTAGCGCCGCCGGACGGCGGGCAAGCGGTTAGTGGAAGCAAGATAGCATCGCGTCCCGCCGCGCCCAACGAAGTTATCTTCACACTGTTATCAGCATTGCGGAGGACGATTCTCGCAAAGCTTGTGCGAATTTTTCATATGGCACCCGCTTGCTGATTCGCGGCGCATGCGCACTCACGCCCGTTGCGCCACCGTCGCCCCCGGCGAATCCATGCGCGCCGCGAACCACGTCAACAGCAACGCCGCCACGCTGACCGCCGCCGCCACCCACGGCAGCGTATCGAGCGAATGACCGTGATTGATCACGAGACCGCCGAGCCACGCGCCGCCCGCATTGCCCACATTGAACGCGCCGATGTTCAGCGTGGAGGCCAGATTCGGCGCCGCGGCCGCTTTCTCGACCACGCGCATCTGCAGCGGCGGCACCGTCGCGAATGCCGCGATGCCCCACACGAAAATCGTGATCGCCGCGGCCACCTGCGAATGGCTGGTGCGCGTAAAGATCGCCATGACCACCGCGAGCGCAACCAGAATGCCCATCAGCGAAGGCATCAGCGCCCGGTCCGCGAGCTTGCCGCCCACCGTATTGCCGATCGTGAGGCCTACGCCGAACAGCACCAGAATCAGCGTGACGCCGCGCGGCGAGAAGCCGCTCACCTGTTCGAGAATCGGCGCGATATAGGTGAACACGACGAACACGCCGCCGAAGCCCAACACCGTCATCGCGAGCGCGGTCCAGACTTGCGGGTCCTTCAGCACGCGCACTTCATGACCGAGACCGACCGGGCCGGAATCGTGACGATTCGGCACCAGCGCCGTGACGCCCGCGAGCGACAGCACGCCAAATGCGCTGACGATCCAGAACGCCGCGCGCCAGCCGAATTCCTGGCCGATGAACGTCCCGAACGGCACGCCCAACACATTCGCCAGCGTCAGGCCGGTGAACATCAGCGCAATCGCGCTCGCGCGCTTCTCGGCCGGCACGAGCGAAGCCGCGACCACCGCGCCGATGCCGAAGAACGACCCGTGCGCGAACGACGTCACCACGCGCGCGATCATCAGCACCGAATAGCTGGACGCGATCGCGCACAGCGTATTGCCGACGATGAACACGCCCATCAGCAACTGCAACGCCAGCTTGCGCGGCATCTTGCTGGTCAGCACCGCGAGCAGCGGCGCGCCGACCGCGACGCCCAGCGCATAGCCGCTCACGAGCAAGCCGGCCGACGGAATCGACACGGCCAGGTCGTGCGCGACCTCGGGCAACAGACCCATGATCACGAATTCGGTCGTGCCGATCGCGAATGCGCTAATCGCCAGCGCCAGTAATGGAATGGGCATTCTTCTACTCCAGGTTCTAAAGTTGAGCGTGATGACTGTGGCGCAGCGCCGTCACGAATTCGATGACGACGCCCGGCGCGAGCGCGACGAACAGTTGCAACTCGGGGGGTTGCGCGCGCATCCGGGGCACTTGCGCGAGCTGATAGTCCACGTCGGCCGCATGCAGACGGTCGAGCAGCGCCTGCCATTCGGCGGCGCTCTCCAGCCGGAAAGCGATGTGGTCGATACGCGGCGCCGACCGTCCCGGTTGCGCCGGCACCGTCGCGTCGATCAGATGGATCACCGGGCGGCCGTTCGCATACAGCCAGTAGCCATCGATCGAAAACGGCGGACGCGCGCCGTCCACCAGTCCGACGACATCGACGAAAAAACGTCGGGCGCTGTCGAGGTCGGCAGTGACGATCGTCGCGTGATCGAGTTGCATGGCGTGAGCGGCTGGCCGCGCATTAGGGTTTTCGAGGAGTGCATTGTCGGCGCCGAGCGTCGTTTTGATAATTGGCGTAGCATTTGAAGCATTTTCAAATTCCACTTGAAAGTCGAAAAAGATGGACAACCTCGGTGACATCCGCCTGTTCGTCGAAGCGGCGCAGCAGGGCAGCCTGTCGGCGGCCGGCCGCAAGATGGGCCTCACGCCCGCTGCGGCGAGCGCGCGCCTCGCCAAGCTGGAAGCCGGCCTGAAAGCACGGCTCTTCGAGCGCACGACGCGGCAGCTCAGGCTCACCGACGAAGGCCGCCTATACCTGAACTGCTGCCGCCAGGCGCTGCAATCGCTCGACGACGCCGAAGCCGCGCTGCAAGCCGGCCAGGGCGTGGTGCGCGGCAAGGTGCGCATTTCCGCGACTTCCGATTTCGGCCGCAATCTGCTGATGCACTGGCTCGACGAGTTCAACGCGCTCTACCCGGAAGTGACCTTCGCGCTGACGCTGTCGGATTCGCTGTCGAATCTGGTGCAGGAAGACATCGATCTGGCGATCCGCTTCGGCGTGCCGCAGGACAGCTCGCTCGTCGCCCGCATGCTGGCGCCGAACCGGCGCGTGCTGTGCGCGTCGCCGGATTACATCGCCCGCAAGGGGGAACCCAAAGACCCGCACGACCTGGCGAATTTCGATTGCATCGTGCTCGGCACCGCGTCCGGGCCGGTCAACGAATGGCGCTTCACGCGAGGCGACGAAGTGCAGAACTACACGGTGCCGTTCGAAACCGCCCGCGAGACCAACGACGGCGCGGTCGCCCGCGAATGGGCGCTGCGCGGCTACGGCATCGTGATCAAGTCGATGTGGGACGTGGAAGCGGATCTGCGCGCCGACGGCCTGAAGATCCTGCTGCCGGAGTGGCGCTATCCGGACGCGCCGCTGCACGCGCTCTACCACCGCAACCGCTTCATGGCGCCGCGCGTGCGCGTGCTGCTGGATTTCCTGAGCGAGCGCTTCGCGCAGGTGTCGGACGAACTGGAAAGCCTGCTGGGCCTGCCGCCGGAGCGGCCGCGCGCCAAAGCGGCCGCCGAAACCGCATCGGATGAAGGGCTATAATATTCAGCTACGCGGCAAACGTGCTTTCAAGGTGGACCGAAGCGCCGCCCGCACGTTTGCCCCCTTCCTCACCCTTAAACGACGCCCCCAGGTTAACCACTGCGACCGGCGAAATTCGATGACCAAGAAAGTTTATGTAAAGACCTTTGGCTGCCAGATGAACGAGTACGACTCCGACAAGATGGTCGACGTACTCGGCGCGGCTGAAGGGCTCGTCAGGACCGACACGCCGGAAGACGCGGATGTGATTCTGTTCAATACCTGTTCGGTGCGCGAAAAAGCGCAGGAAAAAGTTTTCTCCGACTTAGGCCGCGTGCGCGAGCTGAAAGAAGCGAACCCGAATCTGATCATCGGCGTGGGCGGCTGCGTGGCGAGCCAGGAAGGCGCGTCGATCGTTTCGCGCGCACCGTAC
>DASPZL010000152.1:0-19057 GCA_035636295.1 Paraburkholderia sp.
TGGAAATTCTGATCGCCACGCCGGGACGGTTGCTCGATCACGTTCAGCAAAAGACGTTGAATCTCGGCCAAGTGCAGATTCTGGTCCTCGACGAAGCCGACCGGATGCTCGACATGGGCTTCCTGCCGGATTTGCAGCGCATCCTGAACCTGCTGCCGAAAGAACGTCAGACGCTGCTGTTTTCGGCCACGTTCTCGGGCGAAATCAAGAAGCTTGCGGCAACCTATCTGCGCGATCCGCAGACGATCGAAGTCGCGCGCAGCAATTCGACCGCGACCAACGTGACGCAGATCGTGTTTGAAGTCGCCGAGGGCGACAAGACCGGCGCGGTCGTTCAATTGATCCGCGAGCGCAGCCTGAAGCAGGTGATCGTGTTCTGCAACAGCAAGATCGGCGCGAGCCGTCTTGCGCGCAGCCTCGAACGCGATGGCGTGGTTGCGACCGCGATTCACGGCGACCGCTCGCAAAACGAGCGGATGCAGGCGCTGGACGCGTTCAAACGCGGCGAGATCGAGGCGTTGGTGGCAACCGACGTGGCGGCGCGCGGTCTCGATATCGTCGAGCTGCCCGCGGTGATCAATTTCGATCTGCCGTTCAATGCGGAAGATTATGTTCATCGGATCGGCCGTACCGGCCGCGCCGGCGCATCCGGCGACGCGTTGTCGCTGTGCAGCCCGAACGAGCGCAAGCAGCTTGCCGATATCGAGAAGCTCATCAAGCGGCCGCTGGAAGTGCAACGCCTGACGGTGGATGCGCCGGTGCGGCATCACCACGAAGAGCGCGCACCGCGGCGTGAGCGCAGCGACGGTCGTGACGAGCGCGGCGGTCGCCGGCGTTCGGGCGCTTCGTCGTCGGGCTCGTTCGATCGGCCGCATCATCATCGCGCGCAGCCTGTGGACGATTTCTTCCTCAAGCCTTATGAGCCGTCGCCTGCGTCGGTTCGCAAGATCGAGGAGGCCGATGCTGCTTCCGCCGCTCCGCAGAAGTCGTCTCCGAAGCAGCCGTTGGCCGCGTTACTGGGTGGGTTCGGGATGCCCAGGAAGTCGTCTTCCTGATTCGGGTAGGGCCTCAAACCCGGATCGCGTTCACTTTCGTATGCCCATCCGCTTTGCCCATGCCGCCGTTGCCGCGGCATAGAAGCCGTCTAGCGTAGTAGGGGCTTTGCCGCTCAGGTCGAGTCCCAGATGGCGAGCCGCCGCGCGCAGCGCTTCGAGCGGTTTGCCGGCGTCCAGCGCCTTCGCTCCGTTTTGCTTGCTGAGTTTTTCGCCCTCGTCGTTCGTCACGACCGGCACGTGCAGGTACTCGGGCGTCGGCGCGCCAAGACAGCGCTGCAGGCAAACCTGCCGCGCGGTTGAATCAATCAGGTCCGCGCCTCGCACAATGTGTGTGATGTCCGCGTCCGCATCGTCTACCACCACCGCCAGCTGATATGCCCATTGGTCGTCCGCGCGTTTCAGGACGAAATCGCCGACCTCGGTGGCGAGGTTTTGCGTCTGCGTGCCCTGCCAGCGGTCTTCGAACGTGATCACGGCGGCGTCGCCGTCGGGTATGCGCAGGCGCCATGCGCGCGCCGGTTTGCCGTGCAGGCCGTCGCGGCAGGTGCCGGGGTAGGCGAGCGTCGTGTTGCGCGCGTGCGCGTGCAGCAGCGAGTCGGCAATTTCCTTGCGCGTGCAGCCGCAGGGATAAGCCAGGCCTACGGCTTTTAATTGCTCCAGCGCTTGCCCGTAGCGCGCGATGCGTCTGCTTTGCCAGACCGGCGGCTCGTCTGCCTGCATGCCGAAGCGTTCGAGGGTCGCGAGGATGTCCTCCGCGGCGCCTGGAACCGTGCGCGGGCGATCGATGTCTTCGACGCGAACGAGCCATGCGCCGCCGTGCGCGCGGGCGTCCAGCCAGCTGGCGAGCGCGCTGACCAGCGAGCCGAAATGCAGCGGCCCGGTGGGCGACGGTGCGAAGCGTCCGCGATAGGTCATGGGTCGGATGAGTTGTTGCGGGGAAAATGCGGGAAAAACGTGTTGCGTTGCCAGTGTGCACCGGAAATGGCGACAAGCTCGCATGGCGCGGCCGGGTTTGAGTCCCGCCGGCCCGCTGAACGCGCAGCCGCGGCCTCGGCACACTCAGCCACGGCCTCCATGTTCCTTACGGCTGCCGCGTGAAGTGTCGGCCCACGGCCAGCGCGCCTCGCCACGATGGCGCGAGGTGCGCCGCAGTCGTCAAGCGGCGTGCGCCGCCTTGCTGTCAGGATGACACGCCGGGCACGTCTTGCCCGCGACGTACATGGGCGATTGCTGCGCCTCGGGCGTCACCACGGCGCGGCAGCCGAAGCATTGCACGGTCGCGGTGGGTTCGAGCTGCGGATTCAGCGCGGTGCGGTAGTCGAACACGAAGCAGTCGCCGTGATAATGCGCGCCGCCCACTTCCTCGAAATACTTCAGGATGCCGCCTTCCAGCTGATACACGTTCTCGATGCCGACTTCCTTCATGTGGATCGCCGCTTTCTCGCAGCGAATCCCGCCCGTGCAGAACGAGACGACCGTCTTGCCTTCGAGATCGGCGCGGTTCTGCTCGATCACTTCAGGAAACTCGCTGAATTTCGTAATGCGGTAATCGAGCGTGTTGTCGAAGGTGCCGACGTCGACTTCGAACGCGTTGCGCGTGTCGAGCATCACGACGGGGCGGCCCTGGTCGTCGTGGCCGCGGTCCAGCCAGCTTTTCAGCGTGGAGGCGTCGACGAACGGCGCGCGGCCGAGTTCCGGACGAATCGCCGGCTTTTTCATCGTGATGATTTCGCGCTTGAGCTTGACCAGCATGCGGCGAAACGGCTGCTTTTCCGACAGGCTTTCCTTGAATTGCAGATTCGCGAACTTGCCTTCGAACAGCGCGTCGTGACGGATGTAGTCGATGAATGCGTCCGCGGCTTCGCGCGTGCCCGCGACGAACAGGTTGATGCCTTCCGGCGCCAGCAGAACGGTGCCGCGCAGGCCGAGCGCGTTGCAGCGCCCGGTGACGAACGGCCGCCATGCGGCGGTGTCTTCGATGGTCGCGAAATGATACGCGGCGAGATTGACGATGCTCATGTGTGTCCAGCGGTAATCAGTGGCCGGCGCCGTGGCAAACGGGGCGCAGGGAGGCGCCCGCATTGGGACGCCATGCGGCGTGGCCACGTCGAATAGGGCGAAACCCGTATTATCCCTCAAGCCGGGGCTTACCTCGACTCGGCCGAATGGCCAGCGGATTGCGATAGCGCAAATCGCGCGCGAACTTGCAGCGGATGTGCCTTCGCTTAGGCGCCGAAACCGACAGCGGCCCGGAGAACCCCCGTGCAGGCCGCTCCCGAATTCGCGTCCTAAGCCGAACGGCTAACGCGCGGTTTTGGCCTGAAAACTCCGGAACGGTGGAGTTACAATGTCGCCCATGTCAGATCCCCGCTTCGTTCATCTCCGCGTTCACTCCGAATTCTCGATTGCCGATGGCATCGTGCGTCTTGACGACATTGTCAAGGCGGCCGCCAAAGACGGTCAGGGTGCGCTCGCCCTCACCGATCTCGGCAACGCGTTCGGCCTCGTCCGTTTCTACAAGGAAGCCCGCGGCAAAGGGGTCAAACCCATTGCCGGCTGCGACGTCTGGATCACCAATCCGGACGACCGCGACAAGCCTTCCCGTTTGCTGCTGCTGGTGAAAGACCGGCGCGGCTACCTGAATCTGTGCGAGTTGCTCAGCAAGGCGTCGCTCACGAATCAGTATCGCGGCCGCGCGGAAGTGGAGGCCGGCTGGCTCGAATCCGGCCTCGGCGAAGGGTTGCTCGCATTGTCCGGCGCGCAGCAGGGCGATGTCGGTCTCGCGCTCGCCGCCGGTAACGAGGAAGCGGCGAGGCGCAACGCGTTGCATTGGGCGAAGGTGTTTCCGGGCGGCTTCTACATTGAGTTGCAGCGTTGCGGTCAGCCGGGCGGCGAGCAGTATGTGCAGCAGGCGGTCGCGCTCGCGGCGTCGCTGAAATTGCCGGTGGTCGCCACGCATCCCATGCAGTTCATGACGCCGGACGACTTCACCGCGCACGAAGCGCGCGTGTGTATTTCCGAAGGCGACATCCTGGCGAATCCGCGTCGTCAGAAGCGTTTTACGCCGGAACAGTATTTCCGCACCCAGGAAGAAATGGCCGTGCTGTTCGCGGACATTCCGTCGGCGCTCGTCAACACGGTTGAGATCGCCAGGCGCTGCAACCTCACGCTCGAACTCGGCAAGCCGAAACTGCCGCTGTTCCCCACGCCCGACGGCATGTCGCTCGACGACTACCTCGTGCATCTGTCGAAAGAGGGCCTCGAAAAGCGCCTCGAGCAGTTGTACCCGGATGCGGCCGAGCGCGAAGCGCAGCGCGAAACGTATTATCAGCGCCTCGAATTCGAGTGCGGCACGATCATCAAGATGGGCTTTCCGGGCTACTTCCTGATCGTGGCGGACTTCATCAACTGGGCGAAGAACAACGGCGTGCCGGTCGGTCCGGGCCGGGGTTCGGGCGCGGGTTCGCTGGTTGCATACGCGCTCGGCGTGACCGACCTCGATCCGCTGCGCTACAACCTGCTGTTCGAACGTTTCCTGAATCCGGAACGGGTATCGATGCCCGACTTCGACATCGACTTCTGCCAGCACGGCCGCGACCGCGTGATCCAGTACGTGAAGGACAAATACGGCGCGGACGCGGTGTCGCAGATCGCCACCTTCGGCACGATGGCGGCGAAGGCGGCGGTGCGCGACATCGGCCGGGTGCTCGACCTCGGCTACATGTTCACCGACGGCATTGCCAAGCTGATCCCGTTCAAGCCGGGCAAGCACGTCACCATCGCGGACGCGATGAAGGAAGAGCCGCTGTTGCAGGAGCGCTTCGACAACGAAGACGAAGTGCACCAGCTGCTCGAACTCGCGCAGCGCGTGGAAGGCTTGACGCGTAACGTCGGCATGCACGCGGGCGGCGTGCTGATCGCGCCCGGCAAGCTGACCGATTTCTGCCCGCTCTATACACAGGGCGACGAAAGCGGCGTCGTCAGCCAGTACGACAAGGACGACGTCGAAGCCGTCGGTCTCGTGAAGTTCGACTTTTTGGGTCTCACCACGCTGACGATTCTCGACTGGGCCGAGCGTTATATTCGCCGTCTCGATCCGTCGAAGAAAGACTGGTCGCTCGCGCAGGTGCCGCTCGACGATCCCGCGTCGTTCTCGATCCTGAAGAAAGCGAATACGGTCGCCGTGTTCCAGCTGGAAAGCCGCGGCATGCAAGGCATGCTGAAAGACGCGCAGCCTGACCGCTTCGAGGACATCATCGCGCTGGTCGCGTTGTACCGTCCGGGCCCGATGGACCTGATCCCGAGCTTCTGCGCGCGTAAGCACGGCCGCGAAGTGGTCGAGTATCCCGACCCGCGCGTCGAACCTGTTCTGAAAGAGACCTACGGCATCATGGTCTACCAGGAGCAGGTGATGCAGATGGCGCAGATCATCGGCGGCTACTCGCTGGGCGGCGCCGACTTGCTGCGCCGCGCGATGGGTAAGAAGAAGGCCGAGGAAATGGCCGAGCACCGCGCGTTGTTCCGCGAAGGTGCCGCAAAAAATGGCCTGACCGCCGAGAAAGCCGACGAAATCTTCGACTTGATGGAGAAGTTCGCGGGTTACGGCTTCAACAAATCGCACGCGGCCGCGTATGCGCTGCTGGCGTACTACACCGCGTGGCTGAAGGCGCACCATCCGGCGGAATTCATGGCGGCCAATATGTCGCTCGCCATGGACGACACGGACAAGGTCAAGATCCTGTTCGAAGACTGCCTCACGAACAAGATGGCCGTGCTGCCGCCGGACGTGAATCTGTCCGCGTATCGCTTCGAGCCGGTCGCGGAACCGGACGGCAAGCGGTCGAAAACCATTCGCTATGGTCTGGGCGCGATCAAGGGCAGTGGCCAGAACGCGATCGAGGAAATCTTGCGCGCGCGCGAGGACGGTCCGTTCATCGACATCTTCGATTTCTGCAACCGCGTCGACCGCCGGATCGTCAATCGCCGCACGGTGGAAGCATTGATTCGCGCCGGCGCCTTCGACACCTTGCATGCGAATCGCGCGCAACTGATCGCATCCGTCTCGCTCGCCATGGAAGCGGCCGAGCAGGCGAGCGCCAACGCCATGCAGGCGGGTCTGTTCGACATGGGCGACGCGCCGTCGCAAGGTCACGAACTGGTCGACGAACCGGAATGGCCGGAAAAGAAGAAGCTGCAGGAAGAGAAGGCCGCGCTCGGCTTCTACCTGTCGGGCCATCTGTTCGACGCTTACAAGGACGAAGTGCGCCGCTTCGTGCGCCAGAAGATCGGCGAGTTGAAAGAAGGGCGCGACAAGCTGGTCGCGGGCGTGATCGCGTCGCTGCGCACGCAGATGACCCAGCGCGGCAAGATGCTGATCGCGCTGCTCGACGACGGCACCGGCCAATGCGAAGTGACCGTCTTTAATGAGACTTTCGAAGCGCACAAGCCGCTGTTCAAGGAAGACGAACTGCTGGTCGTGCAAGGCCAGGCGCGTAACGATGCGTTCACGGGCGGCATCCGTTTCACCGTCGATACGGTGATGGATCTCGGCCGCGCGCGTTGCCGTTACGCGGAGGCCGTGAAGGTGCAGATGAACGGCAATGCGGACGCGCTGGCGCTACGGCGTGTGCTCGAAGCGCATAGCGCGGGCAAGGACGAGCCGCAAGCGGCCGCGGCCCCGGCGGCTTCGTCGCGAGGCGGCAGCGGTGGTGGCCGTAACGGCGGCTATGGTGGCGGTGACAATGGCCGTCAGCGTCAGGCGGTGCAGATTCCGAACGGGCTTGCCGTGCAGGTGGTCTATCGGAGCGAAAACGCGCAAGGTGAAATGCGTCTGGGCGACGCGTGGCGCGTGAAGCCGACCGACGAACTGCTGGCCGCGTTGCGCGGCGAGTTCGCCGGAAGCTCGATCGAGATCGTTTATTGAGGTGGCTTGCCCGCGGGGTAGCGGGCAAAGCCGGCGCTGCAGGTCTCTTACAACTGCTCTTTATTCCCCAGGCGCGCCAGTTTCAAAAACCGGTAGTACACCGTTTCCGCATTGAACACCGCGATCATGAAGCCGGCGCGGCCGTCCAGAAAGCCGCGCCGCAGCACGTAGGTCCGCACGAAGGCCCAGGCACCGCGTCCGAGCGCCTTGCCGAAACTGCCGCGCTTGCCGGCCGCATGGCGTTGTTGCGCACCGGCTGTCGAATAGGCGTCGAGTTTGCGCAATACGCCTTCGAAGTCTTCGTAGGAGTAGTGCATCAGCTTGCCGGTGAGGCGCTGCGCCGGCGTGTCGAACACAAGGCGCTCGTGCACGAGGTCGTCGGAGAAACGCGCGGCGCCCCGTTTGAACAGACGCGGAATCCAGTCCGGGTACCAGCCGCTGTGATGGATCCAGTGCCCGCAAAAACTCGACAGGCGGTCGACCGCGTAGACATCGGCGGTGGGCGCGGCGAGCGCCGCGCGGATCGCTGAGGCCAGTTCCGGCGAGACGATCTCGTCGGCGTCGATCGAAAGAATCCAACCGGTGCCGAGCGCGTCCACGGCGCGGTTCTTTTGCGGGCCGAAGCCCGGCCAGTCGGTTTGCTCGAGCACGCGGGCGCCGTGCGCGCGGGCGATGTCCGCGGTGCCGTCGGTGCTGCCGCCGTCGATCACGACGATCTGATCGGCGAAGGCTACGGCCTGCAGGCATTCGGCCAGTCGCGCCGCCGCGTTTTTGGTGATGATGGCGACGCCGAGGGTGGTTTCTTGCATACCTGATTGCGTGGAGGGCGGAATGGCGGAGCGAGTCGAGCAAGCGAGTGGCGCAAGTATACACAGCGCCACACGGTGCACAGCGCCACACGGTGCGGCGCATGCGGGCAGAGGCCAGCGACTCCGCGCAATCCGGCCGTTCCCTATCGGCGGCCGTCATCCCCAACCGTTTACAATGCTTCTTTTTGATATTCCGCGCGGCAGGCGTTCGGTCCAGCGCGCGGTTGCCGTTCCGCATTCCCAGAGGATTCCTTGAGCGCGAAGCCTACGTTAAGCAAACCCATCGGTTCAGGTGAAGCATCGTCGCCTGCGGTCGTCTTGCGGCGCTTGTGGCCGTATATCAAGCCGCTCATCTGGGTCCTGGTCGGCGCCGTGGTCGCCATGGCCGTCAGCGCGGGCACCGACGCCGCGATTCCGGCGCTGCTCAAGCCGCTGCTGGACAAAGGCTTCGGCGCGCACGCCAATGACAACGCCAAGTGGCTCGTGCCGATCGCGGTGGTCGGCCTTGCGTTGATACGCGGCGTGTCCCAATACGCGTCCGGCTATTTGCTCGCCTACGTGTCGAACAAGATCCTGCTCGAACTGCGCCTGAAGATGTTCGACCGGATGATCCACACCGGCGTCTCGTTTTTCCAGCGTGAAACCGCGAGCACGGTCATCAATGCGATCGTCTTCGAGGTCAATCAGATCCTCAACGTGCTGCTGAGCGTACTCGTTACGCTGGTGCGCGATTCGCTGACAGTGCTGTTCCTGCTCGGCTATCTGTTCTATCTGAACTGGCGTCTGACGCTGATCGTCGCGGTGCTGCTGCCGGGGATCGGCTGGCTGGTGAGCAAGATCAACCGGCGCTTGCGGCGTCTGAACCGCGAGCACCAAATGCTGACCAACGAGCTGTCATACATCGTCGAGGAGACCGTGGGCGGCTACAAGGTCGTCAAGGTGCACAACGGCGAGCAGTACGAGCTCGACCGCTTCACGTCGATGAGCAAGCGCCTGCGCGGCTACGCGATGCGTATGACCGTCTCCGGCGGCCTCGCGCAACCGTTGACGCAGTTCCTCGCGTCGATCGCGCTCGCCGTCGTGATCACGATCGCGGTGGTGCAGTCGTCGTCGGATCAGACCACGGTCGGCGGCTTCGTCGCCTTCGTCACATCAATGCTGCTGATCATTTCGCCGCTCAAGCATCTGATGGACGTGAACCAGCCGCTGCAGCGCGGCATGACGGCGTGCGAGCTGATCTTCGGCCTGATCGACGAGCCTTCGGAACTGGAAGGCGGCGGCAAGTCGCTCGATCGCGCGAAAGGCGAAGTGGAGTTTCGCGATGTCTCGTTCTCGTACGGCAGCAACGCCACGCACAACCGGCACACGCTCGACCAGGTGTCGTTCCAGGTGGCGCCGGGCGAAATGGTCGCGCTGGTCGGCCCTTCGGGCAGCGGCAAGACCACCTTGGTAAACCTGCTGCCGCGCTTCTACGATCCGACCGGCGGCGCGATCCTGGTCGACGGCGTCGCGCTGCCGGAATATGGCCTGCATGCGCTGCGCAGCCAGATCGCGATGGTCAGCCAGGACGTGGTGCTGTTCAACGACACGGTGGCCAACAACGTCGCCTACGGTCAGAAGGCCGATCCGGGCAAGGTCAAGGCGGCGCTGCGCGCGGCCAATCTGTGGGATACCGTGGAGGCGATGCCCAACGGTATCGAGACGCTGGTCGGCGACAACGGTATGATGCTCTCGGGCGGCCAGCGGCAGCGTCTCGCAATCGCGCGGGCCATCTACAAGGACGCGCCGATCCTGATCCTCGACGAAGCTACCTCCGCGCTGGATTCGGAATCCGAGCGCCACGTGCAGGCGGCGTTGGAAACGTTGATGAAGGGGCGCACGACACTGGTCATCGCACACCGTTTGTCGACCATCGAGCGCGCCAACCGCATTCTGGTGATGGAAGCGGGGCGCATCGTCGAGAGCGGCAGTCATCGTGATCTGCTGGCAAAAGACGGGCTCTACGCGCATCTGCACCGCATCCAGTTTCAGCAGAACGCGGCGTGAGCGTTTCAGGCCACGGTCGGCCCGCGCGGCCGAAGTGCGGTGAGATGCGGGATAAAGCCCGTCTCGCTCCGGCCTCGCTGCATTCAATCTATATTTTCCCGGCGCTCCTCGCGCGTTCGTTTGCATGATGAAAATCGGAGTGTCCAGTAATGCGCTGAAACACAGCGGCGGCCTCGAGCGTTACGCGATGGACCTGGTGCGGGGTTTTGCCGCTGCCGGCATTGAACTGGCCTTCTTTGCGCGCCGCTTCGACATGTCGTTGCCGGAAGCCCGCATGGTCGAGCCGCATCGCATCAACGTATCGTTTTTGCCGGGCAAGCTGCGTGACCGCTGGTTTTCGTGGCGGCTGCGCCGGGCGCGCCGCGCGGCCAGGGTCGATGTGCTGATCGGCTGCAACCGTGTCGACTCGTCCGAGATTGCGATTTGCGGCGGCACGCATCTCGGTTTTCTGCGCGCCGCCGGGCGTGCGCAAAAGCGTTCGGACCGTTGGCAGGTTGCGCTCGAGCGGCGCCAGTACGAACAGGCGAGCGTGATCGTCGCGCACTCTCACTTGATGCACGACGAGTTGCGCGAGCTTTATGGCGTGGATGAGGAAAAAATCCGCGTACTGTATCCGCCGGTCGACGGCGCCCGCTTCGCGCCGATCGACCCGGCCCGGCGCATGGCGCTGCGCCGCAAGTTTGGATTCGCCGACAATGAGATCGTGCTGCTCTTTCCGTCCAGCAGTCATGAGCGCAAGGGCTTGCCGCTGATCGAAGCCGCCTTGCGCGACACCGCACTGCCGGTGGTGCTCGCGGTCGCGGGACGGCCGCCCGAGCATACCTCCGCGCGAGTGCGCTACATCGGCTACGTGAAAGATATCGAGGACGGCTACCGCGCCGCCGATTTCACGATCCTGGCGTCGAAATACGAGCCGTTCGGGCTGGTCGGTGTCGAATCGGCAATGTGCGGCACGCCGGTGATCTTGCCGGCAAGCATTGGATGCTGCGATGCGATCGCGGCGCATGCGAAGTTCGTGTTCGCTCCGGGCGATGTCGCCGACTTGCGTGCAACGCTCGAGCGCGCGGTGCAAGGGCGGCTCGCGGGTCAGCCGCAATCCCAATCGGAGTTGGCTCGCGACGCCGTGCTTTATGACGCGAGCGTCGCCGGCCATGTCGATGCCTTGCTTGCTCTGGCAAACCGTATCCGCGGCGCAAATTGACAGCACATGCGCGCGGCGGCGAAGCCGCTGCGCGGTATCGGGCATGGGCGCGCTAACCCGCGCCGGTTCTACGTTCCAGCCATCGTGCATGGTATAGTTTCGGGTTATAAAAGCATTGGTCTCAGCCCGGACCGACTACTCAATTGTCTTCACTCCGCTTCAAATGTCGGGGCAATTCGGCAGGTGCTGCAAGGCGCGCATCGTCTAACTGCTCCGGTTGTTGCCGTGCGCGGTTACATGGCATTGGAGCGGAAGTCAACGACAAGAATACCGTTGGAGATTCTTCATGGGGAACACCACCTTGAGTCGGCCGGCGCATAGCCAGTTCGCGGACGGAGCAAACGTGCCGGTCATGCGATGAGCCGATTATCCGGGCGTATTCGTATCTTCGGGCGTGCGCTTCAGCGCTTCGCGCTGAAGCCGTGGCGTCGCAAACCAGTTTCTGCGCAGCGCATTCTTATCGCGCACCATCTATTGCTTGGCGATACGTTGCTGCTGACGCCTTTGCTCGCCAAGTTGCGTGTCCGTTATCCGAATGCCGAGATCGTTCTCGTCTGTCCGAAGGCGATCGTGCCGCTTTATGCGGGGCGTCCTTTCGGCGTGATCGCTTTGCCGTTCGACCCGCGCGACCTCGCAACGGTCGAGGCGGTGCTCGATTCCGGACCGTACGACCTCGGGTTCGTGCTGGGGGACAATCGGCATAGCTGGCTTGCCCTCGGCGCCGGTTGCCGCTGGATCGTCGCCCACGCCGGCGACGTGCCCGCGTGGAAGAACTGGCCGGTCAATGAGCAAGTCCCGTATCCGGCCGCGCCGGCCGCGTGGGCCGATCTGGCGGCCGAACTGGTCGACGGACCACCGCCCGCGCATTATCGGCCTTCCGATTGGCCCGCGCCCCGGCACGCGGCGTTGCCTGATGCCGATTTGCTGACGCGGCCTTACGTCGTCCTTCATCCGGGGGCGAGCACCGAGGTCAAGCGCTGGCCCGATGCGCGCTGGCGCGATCTCGCTCAGCGCGTCGAGGCGCTTGGCTGCGTTCCAGTCTGGAGCGGCGGTCCTGGCGAGGCCGAATTGATCCGGAAGATCGACCCGGATCCCCGTCATCCCAATCTCGCGGGGCGGCTCGGCCTCGGCGAACTCTGGCATCTGTTCGCTGGGGCGAAAGCGGTTGTCTGTCCCGACACCGGCGTCGCGCATCTCGGCCGTCTGATCGGCGTGCCGACCGTCGCGTTATTCGGTCCCGGCAACGCCCAGATTCACGGCGCAGGCGATTACTGGAGCGAAGTGCCGTTCGAGCCAGTTACGATTGCGCAGATGCCATGCCGCGATCAGCCCTTTATCTTTCGACGCGAAGTTGCATGGGTTCGGCGGTGCGACCGTAATTCGACCACGTGCGTGGCATGGAAGGGCGACCACGCGGACTGCATGGGCCGCATTTCGGTCGAGTCGGTGTCCCGCGCATTACACAATGTCCTGGTGGGAGCCTAATGACTAACACGTTCGCGCGCGTCGAGCGCGTTTTGTGGATTGCGTGTCCGGTCATCCTGTTCGCGGTGATGTTCGGCCACATGACGGCTATCGTGTTCAACGCACTCGCCTTGCTCGCGCTCGGTACGCTAGCGGCGGCGTGTTCGCCCGAGCGCCCGCCCATGTGGCGTTGGCCGCTCGCCGTGCCGATCGCGTGCTGGGCGCTATGGAGTCTTGCATCCGTCGCGTGGTCCGCTTATCCGGCGGTCAGCATCCACGCATGGTGCGATGAAGTGCTCTACCCGCTGGTGTCGTTCTGGGGCTTCTGGCTCCTCGGCACGAAGACGCGGCAACTCAACCGCTTTGTCTTGATCAACTGGATCGCATGCGTGCTGCTCGCTGTGATCAGCGCGATCTACTGGGGGCATCTGCAGCCGCCCACGGCCAATACATTTCCGCTGCATTTCTACAATCGCGTCGGTCACACCAGCACGCTCGCGGTGTTCGCGATGGCGTTGTTCTGCGGTGTCCTGTTGCGTCCGCGTTGGCGGCCTGCGGGTGTGGCCGGTCTCGTGTTGTGCCTGTTCATCGGTCTTGCCACGCTCAACCGCTTCTTCTGGCCGGCTGCGGCGGCGACGCTGCTGGTGGCGCTGTTTCCGCTGTATCGGCGGCATATCGTGCTTGCGCTGCTCGCGTTCGTGGTGGTCGGGGTGGCGGCCGTCGGCACGCTCGAGTACAGCGCTCGGCTGCGTCTGAATGATGCGCAGGGCGCGTCCGCGACACGCGATCTCGCCATCGACGGCCATCAGGTTCCGCTCCCTCAGGCGTTCTCAAGTATCGGCGACACCGTATCTTCGGATACACGCCCGAAGCTGTGGGCGTTTTACACCGCGGAAGCGAAGCGTCACAAGTGGATCGGCGTCGGCTTCGGCAAACCGTTGCCGGGCATGGTGTATCAGAAAGAGATGCCGCAGAATCTGCTGACGCTGGAGCCGCAGGCCTTGACGCATTCCCATAATCTTTTCCTGAACACCTGGCTGCAGACGGGCGTGGTGGGCGTCGTACTCGAGACGGCGTTGCTGCTGTGTCTCGTGATGTGCTTCTGGCGCGCGCGAGGCGGCGATCCCTGGTTGTGCGCGGCGGGCATCGCGCTGGTCGCCGGCATGATCGCCAAAAATACGACCGACGACTTCATGTGGCAAACCACCATGCTGGCGTTCTGGTCGTTCGCCGGTCTATTGCTGGGCAGTGCGCAGCAGCGCGCCGGTTTGGGCGCCGCGGCGCCGCCCGCGTCGCGCGCGGAGTCCCGATAGGGGCCGGGCGCGCGACGACATCTCCATCACCTGTTGGATCGAGCCGGTCAGGATGCCGCTACAGCATGAAATACGAGAGTGAAGAAGATCGCCCGGATCAGATCGATCCGCCGCGCCGCATCCTGTTTCACATCAATGACTTCGGTAAGGGCGGCACGGAGACATCCTTGCTTGCATGGCTCAAGGTACTCGACCGGCGGCTCTTTGCGCCGAGCCTGTCGGTTACCTATCCGACCGAGGAACTGGCTTTCTGGCGCGCGCAAGCCATTCCCGATGACGTGCCTGTCCACGTGCTGGCGCCGTCGAAGTGGATGTACGCGTTGCACGACGTCCAACGCCGGCGGAAATTGAGTGCGCCGCTCAAGCTGTTGCACAAGGTGCTGACGTACTGTGTGATCCGGCCGCTCGCCGCGAACCGCTTTCGTCAGCTGGCGGCCGGTCAGGAGATGGTCTGCGACTTCGATTTTTCGTTACGGCACCTTGCCGGCAAGTACGGCGTGCCGTGGTTCGGCGTCAGTCATTTCAGTCTGGCCACCCGTCTGAGCGGCAAGAGCAAGCGGTATGTCGCCCGTCGCGTCAGGCACTATGCGCGCTACGACGCCATTGCCGTCCTGACGCCCGACATGTTGCGCGAGGCGCGCGAACTCTTTGTCGGCCAGCCTTCGCATGTGGCGGAACTGCCCAATGTGATCGACGTGGAATCGCTGCGCCTGAGGGCTTGTCCGTCGATCGAGCGTCCGGCTGAGTCGTTTATCGTCTCGGTAGCCCGGCTCGACGAAGGGCAAAAAGACCACAAGACCTTGCTGCGCGCGTTCGCCCAGCATCGTGCCAGGCGGCTCAGGCCGGTCGACCTCGTGCTGATTGGCGAAGGCCGGGACCGGGCCGCGCTCGAAGAACTTGCCGGGGAACTCGGCATTCGCGAGTCCGTGCACTTTCTGGGTTTCTGCGCGAATCCGTTTCCCTACATCCGCGCGGCGGAAATGCTGATCCTGAGCAGTCGCTACGAGGGATTCGGCATGGTGCTGGGTGAGGCGATGGCACTCGGTACGCCGGTGATCTCGACCGATTGCCCGACCGGTCCGCGCGACCTGCTCGAAGGGGGCAAGGCCGGTCTGTTGGTGCCGCCGGGTGACGTGGACGAAATGGCTCGCGCGATCGAGCGCCTGCAAACGGATACCGGGTTGCGTCAGGCGCTGATACGTCATGCGCACAGGAAGGTGGCGACCTTCGCGCCCGAGAGCGCCAACCAGCGCATGCTGACGCTGGCGCGGCAGATTTCCGCCGACCACCGGCCGCCCGTGCCGGCTGCCGCCGACTGAACGCGACCCGGTCCGCGACGGGCGGTGCGCCCACCCGGCTCACACGCCGCCGGTCACCAGCGAGAGCACCGACAGATCCGGATGCGTGCCGTCGACGATGCTGCGCCCCGCATGCACGGCTTCGTAGCACGCGTCCTCCATGCTTGCGAACGACTCTTCGCCGTCGGCATGAAACGGCACCACATGGCCGGGAATCGCCGGGTCCGCGCCAGGATGGCACACATAGCCGATGTAGGTGAAGTGACCGTCATCGGGGTGCTTCGGCCGGGGAGACGCGTGGATCTCGAACCCTTCGTACTCGACCATCTGCCAGGTGGCTGTGTTATCGGACATGGCTTATCTCCGTGCGGGCCGTTCGGATGACGTTTGCGCCGCTAGCGCGCCGCCGATGAACATCATCGTCAGTCCGTCACGGTGCTGGCGATTGATTTCCCGTGGCACGCCTGTCAAAAGTCTAGGTGATTTCAGCGCGACGCGCGCCCCAGGACCCATGCGGCTAAACCACTATGGCTTGTCGTTTAAAAGATTTTTGGGTTTTATTTGAAAATAGGGACGATCCGCTTCACCGCACGGGCGACGTCCGAAAGGCCGCCGTCATATAGAATGACGCGCTTTGCCCGTAGACAACCCCGCCCATGTGGTTCAAAAACCTTCAGTTGCACCGTCTTCCCGCTCCGTGGTCCATCACCCCCGAACAAATGGAGAAGTGGCTCGCGCCGCACGCGTTCGCGCCCGGCAACAGCGTCGAGATGCAAAGCCACGGCTGGGCGTCGGCGCGCGATAACGATTCGCTGGTGTACTCGCTCAATGGCCAGATGCTGCTGGTGTTTCGAACCGAAAAGAAACTGCTGCCTGCTTCGGTCGTCACGCAAGTAACCAAGGCGCGCGCCGCCGATCTCGAGGAGCAGCAGGGCTTCAAACCCGGCCGCAAGCAGATGCGCGAACTCAAGGAGCAGGTCACCGACGAACTGCTGCCGCGCGCCTTCAGCATTCGCCGCGATACGCGCGTATGGATCGACACGAGAAACGGCTGGCTCGTGATCGACGCGGCCTCGCAAGCGGTCGCCGACGAAGTGCGCGGCCTGCTGGTGAAATCGATCGATCAGCTGCCGCTCGGCACGGTGCGCGTCACGCAATCGCCGGTCGCGGCGATGACCGGATGGCTGCTGGCGGGTGAAGGTCCGGCGGGCTTCACGCTCGACCAGGACACCGAGTTGCGCTCGCCCGCTGAGGGCAACGCGACCGTGCGTTACGTGGGCCATACTTTGGACGCCGAGGACATGCGCCGTCATATCGAAGCCGGCAAGCAATGCATGCGGCTCGCGATGACGTGGAACGACCGCGTGTCGTTCGTGCTGACGCCATCGCTCACGATCAAGCGCATCGCGCCGCTCGACGTGTTGAAGGAAGCGAGCGACCCGACCGCGCAGAACGACGACGAGCGCTTCGACTCCGACGTCACGCTGATGACCGCCGAACTCGACCGCATGCTGAACGATCTGCTCGACGCGTTGGGCGGCGAGCAGGGCGAGGCGATGCCGCAAGCCGCGGCGGCCTGAGCCGCGTTTGTCCGCTGTTGCCGGGGCTTGAGCGCCGTCATCGTGATGTGTATAAGATTGCGGTCAGAAGAACGCGACAGTCACGGAGGGCTTGCGATGGTTCGTCTGGTCATGATACTGCTCGGTGTCGATTATCTGCGCACGCGCTGGCGCTCGTTGCAGCTCATCGGCTGCGTGAGTCTGCTGCTCGGCGTGGTGGTGTTCATCGACGCGCTCGATAACGCGCTCTATTTCCCGATCACGCCATTTGCATTTTTACTGCTGCTCGAAGGGCTCGCCACGCTGGCGGTCGCGTGGACGGGCATGGGCGGGCAGCGCACGCTGCGCTATGTGAAGGGTCTCGCGTTCTGCTTCTCGGCCGCGCTGATACTCGCCGGCCATCATCACGGCCACTTCATTCTGTCGATGATCTTCGGCACGCTGTTCCTGGCCGATGGACTGCTGCAGATCGTCTCCGCGAGGGTGGTGCGTTACCGCACGTGGAGGCTCGCGATGATCGGCGGAGCCGTCGAAATCGCGCTGGCGATTTTCTTCTATCAGCCGTATCCGACTCACTATGCCGGCACCGTGCCGTACTGCCTCGGCCTCGGCCTGATGTTCGGCGGCTGGAACATGATCTTGCTCAGCACACGTGTGCGGCGTCTCGCGTCGAACCCTGCGGTGGCTTCCGACGACGTTGAAGCCGATGCGGCCAGTTCCGAGGCGAGCGCGGTGCCCGCCGCCCGGCCGGCCGCGCTCGAATGGGACGGTCCGCCCGCCGCCGACGAAGCCGCGTTGACCGTGCACGTGTGGACGCCGGTGGGTTCGGCCAAAAACGAGGCGCGGCGGCAGCCGATCGTCGATCGCTATATCGCGGCGGTGGACCGCAACGGCGTGATTTCGACCGGACATGCCGCGCTCGAATCGCCCGAGGGCATCTATATCAGCCTGTATCCGGGCGTCGAAATCGATCGTTCGCCCGACGACTTCGCGCGGCTTTTGCGCGCCACGCGCGAGAACGATGTGCCCGGCGTATTCCAGCCCGATTACCAGACCGAATCGAAGGCGTGGTGTCCGTCGACGGTTCAGGTGCGCATCCGCAATTACGATCCCGCGCGCCTGCGCCACTTCTGGGACACTTACCGGCAGGACGCGACCTACAACCTCACGTATCGCAATTGCTCGAGCAGTGTGTCGCGCGCGCTGGAAGCGGCGATCGAGGGCGCGTCGGCGCGCGTGTGGGGGAGCTTGGGCGGCTGGCGGCCGTTTTTGCGCGTGATCACGACGCCGGAGTTGTGGGTGGCCGCGCAACTGCGCAAACGCGCCGCGACCATGGCGTGGACGCCCGGCCTCACGCTCGACTACGCCCGCGCGCTCAGCATGCTCGCGGATCCGCGGCCGTCGGGCTGGGCAAAGATGGCGCGCCTCGCGGTGCGCAAAATGGTTCGCTCGCGGCAGCAATGGCGCGAGGAGGCCCGCCATGCACCGGCCGGCGAGCAAGGCGCGCGCGGCGACGCGGAAGGCGCGCTGCGGGAGTGACGCGGGCCTGGCGCATTCCGGCGCCCATCACACGTTACGTGCCCAACTTCGGCGTTGCGGTAAAAACAGCAATCGCATCAACAGCTTGCGGATTTTGTCGGACAGTTATGCACAGATTTTTCAACATAATCAGTGGATAAGTTGTGGGGGAAAGGCTGGCGACCTGGACGTATGAGGCTGAGCGGTCAGTTGGGGAGTGCCGGGCGGGCTGACGATGCCCCCATCATTCCCCGAGCCCCATGGTCCTCGCAGCAACCCACCTGGACGGATTCCTCTTGATCTGGATGCCCCGGTCGCGGCTCCCGGCTTCGACTTGCTGCATGGCGTAGGACGAATCGAACGCGCAGTTCATATCGTTCAACCGGCCTTCAATCAATTTTTCTGAATATCACTCGTTCGACTGGGTGGTGGCCTCCTGCACTCTGCAACTCCTGTCGTTGTCGTCGTGATCCGGTGATGCCCGACACGCGCATACGTAGTTTCCTATGCATCACGTCGGCGCTTGCGGACCATTGCATTGTGTTAATGCAGGCAAACCGTGATTTTAGGATTTGTCGGATATCCAGAAATTCCGATCTCCTTAAGAGTGGTCAAACCCGATGGGCAAAACCAACAATTAAAGGAGAAGCATGAAAGCGTGGAAATTCCATCGCAGATGGGCGGGCGGATTGGCCCGTCTTGTCATCGCGTCGGGTTTGCTGATGTCTGGCGTTAGTGCCAATGCAGCGACTTACATGCAATGCATGCAGACGTATCAGAAATCTCTCGGGATTCCCGGTACTCCGACCTGCGCTGTCCAGGTTGCCGGAACTTCGCCTATGTCGAACGGCGACGACGATCCGTATGGTCC
>DASPZL010000153.1:0-3513 GCA_035636295.1 Paraburkholderia sp.
GCCGCTCGGCTTGATCGGCGTCGTGCTCACGCTGCTGCTGTTCGGCCAGCCGTTCGGTTTCGTCGCGATGCTCGGCGTGATTGCGATGTTCGGCATCATCATGCGCAACTCGGTGATCCTGGTCGATCAGATCGAGCAGGACATCGCGTCCGGGCACAAACGCTTCGATGCGATCGTCGGCGCGACGGTACGGCGTTTCCGGCCGATCACGCTGACCGCGGCGGCCGCCGTGCTCGCGCTGATTCCGCTGCTGCGCTCGAACTTCTTCGGGCCGATGGCCACCGCGCTGATGGGCGGCATCACGAGCGCGACCGTCCTCACGCTGTTCTATCTGCCCGCGCTGTACGCCGCGTGGTTCAGAGTGCGCGGCGACGAACGCGAGCCGCAGACGCCGTCCGGCGCGACGCATACGGGGAATTGATCATGGCAACTTTCGCAATCTCCCGATACCCGCGCATCGCCACGCTCGCGGGCGCGGCATGCGCCCTCGCCGCCTGCTCGTTCGGACCGACCGGCGAGCCGCCCGCGATGCCGCAACCGGCGCACTACGGCGCTCAGGCGCAGCCGACGCAAACGGTGCCCGCGCAGGGCGTCACGCAACAGTTCGTGGTCGGCGCGAAGCCGGTGCCCGAATGGTGGAAGCTGTATCGATCGGACGCGCTGAACGCGCTCGTCGATGAAGGCTTGCGCAACAGCCCGACACTCGCCGCCACCGACAAGAGCCTCGCCGCCGCGCGTGAGCAACTGCGCGCGCAGATCGGCAGTTCGATGCTGCCGACCATCGACGCAGGTGGCCAGGTGACCCGCAATCGCGCGCTGGCGATCCCCGAGATCGGCCCCAACACGTTTCTGTACAACATCTTCGTCGGGCAATTGCAGGCGCACTACACCTTCGATCTGTTCGGCGCCGCTCGTCTCGCCGACGCCGCGCTCGCCGCTCGCGTGAACGTGCAGGCGTATCAGTTCGACGCCGCGCGACGGGCGCTGGCCGCCAACATTGTCAGCGCCGCGATCACGGGCGCCGCGCTGCGCGCGCAGATCGACTCGACCGAACGGCTCGTGACGCTCGCCAACGATCAGGCACGCGATACCCAGCGACGCTACGTGCTGGGCGCGGTCTCGCACGCCGATCAGTTGAGCGCGCAACAGAGCGCGGCGAGTTTGTCGGCGAGCCTGCCGGGCTTGAAGCAACAATGGCTGACGACACGTCATGCGTTGGCGGTGCTGCTCGGCCGCACGCCGGATGCCGCGCCGGACGATCTTGCTCTCGCGCAACTGCACGTGCCCGAACAGGTGCCGGTGGTGGTGCCGTCCGAATTGTTGCGCGCGCGGCCCGACATCCAGGCGGCCGACGCCGCATTGAAGGCCGCGGCAGCCGATGTCGGCGTGGCGACGGCGCAGATGTTCCCGAGCCTTTCGCTGAGCGCGTCGATGGGACAAGGCGGCTTTAGCTGGCCGGTGGCGCTCTCCGGCGCGGGGGCGATATGGAGCATCGGCGCGTCGTTGTCGCAGCCGCTGTTCCATGGCGGCGCGCTGTTCGCGCAGCGCCGCGCGGCGATGGACACCTACGAGGCGACGGTCTCGCAATACAAGCAGACCGTGCTGGCCGCGTTCCAGAACGTCGCCGATACGCTCGCCGCGCTCGAGCACGACACGCAGGCGCTGGACGCGGCGAACAGTGCCGCGCGTTCGGCGCAAGGCGTTTTCGAGGAGACGTCGGGACGCTACCGGCTGGGCGCCGTGCCGGTCGCGTCGACGCGTTCGAGCGAGCAGCAGTTTCGCAACGCGCAGCTCGATGAGATCCGTTATACGAGCGCGCGTCTGACGGATACCGCGGCGTTGTTCCAGGCGATGGGGAATCCGCCGGTTGAAGCGGGGACTTCTGCTGCGGTTGTTGTGGCGCCTCCGGCGGCGAATGCGGGCAGTGTGTCCAACTAAACTTGGGATTCCGCCTCTCGTGCTGCTGTAATCGTTCCGCGAAAAACACTGGCATCCGGGCACTTCTCCGGGCCTCAGCCCCTTTCCGCCCCTCAGTGCAATGACCAAACGTCAGCTGGTAATGCCCCTCAACCTCTGGCCAATTACTGTCCTGACGACTAGTCGATTGGATCCTGCGTAACGCTCATGTATTGCTTGATGTCCGGCTGACCCAGTGCAATCAGATTCAGCATTGTTGCTCCAAGCCCCCGCGCGAATTCGTCGTCAAGCTTGAAGTCGTGTTCGTCCAGCAGGATCGGTACTTCGAACTGTCCGGCCACCAGCGGAGCCGGCCTGACTCGATCAACAGCTTGCAAGGCAAACTCTTGACGATCTTCGATGTAGGTCAGAACCACACAATACGGCGGATGATTAGCCATCAATACCCCCTGCACTCTTGATAGAGTTGAAATGCCTTCTGTTTACACAGCGCGATTGCCCGCACGCCGCCCCTGGGGAAAGCAATCGCATTGCACATTTCCATTTGAGCTTCATACTGCGCGAAGCATTCGCTCTGGAGATCTCCGGCGGCGCGCGGCCCGCGCCGCCGGACGATGATGATAAGAGGACGTGATCAGGCTCGTTTCTGTCCCCTCGGTGCTGTAACCAAACGTCAGTCCGGCATGCCACTCAATCTCTGGCCAATTACTCGTCTGACGGCCCGTCGATTGGTGCCTCTGAAAAAGTCATGTATTGCTTGATGTCCGGCTGACCTAGCGCGATCAGACTGAGCACGCCAGCACCAAATCGACGCGCAAATTCGTCGTCAAGTCTGAACTCGAATTGGTCCAGCAAAACGGGCATCTCCGTTGCCCCTTTCAAAGCGGAAGCCATCCTCGCTTTCTCGACTGACTGCAAGATCAACTGCTGACGATCTTGGTCGTAAGTTACTACCACGGAACATGGTGGAAATGTAATCATCAGTACCCTCTGCACTCTTGATAGTCACCAAATGCGTTCTGTTTGCAAAGCGCGAGGCCCGGCAAACCACCCATATATTTGGCAAGCGAGTTGCATCTAAATATATCGCGCTCATACTTCGCATGACAGTCCGCCTCACGCCACTCATTATCCCCGCTGCTACCACACTTGACCATCCCACCGCCGCCGCTTCCGGCTCCGAAGAGCGCGCTGTACAGCGTTGACCTCTTCGCAGAGCCGGTCAGGTCCGGCACCAGAGCAGGATAAGGAACCTGCGACTGATCGCTCAGCATCAGTTCCGTTGTCTCACCCCACTTCGGAAGTGTATCGCCCAGTTCGCTTCCAAAAAGCTTCCCCGTGAACTCGGCTTTCCACGCCATATAGCACTCAACGCAGAGTCGTGGAACGAAGGCATCGGCGTCAGACTTGAGTCCGGTGAGGTTAGCGGGTGGTGAAACCGGATCATTACCCAGCTCCCAGTTGGTGAGCCACACGCCCAGCTCGGCATCGCTGATTGGTTGCCACCACGCGCCGTTAGTGGAGACCTTCGCTGAATGTGTCGACACCGCGCCATTCGCAGCGTACTGGTAATCGACTGCCAGTACACGAGCGAGT
>DASPZL010000154.1:0-8375 GCA_035636295.1 Paraburkholderia sp.
CGGCGGCTTGCTGATCGCGGCATTCGGCTGGCGCAGCATCTTTCTCGTCAATCTGCCGATTTGCGTCGCCGGCTTGCTGGCGACCTTGCTCTGGGTACCGCGGCCTGCAGCCGGGCAGACAAGCCCGCAACCATCAGCCAGGTGCGACACCAGCAGCGGAAGCATCGATCTGGGCGGCCAGTGTCTTGCCATCGTCGCACTGACCGCCTTCGTCGCCGCGGTGATCGAATGGCGGCCACTGGGCTTGAGCCACCCGCTCGTAGCCGGCGGCTTCGTGCTCGCGCTGATCGCGGCGAGTGCCTTTATCGCCGTGGAATCGCGCGTCGCGACGCCGATGCTGCCACTCTCGCTATTCAGCAAGCGCGCCTTCAGCGCGGCGGTCATGTTCGGCATCTGCGTGAATCTGACTTACTACGGCATGGTGTTCGTCCTGAGCCTTTATTTGCAGCGCGTGCGCGGCTATACGCCGTTGCAGGCGGGCCTGGCATTCCTGCCTTTGACGGGCGGCTTTCTCATCTCGAACGTGGCGAGCGGCTGGGTGGTCGGACGCTTCGGCGTGCGTGTGCCGATGATCGCCGGCGCGATCACTGCCGGACTCGGCTATGGCCTGCTGCATCGGGTCAACGCCACCACGCCGCTTATCGGCTTGTTGCTGCCGTTCCTGCTCATTCCGTCCGGGATGGGCCTGGCCGTCCCGGCCATGACCACCGCCGTGCTGGCCTCCGCCGAGGCGACGCGCGCGAGTACTGCGTCCGCCGTGCTGAACACCGCCCGCCAAGCGGGCGGCGCGGTGGGCGTGGCCGCCTTCGGTGCGCTGGCGAGCGGCGCAGCCGCCACGCAAATCGTCTCGGGAATGCAGGCCGCGACCGCGATCTCGGTCGGTCTGCTGGTACTAGGCGGCGTGCTGAGCGGCTTCGTGCAGCCCGAGCCGCACGCCTCGCCCCGTCGCAAGGCGGCGGGTTCCACGCGCGCCGACGAATCGCACTGAACGCCCCTATGACGCTTTCTCATCGGCGCAAAAAACAACCCCCGCGGTGCTTGCGCGCAGCGGGGGTTGTTTTGCACGGTAAGAAGACGGCAACCAGCGCCAGATATCTCACGCTGCCGCCAGTTGCTTACAACAAAGCTTCCTGAATCGTGCCGGTGTCGATCGCGCGTTCGATCAGCCCTTCGTTTTGCGCCTTCGTGATCGCGTCGGCGATCAGCTTTTCAGGCTCCTCGATCTCGGCCTTGATCGTGCTGATGAGGCCGGACGCATCCAGCACCACCAGCGTTTTCGCCGAATCAGCCAGGCTGATGATCACCCGATGAGGCGTAGGCCCTTCGCCAAGACTCGCGCACAACTGCGTCACCTTGCCGCCAATGGTTTGCTCGAAACTCTGGATCATTATGTGCTCCCTTGGTTACAGCCAGAATCAAAAGCGGCCGGCGCCCGCCGCCTCGGCTGCCGTATCAGAGACCCAGCCCGCCGCGCGGCGCGCGTGCGCTGTCGATGCTGATACGGCCCGCGCCGGTCACGAACAACAGCAGGAAGCCACCGGCGATGCCGATGTTCTTCCAGAAATGGATCACCATGTCGCGTTGCAAGGCGGGATCGGTGACGTTCCAGAAATCGTGGCCCAACACCGCCGTTGCCACGGTATAGGCGGCCATGACCACAGCAAGCGGACGCACCTTGAAGCCGACGATCAGCAACAGGCCGCCGAGTGCCTCGATCACGGTCGCAATCGGCGCGGCGATCTGCACGAACGGCACACCCTTCGAGTGCAGGTAGCCGACGAAGCCCGCGTAGCCCAGCAGTTTCATCACACCGCCCCACAGAAACAGCACGGCAAGGGCGATACGTGCGATGAGGATAACGCCGGAATCGACGGGACGCGCCATGAGAAGCTCCTGTAAATGAATAAGCAGCAGACCCGGCCAGGCTGCCGCAGTTCCCCACTTTGCACCTGAAGATAGGTGCATTGCCCGCCTTTTCCAAGCTCGGGCGGGGTTGAACGGCGCGGCGCGCGCCGTATTGGGGAGGAAGCGATTACCGGGGCGCATCCGGCGCAAGCAGCACGCCTTTGGTGAACACGAAGCAACCATAACCGCGCTCCTCGCCCGTGGCGATCACGCAATAGGCTTTGCGCGCCCGCTCATAAAAAGCGAACCGTTCAATCGGCGCAAACGGCACGTCGCGCCCTTCCGCGGCATTGACCTCCGCCTGCGCTTCGCGCTGCACCGCCGGAATCGTATGCGGCTCGCCGACCACTTCCATCCGCGAGGCGGGATGCTCGATGAACGTATCCAGCGGCATCACCGACAGCACCGCGCGAATCGCTCGCGGCGCGCTCACGCCGTCGAGGCGAAGCAGTTTGCCCAGCACACTCACGCGTGCGACCGAATCGCCCGGAAAGTTGGCGTCGCAAATCACGAGTTCGTCGCCATGGCCCATCGAGCGCAGCGCGTACAGCACGTCGGCATTCAGCAGCGGGTCAAGATTCTTCAGCACGGTGTCTCCTTGTAGTCCGATTGGCGGCTGGCCGCCCGGTTTTAAACATCAGTCGGTTCTTATAACGCAAAGCGATCGTTTTGCGACCGCTTCACGCCCGCGTTCGGGTATCGCCGATGCGACCGGCGCCCAACGAGGACGAGACAGCGCTGCGGTTCGCATTCCGCTCGATCGATTGTAGCAAGCAACTTTGCGTCCATCCGCCCAAAGACATGCGAGGCGCCGCACCGCCACCGCAGCCAGCCGACCAACGCCAGCAGCACGAGGCCCGCGCCGCCCAGCACCGGCTCGCGCCACGCCAGCAACGCGGTGAACGTGAACGCGCGCGCACCGGCGAGCAAAGCGAAGCCGGCGATGGCGCTGCAGAGTGCGTTAACGGCGCCCGACGGGCGCGCGAGCGTGATGAAGGTTCGGACAGCCGTGGCGGCAGCGGGCTCATGCATGATCGTCTCCGTGAAAAGATGGCGCCGGTCAGGCGGCGGGCACCTGGTCGAGGAAGCCGGTGACCGCCTGCAGGCGGCCGTGCGCATCGACCACGCCGAAGTCGGAGCCCTTGACGATCGCCTCGCCCGCGGGCGTGGTCAGCTCCCACGAAAAACGCAGCCGGTTCGCAAAACCGTCGACCTCGGTCGTGCGGCGAAACGTGTGCTGCGGGAAGCGTTCATGCACCGCGCGGATCATCGCGTCGATGCCGTCGTGCCCCGCGCCCGCCAGCAGAGGATCGCGATAGTCGGCATCGGCGGCCCACGTCGCGGCGATCAGTTCGCGACGGCGCGCGCCATCGGTTTCATTCCATGCGTCGAAATAACGGTCGATCAGATCGGTATGCGCATTCATCTCAGACTCCTTGATTGGCATGAGTGAGCACTACGCTCGGCAGACACGTTGCATGCGGCGGGCTCGGAGTGAAGATTGGCGGCCCGCGCGCGGCGCGTCGATTACGTGGGAAGTAAGCATCCGTGTGTACGGCGGCGATGGACCACTTTTTTGCGCCTCCGCCCAGCCGGCCGATATCAAGCATGCCAAAACAATGTGGGCAGCAATCAGAAAGGAACTGTCATGAGCAAGATCAAAACCGCACGGTTCGATGCATCGCACTACCTCGATAGCGAGGCGATGATCGCTGAATATCTTAATGCAGCGCTCGAAGAAGGCGACGCCGATCTTCTCCTCGCCGCGATCGCAGACATCGCAAAAGCGCGCGGCATCGCGAAAGTCGCGGCAGACGCCGGGCTCGGCCGCGAAAGCCTCTACAAAACGCTCGCGCCGGGCTCTAAACCGCGCATGGATACGGTGTTCAAGCTGCTGCGCGCGCCAGGCATCAAGCTCAACGCGGTGCCGGAAGGCGTGGCGGCGGCATGATTCGCGCGTACCGTGTCGCCGGCAGGGGCAGGCAGTCCGCACGTGCCGCCTTGGCCTCGCCGGGTTTTCCATTACCTGTCGGGTAATGGATCGCTAGAGCGCTTTGGCTATCATCGGCGGCATGAACACACTCTCTCTTGCGCAAACCGTTCCCTCGAATACGCCGGCGGCCAGCCGCACGGTCGGCGATCTGCTGCGCGAATGGCGGCAGCGGCGAAGAATGAGCCAGTTACTGCTCGCCGCCGAGGCCGATATTTCAACCCGGCATCTGAGCTTCGTCGAATCAGGCCGCGCGGTGCCGAGCCGGGAGATGGTCATGCATCTGGCGGAGCGGCTCGACGTGCCGCTGCGTGCACGCAATGCGCTGCTGGTCGCGGCGGGTTATGCGCCGCTGTTCCGTGAACGTCCGCTAACCGACCCGCAGTTGGCCGCCGCACGTGAGGCCGTCGAACTGGTGCTCAAGGGGCACGAGCCGTATCCGGCGCTCGCAATCGACCGTCACTGGACCATCATTGCCGCCAACAGCGCGCTCGCGCCTCTCGTTGCGGGCGCAAGCGCGGAACTGCTGAAGCCGCCGGTCAACGCGCTGCGCCTGAGCTTGCATCCGGAGGGTATCGCGGCTTCCATCGTCAATTGGCATGCCTGGCGGGAACACGTGCTGGCCCGGCTGCAACGTCAAATCGACGTAAGCGGCGACGAGACGCTGAGCGCGTTGCGCGACGAGCTGGCGGCGTATCCCGCGCCGCCGGATGCGGATGCGGGTGCGGCCAACCACGACGACACAGCCGTCAATCAGATTGCCGTGCCGCTGCGGCTAAGCACGCCGATCGGGGTGCTGTCGTTTTTCAGCACCACCACCGTATTCGGTACACCGGTGGACGTGACGCTGTCGGAACTTGCGATCGAAGCGTTCTTTCCAGCCGATCAGCAAACCGCGGCGGCATTGCGCGAGTTTGCCGAAAGCCAGCGCGCCGCGGCAGCACCTTAGCCGTGATGTGATATCGGAACAACAGCCGAAACCGGGCATTGCGCCTTGGTCACGACAACCTAATTCGAACCGTCAGAGAGATGCGCTTGAACAACCACGCCGTGCTGATACGCCAACTCGAACCGGCCGACCGCGACGCCTACTTCCAACTTCGCCTGCGCGGACTGAAGGCGCATCCGGAATCATTCGGCCAAAGCTACGAGGAAGCGCTGGCGAGAGGCGCGGCGCAACACGACGCCATGTTGGAGGGTTCGCGCGCGGCTGAAGGTGATTTTCTGCTGGGCGCTTACGCATCGGCCAGCACACCGCTGGTCGGCGTAGTTGGAATGCGGCGCAACCCGCGCGACAAGGAGCGGCACAAAGCCGCCGTAGTCGGCATGTATGTCGCACCGGAAGCTGCGGGGCGCGGCATTGGGCGCGCGTTGCTCAACGAGGTGCTGGCGCGCGCGGCACGAATAGACGGTCTGCGGCAAGTCCAGCTCATGGTCGGCAGCCGCAACGAAGCGGCCTGCAAACTTTATGAGTCGCTTGGCTTTCGCAAATACGGCTGCGAAGTCGGTGCGCTGAATGTCGACGGCGTATTTCACGATGCCGATTTGATGACGCGGTTCATGTAACGGGTACCGGGGTACCGGCGTCGATCCTGCCGCGCATGGTCTGGCCTACCACGTCGTAACAGCCGGACGCGGGTGCATACGGGCCATAACGCAAAATCATTCCTCCGCGGAAGCCCTAGCCGCGCTCAAGCCCCAAGACACAAGCGCCGCCCCATTCAACCGCCCTGCTTCCGCGCGCGATCCGTGCTATCTTTTTCGATTGCCTTTCCTTCCGCACCAACCCACAAACGGCCGATCGGCCGACTTCGTTCAGCCGCTTGCCACTCAACTCATCATGTCCGATCTCTCCAATTCGCTTCCGCGCGTACCACGCCGTTTCGACGTCAATCCGAAACCGCTCGGCACCGCACTCGTTCTCGTCGCACTTGGCGCTATTTATCTGGCGCAGACCGTCAGCGGCCGTCAGGCGGCGCTCTACATCGTCGGCGCACTGCTCGGAATGTCGCTTTACCACGCGGCGTTCGTCTTCACTTCGGCCTGGCGGGTGTTTATCGCGGACGGCCGTGGCGCCGGCCTGCGCGCGCAGATGCTGATGCTGGCACTCGGCGTATTGCTGTTCTTTCCAGCGCTGGCTGCGGGCACGCTGTTCGGCCGGCCGGTGGCCGGGCTCGTCGCGCCAGCAGGCACGTCCGTGCTGGTCGGAGCCTTCATGTTCGGCGTCGGCATGCAACTGGGCGGCGGCTGCGCGTCCGGCACGCTCTACACCGTGGGCGGCGGTAGTACACGCATGATCGTTACGCTGGCGGCGTTCATCGTCGGTTCGGTCGTCGCCACCGCGCACATGCCGTTCTGGACCGCGCTACCGTCGCTCAAGCCGCTTTCGCTGGTGACCACCTTCGGCGCGGGCCGGGCCATCGCGCTGAATCTGGTCCTTTTCGCCGCCATCGCGGCACTCACCGTGTGGGTCGAGCGGCGCCGCCATGGGCGGCTGGTCAACGAGCCGCTACGCCAGCCGCATGCGTCGCCTTGGCTCCACGGCCCGTGGCCCTTGTTCGTCGGCGCAGTCGCGCTGGTCCTGCTCAACTTCGCAACGCTGGCGCTCTCGGGCCGTCCGTGGGGCGTGACGTCGGCGTTCGCGCTGTGGGGCGCGAAGATATTTGCCGCGCTGGGCATCGACGTGGCAGCCTGGCCATATTGGGCCACCCAGGCCAACGCCGGCGCGCTGGCTGCCCCTGTTACACATGACGTCACTTCGGTGATGGACATCGGCATCGTCCTCGGCGCAATGACGGCCGCGGCGCTCGCCGGCCGTTACGCGCCCGTCTGGAAGGTGCCGGCGCGCTCGCTGATCGCGGCGGTGGCAGGCGGTCTGCTGCTCGGCTATGGAGCCCGCCTCGCCTACGGTTGTAACATCGGCGCCTATTTCAGCGGGATCGTGTCAGGCAGCCTGCACGGCTGGCTGTGGCTGGTCGCGGCGTTCGCCGGCAACGTGCTGGGTACGCGACTGCGGCCGCTGTTCGGACTCGCGGTCGAGCGTATTCGACCGACCGGCTGCTAGACGTTACGAAAAAGTTACAAATGCGGCCCTCGTTTGTAACGAGGGCCGCAGCAGTATGTTACATCTCTGATTTGTCCCTCATCAATGCCAGCAGGCGGTATTTATTACGTCTCATTGGCTGCCTCTTCTGTCCCTCTTCTTTGCACGCGAGCTAAAGCAGCGGCATCGCTCCGTGCCCAATCCTTTGCTCAGATGATTATCTCCATACCCTGCCCTGCAAGGGTTTTCATGGATCGGACGAAAGCCGTTCCGCTTAAAAAATCCGCAAAATATCTTCTATTACGAGTCTGTGAAAAACTTACCGGAAATTGATGTATCTTTTTGAGATATTTTTTTGAGAAGGGATTGATTTCTTGTTTTTCCCTCCATACAATTCGTCCCAAGCTGTTACGAAATGTAACGCGATGTATCAAAAAGTCGCCAACTGTATCAGGGTGACATGTAGCCGGAGGTCATCGTTTCCGGCGAGGCACAAAAGACATAACGGCAAAAAGCCGACATGGTAATTCGGGGCTTCGGAAACAGAGAAAATGGACCGTAGCAGCGAGACGCTGGATTCAATCCGCGAGATCAACTTGTCTTACATCATGCTCGCGCAACGCATGTTGCGTGAGGACAAACCGGTCGGGATGTTCCGGCTGGGACTGTCGTCGGAACTGGCCGATTTGCTTGCCGGGCTGTCGCTCGCGCAGATCGTCAAGCTGGCCGCTTCCGACCAACTTTTGTGCTTCTTCCGCTTCAACGACCACTCGATGTTGTCGGCGTTGACGCAAACGACGAAGCATGCAGCAGTTGCACCGACTCACGCGGCGATCCTGCTTGCAGGTCAGCCCGCCGAGCAGTTTGCTTAATCGAGGTGACTGCGATGCTCAAGCGTAGCCTGACGGAAGACGCACAAGAAGTATTCCGTGCGATCGCGCTGATCGAACTCGGCGCACGCATGCAGGTGCTCGAGAGCGAATTGACGCTCTCGCGCGACCGCATGATCCGCCTGTATCGCGAGGTCAAGGGTGTATCGCCGCCCAAGGGCATGCTGCCGTTCTCGGCGGACTGGTATATGACGTGGCTGGCGAACATCCACGCGTCGTTGTTCTACAACACGTACCTGTTCCTGAAGAATGAAGCGCGTTGCACGCATCTGGACGCGCTGACCAAGGGGTATCGGCTGTATCTGGAACATTGCAGGCACAGCGAAACCGAACCGGTGCTGGATTTGACGCGCGCCTGGACGCTGGTGCGTTTCTTCGACGCCAAGATTCTGCAGTTGACCAAATGCTGCCGTTGCACCGGCAAGTTCGTCGCGCACAAGCACGACCTGCAACACAACGTGGTGTGCGGCGCGTGCCAGCCGCCGTCGCGCGCCGGCAAGACGAAGAAAGCCGCGGCCGCCCGCCAGGAGGCGCTCGAAGCAGCGCA
>DASPZL010000155.1:0-12294 GCA_035636295.1 Paraburkholderia sp.
AGCGGCTCCGGAATCTTGCCGACGAATTCGATGCCCGGCACCGGCAACAACTCGCTGACTTGCTGAAAGCCCAATTGATATTCGCCCTTCGCGACGACCGAACCGACGGGAATCTTCGGGACCATGGTTGCCTTGGGCTTCATCCGCGGCTCGATGCCCATGCGCTTGAACAACTCGTTCTGAATATAGACGCCGCTTGCGCTATCCGAATAGGCGACGGATTTGGCCTCCAGCAAGGTCTTCTTGAAAGCGTCGACGCTGCCGATGTCCGGCTTCGGCTCGCCCGCGCGCACCGCCACGCCGATGCGCGAATCCGCCAGCTCGACGCGCGAGCCCGGCATGACCTTGCCTTCGGCGATCAGCTTGTCGAGCGCGTAGCCGACCATGATGACGACGTCGGCCGGTTCTTTGCGTGTAAGGCGGTTGGGTATCGCTTCGGTGGCGTTACCCATCGACGGGCCGTAGGCGATCTCGAGCGTATTGCCCGAGCTGGCTTCGTACTTCGGCGCCAACAGCTTGTAGGCGGCCGTGAAGCCGCCGGAGTTCATCACGTGAAGGTCGACGGCTTGCGCGGCGGTGGAGGCCAGTGCGCAGGCGCATAGCAGGGCGGCGGTCAGTGCGGCGAGGCGGGATTTGATCATCGGACGTGGCTTGAACGGAAAGTGGACGATGAAGGGCGTGAAGTGTGTCGCGCCGTCGCCGGCTTGCCTGGCGGCGCGCTCCATCTTCAACCACGAGCGGTGTTTTGTGAACTACGTAGATACCCCTTTGGCGCGGGAGCCGGTCTGGCGGCGGGCAGGCTGGAGGAAAAGCGACGGGCAGCAAAAAACCCGCGAAGCTTGAGCTATCGCGGGTTCTAGGACTCTGCTGGAACAGAATTTGGTGGAGGCGGCGGGAATCGAACCCGCGTCCAGAAGCACTCTACGACCAGTTCTACATGTTTAGTTCAGTCTTTTGATTTAACCGCAGCGACGCGGACGAACACGCTGCGCTACGGCGATTCACTAGATTTTCGACCCGGACGTCGTGACTCCGCCAAGGCTTAACTGACGTATATGACCTCTGTCGGTATTGCTACCGGTCTTGCGACTCTAGCCCGTCAGTGAACTAGGCAGAGGACGGCGGCCCTTAGGCTGCCAGTGCGAACGTATCGTCGTTTGCAGTTACGTTTTTCCCATTGATTAACGAGGTGACGGGTCCTCGACATGCCCTAGCCGCTTCGCAACCCCTGTCGAAACCAGGTCGCCCCCGCGGTTCGTTGCCCAAACACCTATGGGCCAAAGGAGATTTTACAATAGTTTGACTGCTGCGTCCCGGCTGATTGTTTGAGGGCCGCGGCGTTGTCCTGTCGCGTTCGCAACGTGTTCCGCGCGCGTTAGCCGATCTCGCGGAGCAGCTTTTGCAATTCGGCCGGAGACTGCACGACATGTTGCGCGTGCCATTGCGTCGGCGGAATGTCGTTGCCGCAGTAGCCGTACGCGGCCGCCACCGTCTTCATGCCGGCGGCGAAGCCCGCCTGCACGTCGCGCAGGTCGTCGCCGACGTAGACAATGCGCTCCGGCACCACGTCCAGTTCGCGCGCGGCGTGCAGCAAGGGCGCCGGGTGCGGCTTCGAATGCGCTGTCGTATCGCCGCTCACCACGCAGCCTGCGCGCTCTTCGAGGCCGAGTTGCGCGATCAACGGCTCGGTGAGCCGCGCGACCTTGTTCGTGACGACACCCCAGCGCACGCCTCGCGCGTCGAGCTCGTCGAGTAATTCGGGAATGCCGGGAAACAGCGTGGTCTCGATGCACAGGTCGGCTTCGTAGTTGGCGAGGAATTCTTCCCGCATCGAGGCGAATTCGTGATCGTCAGGGCCAATGCCGAACGCGCCGCAGATCAGCCCGCGCGCTCCCGCGGACGCAAGCGGGCGCAGGTTTTCGAGCGGCACCATCGCGAGGCCGCGATCGTGCCGCATTTTGTTGACGGCGGCCGCGAGATCGGGCGCCGTGTCGGCCAAGGTGCCGTCCAGGTCGAACAGTACGGCCTGGCAAAGATCGAGCGCATCGTCGTTGTCTTCGCGTTGGGGCAGGGGCGTGGGATCGCTCATTGATGGGTCCAGGTCCGGCAGGTCGGGGCGGATCAGACGTCGCGGCGGCAGGCGAGCACGTAGTTCACGCTCGTGTCGGCGGACAGCGTGAAATGCTTGCTGAGCGGGTTGTAGACGATGCCTTTGATATCGGCCGTGCGCAGGTCGGCCGCGCGCGCGAAGCCCGCCAGTTCCGACGGGCGGATGAAACGCGCGTAGTCGTGCGTTCCCTTGGGCAGCATTCGCGCGATGTATTCGGCACCGATCACGGCGAACAGATACGACTTCACGTTGCGGTTCAGCGTGGAGAAGAACACCCAGCCGCCAGGTTTAACAAGTGTTTTGCACGCCTCGACAATAGCGGCCGGTTGGGGTACGTGCTCCAGCATTTCCATGCAGGTGACGACGTCGTACGTTCCCGGCTCGCGGGCGGCGAGCGCCTCGGCGGCGATTTCTTCGTAATTAACGGTTACACCACTTTCAAGACTGTGAAGATCGGCGACGCCGAGCGCCTGGCTCGACAGATCAATGCCTTTCACGTGCGCGCCCAGTCCTGCCATGGATTCCGACAAAATGCCGCCGCCGCAGCCGATGTCCAGTACATTCTTGCCCGGGAGATGCGCGTGGGCGTCGATCCAGCTCAGGCGAATCGGATTGAGTTCGTGCAGCGGTTTGAATTCGGCATTCGGGTCCCACCAACGATGCGCGAGGTCGCTAAATTTCTGCAGTTCGTGGGGATCGGCGTTGGTCATGGCGAAAGCTGCCTCGATGAGAGCGGTGAGCGGGCGCTCGAGGATAAACCCTGAGTATATAGGTCGAGGGACGGGGCGGCAAAATGCCGCCCCGTCGACGGCACCTACGCGTTCGAACGCGGTATTGCCGCTCGCGCTTTAAGGGAAGGTGGCCGGCGCTGCACAGTGCACCGAACATAAAAAAAGCCCCGCCGAAGCGGGGCTTTGATGCTGCGGTAATTTGTAGCTTACTGCTTCGAAGTACCGACAACTTCGACTTCCACGCGGCGATCCGGTGCGAGGCAGGCGATGAGTTGCTTGTGGTTCTTCTGGTTGCAACCGGTCGTGACCGGGTTGCGCTTGCCCTTGCCTTCCGTATAGATACGGTTGGATTCGATGCCCTTGCTGACCAGGTATGCCTTGACAGCTTGAGCACGGCGCAGCGACAGACGGTCGTTGTACTTGTCCGAACCGATACGGTCCGTGTAACCCGTTGCGACGACGACTTCCAGGTTCAGGCCTTGGATCTTCGATGCGAGATCGTTCAGCTTTTCCTTACCAGCCGGCTTCAGGACAGCCTTGTCGAAGTCGAACAGTGCGTCAGCTTGATACGTAATCTTTTGGCTGGTGATGGCCGGTGCGGGTGCGACCGGAGCCGGCGGCGTCGGAGCCTGGGCAACCAGGGCGCCGTCGCACTTGGCGTTGGCCGTTGCCGGCGTCCAGAATGCATCGCGCCAGCAAAGCTCGTTCGTGCCGTTCATCCACACGTATTCGCCGGTACCATTCACCCAGTTGTCGTTCGTAGCTTGTCGCGACGCCGGCACCGACTGTGCCATGGCGGATGCAGCCATAACCGCGGTAGCTGCAATGAACGCGAGCTTTGAAAGTTTATTCATATTTCTCCTCTCGAAATTGAGATTACCGCAGGTTTACTGCGAGCCTGTTGACGAAGACAAGTCATACATTGCTCGAAGTATAACATTGGTGCGGAACAAAAAAGGTGCTGTGTAGACTTCGAGCAGTGTCTAACTCTTTGTGCGTTGGCATTTTGCCATATCGTTCCCTTCCGACGATAAAAAAATCCGCCCCTGATCGAATAGCCTTCCAATTGTGGTGCATGCGCAACAGAAGCAATCGCCCAGACGCGCCGCCAGTCATGGCTGAGCGGCGGATTGCCTCATGCATGAATCGAGCCTGCCCCGGCTCAAAAGTGGGGCGCCGAGGCGCCGTTCCCGTGCGTCCGCTAATAGGTATACGTACCTCCGCCGGGGCGGGATTCACAGCATGTTAGAATCGCGTGATGCGTTGCGCCTGCAATGCTTACGCGAAGGCGCGGTCTGCTGCCGCCTTGGCACGTAAAAGATACGGATAATGGATCAATTCGCCAAAGAGACTCTGCCAATCTCCCTAGAGGAGGAAATGCGCCGTTCGTATCTCGATTACGCGATGAGCGTGATCGTGGGGCGTGCGCTTCCCGATGTTCGCGATGGCCTGAAGCCGGTGCACCGGCGCGTGCTGTACGCCATGCACGAACTCAACAACGACTGGAACCGGGCTTACAAGAAGTCAGCGCGTATCGTCGGCGACGTGATCGGTAAATATCACCCGCACGGCGACACGGCTGTCTACGACACCATCGTCCGGATGGCGCAGAACTTCTCGCTGCGCTACATGCTGGTGGACGGTCAGGGCAACTTCGGTTCGGTCGACGGCGACAACGCCGCGGCCATGCGGTACACCGAAATCCGCATGGCGAAGATCGGCCACGAACTGCTGGCCGACATCGACAAGGAAACGGTCGACTTCACGCCGAACTACGACGGCAGCGAAAACGAACCGGCCATCCTGCCGGCGCGTATTCCCAATCTGCTGATCAATGGTTCGTCCGGCATCGCGGTCGGCATGGCGACCAACATCCCGCCGCACAACCTCAACGAGGTCGTCGACGCGTGCCAGCATCTGCTCAAGAACCCGGAAGCCACGATCGACGAACTGATCGAGATCGTCCCCGCGCCTGACTTCCCGACCGCCGGCATCATCTACGGCGTGGCCGGCGTGCGCGACGGCTATCGCACGGGCCGCGGCCGCGTGGTGATGCGCGCGCTCACGCACTTCGAGGAAATCGACCGCGGCCAGCGCATGGCGATCATCGTCGACGAGTTGCCGTATCAGGTGAACAAGCGCTCACTTCTGGAGCGCATCGCCGAACTGGTCAACGAGAAGAAGCTCGAAGGCATCTCCGATATCCGCGACGAGTCCGACAAGAGCGGCATGCGCGTCGTGATCGAGCTCAAGCGCGGCGAAGTGCCCGAGGTGGTGCTCAACAATCTGTATAAGGCGACCCAGCTCCAGGACACGTTCGGCATGAACATGGTCGCGCTGGTCGACGGCCAGCCGAAGCTGCTGAACCTGAAGGAAATGCTGTCGTGCTTCCTGTCGCATCGCCGGGAAGTGCTGACGCGGCGCACTGTATACGAACTGCGTAAGGCCCGCGAACGCGGCCACGTGCTCGAGGGCCTCGCGGTCGCGCTCGCCAACATCGACGAGTTCATCGCAATCATCAAGGCTGCGCCGACTCCTCCGATCGCCAAGCAGGAATTGATGGCGCGTCCGTGGGATTCGTCGCTGGTGCGCGAGATGTTGTCGCGCGCCGAGACGGAAAACGCATCGGCCGGTGGTCGCGAAGCCTATCGTCCGGACGGATTGAATCCGTCCTTCGGCATGCAGTCCGACGGCCTCTACCGACTCTCCGACACCCAGGCTCAAGAAATCCTGCAGATGCGTCTGCAACGCCTGACGGGTCTGGAGCAGGACAAGATCATCGGCGAGTACCGCGAAGTGATGGCGCAAATCGCCGACCTGCTGGACATTCTGGCTCGTCCGGAGCGCATTACGGCGATCATCGTCGGCGAACTGACGTCGGTCAAAGCCGAATTCGGCGACGCGCGCCGCTCGAAGATCGAGCTGAACGCAACCGAGCTGAACACCGAAGATCTGATCACGCCGCAAGAAATGGTCGTGACCATGTCGCATACCGGCTACGTGAAATCACAGCCGTTGTCCGAATATCGTGCCCAAAAGCGCGGTGGTCGTGGCAAACAGGCGACTTCCATGAAGGAAGACGACTGGATCGACACGCTCTTCATCGCCAACACGCACGATCACATTCTGTGCTTCTCGAATCGCGGCCGTGTGTATTGGGTCAAGGTCTACGAAGTGCCGCAGGGTTCGCGGAACTCGCGCGGCCGGCCGATCGTCAATATGTTCCCGCTGCAGGAAGGCGAAAAGATCACGGTCGTGCTGCCGATCAAGGAATTCTCGGCCGACAAGTTCGTGTTTATGGCCACCGCATTGGGAACGGTAAAGAAGACGCCGCTGGAAGCCTTCAGCCGGCCGTTGCGCAAGGGTATTATTGCAGTCGGCCTGGATGACGGTGACTACCTGATCGGCGCGGCCATCACGGACGGCCAGCACGACGTGATGCTGTTCTCCGATTCGGGCAAGGCGGTTCGCTTCGACGAGAACGACGTGCGGCCGATGGGCCGCGAGGCGCGTGGCGTGCGCGGCATGCAGCTCGAAGACGGCCAGAGCGTGATCGCGCTGCTGGTGGCCGGCGACGAGCAGCAGTCGGTGCTCACCGCAACCGAGAACGGTTTCGGCAAGCGCACGCCGATCACCGAGTACACGCGTCATGGGCGCGGTACGAAGGGCATGATCGCGATCCAGACGTCGGAGCGTAACGGCAGGGTCGTCGCCGCCACGCTGGTGGATCAGGAAGCGCAGATCATGCTGATCACCACTACCGGTGTGCTGATCCGTACACGCGTGTCGGAAATTCGAGAAATGGGGCGCGCAACCCAAGGTGTTACACTCATCAGCCTTGACGAAGGGACCAAGCTTTCAGGTCTGCAACAGGTTGCTGAGGCGGAAGCGGATGTCGATGTGGAAGGCGACGCCGAAGGTCCCGCCGAAGGCAACAACGGCGGTGAAAACGGCGATGCGGTTTGATCCACATCGGCGACTTTCAGTCTCAGCAACGAGTTGAAAGCTGCGCGGAGAATAATGGCGTGTCGGGCCGATACGCGTCTCGCGCAGCTTGCAGTTCAAGTTAATTTCTATTAGGGAGTAATGATGCAAAAACGATTCAAACAACTGATGTTGCTGGCTGCTTTCGTGCCGACCTTTGCCATGGCTCAAGCGCTTCAGAGCCAGGCTCCGGCGGCGCCGGCTGCTGCCGCGGCACCGGTTGATCCGGCCAAGCAGGCTGCCATCAAGGAACTGCTGGACGCAATCGACGCACAGAAGCTCGTCGGCGCAATCGGCAACAGCGCGCAGATGCAAGCCAAGCAACTGGTTCCGGCCATCCTGTCGGACGCCCTGAGCGAAAACAAGACGATGACGGACAAGCAGAAGCAGGCTTCCGTCCCGGCGCTGCAAAAAACCGCGGTGCCGAAGCTGGTTGACGGCGCGGGCCAGGTATTCGCAACCGACAGCTTCCGCCAGGACGCGATGCAAGCTCAGTACGACGCGTACGCGAAGTACTACAGCACGTCGGAAATCAAGGATCTGACCGCGTTCTACAAGAGCCCGACCGGCCGCAAGTTCATCCAGGTGCAAGACCAGGTTGGCCGCGACGTCGTGAACGGTCTCATGCAAAAGTACATGCCGCAATCGATCAAGGCAACGCGCGACCAGGCCGACAAGGAAGTCGCTTCGGTCAAGCCGGCGAAATAAGCCTGCTCATTAAGCCCGCTCATTAAGCCAAAGGTCGAAAGGCTGCGCTGATATCGCGCTGGCCGCCGCCCGGCAAGCTATACGGCGTGCGGGGTTTGGCGGGTTGGCGGCGACAATGCGATAATGGCCGTTTGCGCACACGCGCAAACGGCCATTTTCTTTTTCGGCGCGGAATTATTGGCAACCCGGTCGTCAGGATCGCGTGGCCAGCTTCATGGTGGTTGCCTTCGAGGCTGCCAACTTCGCCGGTTTTTTGCGCGATTTCTCGTTTTTTCGCGCGTGCTTCCAGGATCTCACGATGCGCGTCTTTAATTTCTCCGCCGGCCCCGCGGCCATGCCAGAAGAAGTGCTGCGTCAGGCAGCCGACGAGATGCTCGATTGGCAAGGCAGTGGCATGAGCGTGATGGAGATGAGCCATCGCGGCAAAGAGTTCATGTCGATCCACGAGGAAGCGCTCGTCGATCTGCGCGAGTTGCTCGAGGTGCCGGCGAGCCATCGCATCCTGTTCCTGCAGGGTGGCGGTCTCGGCGAAAACGCCATCGTGCCGATGAATCTGATGGGCGCGAAGCCGCGTGCGGATTTCGTTGTCACCGGTTCGTGGTCGCAAAAATCTTTCAAGGAAGCGCAAAAGTACGGCACAGTGCATCTGGCGGCGAGCGGCCAAACGGCCGACGGTTTCACGCGCGCGCCGAAGCGCTCGGAGTGGCAGTTGTCGGACGATCCGGCTTATGTGCATCTGTGCACGAACGAGACCATCCACGGCGTCGAAACTTTCGAGATTCCCGATCTCGGCGATATTCCGCTCGTGGCCGACGCGTCGTCGCACATCCTGTCGCGTCCCATGGACATCGCCAAATACGGCGTGCTGTTCGGCGGCGCGCAGAAGAACATCGGCATGGCGGGCGTGACGGTCGTGATCGTGCGCGAAGACATGCTCAATCGCGCACAAGCGATCTGCCCGTCGGCATTCGAATGGAAGACCGTCGCCGAGAACAATTCGATGTATAACACGCCGCCCACCTACGCGATTTACATCGCCGGGCTGGTGTTCAAGTGGTTGAAGAAGCAGGGCGGCCTTGCCGCGATCGAAGCGCGCAACCTCGAAAAATCGAAGCTGTTGTACGACGCGATCGATTCGAGCAGCTTCTATCTGAACAAGGTCGAGCGTGGCTCGCGCTCGCGGATGAACGTACCGTTTTTCCTCGCCGACGAGTCACGCAACGAAGATTTCCTGGCCGGCGCGAAAGCGCGGGGAATGGTGCAGCTAAAGGGCCACAAGTCCGTCGGCGGCATGCGGGCGTCGATTTATAACGCCGTCCCACTCGAAGGCGTCAAAGCGCTTGTCGAATACATGAAGGAATTCGAACAGCGCAGCGCCTGAATCTGTCAGAACATTCAGGCGCGCGCATCTTTTCCAGCAGCTACCGGCAAGGCCGTTTTCACGCATGGACGACGAACTCAATATCCGACTCAAACCCCTTCGCGAGCGCATCGACGCGCTCGACGCGCAGCTCATTGCGCTCCTTAATCAGCGCGCCGCGGTGGCGCTCGAAGTGGGTGAGGTCAAGAAGCACTTCAACGCGCCGGTGTTCCGCCCGGAGCGCGAGCAGCAGGTGATCGCGCGCTTGCAGGACATGAGCGAGGGGCCGCTCGCGAGCGAACATATCAGCGCGATCTGGCGCGAGATCATGGCCGCGAGCCGCGCGCTCGAAAAGACGATCAAGGCCGCATATCTCGGGCCGGTCGGCACCTATAGCGAACAGGCGATGCACGAGTACTTCGGTCAGTCGATCGAAGGCCTGCCGTGCCCGTCGATCGACGAAGTGTTTCGCTCGGTCGAAGCGGGCGCCGCGGAATTCGGCGTCGTGCCGGTCGAGAATTCCACCGAAGGCGCGGTGTCGCGCACGCTCGACCTGCTGCTGCAAACGCAGCTTACGATCGGCGGCGAACTGGCCTTGCCGATTCACCACAATCTGTTGACGCAAAACGGCGGTCTCGCCGGCGTGACGCGCGTATGCGCACATGCGCAGGCGCTCGCTCAGTGCCAGCGCTGGCTCGCGACGAACGCGCCGCATCTGGAGCGTCAGGCGGTGTCGAGCAATGCCGAGGCGGCGCGCATGGCGGCGGAAGATCCGACCGTCGCGGCCATCGCCGGCGATCGCGCGGCGACGCACTACGGTCTGCAAGTCGCGTATGCGCTGATCCAGGACGACCCGCACAACCGCACCCGCTTCGTGATGATCGGCAAGGAGCGCACCGGCGCGAGCGAGCATGACCAGACGTCGCTGATCGTTTCGGTGGCGAATGAGCCGGGCGCCGTGTTCAAGCTGCTCGAGCCGCTCGCTCGCCACAGCGTTTCGATGACCCGTTTCGAATCGCGTCCGGCGCGCGTCGGCACGTGGGAGTACTACTTCTACATCGACGTCGAAGGCCATCGGGACGATCCGTCGGTCGCCGCCGCGCTCACCGAGCTTGGCGAGAAGGCTGCGTTCCTGAAGATTCTGGGCTCGTACCCGCGCGCCCGTTAGATTCAAGCGGCGTTCAGCGGCATTGCAAGGTATACGCATACTCATTTGCTAATAATCGTTCGGAGATTTCATGACAGCGTCTTTCGGTCCTTCCTATGTGCGCGCGATTGCGCCCTACGTCGCCGGCAAACCGATTTCGGAAGTGGCGCGTGAGTTCGGCCTCGACGAAGCGACCATCGTGAAACTCGCCTCGAACGAGAACCCGCTCGGCATGCCGGAATCAGCGCAGCGCGCAATGGCGCAGGCCGCCAGCGAACTCGGCCGCTATCCGGACGCGAATGCGTTCGAACTGAAGTCGGCATTGAGCGAGCGCTACGGCGTGCCGGCCGACTGGATCACGCTTGGCAACGGCAGCAACGACATCCTCGAAATCGCGGCGCACGCGTTCGTGGAGAAGGACCAGTCGATCGTCTACGCGCAGTATTCGTTCGCGGTGTACTCGTTGGCCACGCAAGGCGTGGGCGCGCGCGCGATCGTCGTGCCCGCCGTCAAGTACGGTCACGACCTCGACGCGATGCTCGCGGCCATTACCAATGACACGCGCCTGATCTTCGTCGCCAATCCGAATAACCCGACCGGCACGTTCATCGAAGGTCCGAAGCTCGAGGCGTTTCTCGACAAGGTGCCGCGCAACGTGGCCGTCGTGCTCGACGAGGCGTACACGGAATATCTGCCGCAAGCCAAGCGCTACGACTCGCTCGCGTGGGTGCGCCGTTATCCGAATCTGCTGGTGTCGCGCACGTTCTCGAAGGCGTTCGGTCTGGCCGGCTTGCGCGTCGGCTTCGCAATCGCGCAGCCCGAGTTGACCGATCTGCTGAATCGTCTGCGTCAGCCGTTCAACGTCAACACGCTGGCGCAAGCCGCGGCGATCGCGGCGCTCAACGATACGGCGTTTCTGGAAAAGAGCGCCGCGTTGAATGCGCAAGGCTATCGCCGTCTGACCGAAGCGTTCGACAAGCTCGGTCTCGAGTACGTGCCGTCGGACGGCAACTTCGTACTGGTGCGCGTCGGCAACGACGACGCGGCCGGCAACCGCGTCAACCTCGAATTGCTGAAGCAGGGCGTGATCGTGCGTCCGGTCGGCAACTACGGCCTGCCGCAATGGTTGCGCGTCACCATCGGCCTGCCGGAAGAAAACGAAGCGTTCCTCGCGGCGCTCGAAAAGACGCTCGCCACCGCGTAAGCGGTAACCTTTGACCCGCGCGCCTCATTGGCATCAAGGCGCGCTTTTTCTGTGACCGACGTGGCCGCGTTTTCCTTTAACAAGCTGGTGATTTTTGGTGTCGGCCTGATCGGCGGATCGCTTGCGCGCGCGCTGCGTGAGCGAGGCGAGCGCGGCGAGGCGGCCGATGCGCGCACGGTGATCGGTGTCGGGCGTTCGTCCGCGTCGAGCGCGCGCGCTTTGGAACTGGGCGTGATCGACGGCGCGGCAGCGTTGGATGACGACGCCGCGTTGCGTGAAGCGCTATCCGGCGCGGACTTCGTGCTGCTTGCGGCACCGGTCGCGCAGACGCAGCCGTTGCTCGAGCGCATCGCGCCGTTTCTCGATGCGGCCACGATCGTCACCGACGCCGGCAGCACCAAGTCGGACGTGGTCGCCGCGGCCCGCGCGGCGCTCGGCGCGCGCATTGGCCAATTCGTGCCGGGGCATCCGATTGCCGGAGGTGAAGCGAGCGGCGTCGATGCCGCGTTGCCCGACTTGTACGTGAACCGCAATGTCGTGTTGTGCCCGTTGCCGGAGAATGCGCCGCAAGCGGTCGAGCGCGTGGCGGCGATGTGGCGTGCAACCGGCGCCGTCGTGCGTGACATGACGGCGGCGCAGCACGATCGCGTGTTCGCGTCGGTCAGCCATTTGCCACACGTGTTGTCGTTCGCGCTGGTCGAGCAGATTCTCGATTCACCCGACGCCGCGCTGAAATTCTCATTCGCGGCCGGTGGCTTTCGCGACTTCACGCGTATTGCCGCGTCGAGCCCGGAAATGTGGCGCGACGTGTGCGTCGCGAATCGCGCCGCGTTGCTCGATGAACTCGATGCTTACACGGCGGTGCTCGCGCGGCTGCGCGCGGCGATTGAAGCCGCCGACGGCGCAGCCCTCGAAGCCGTGTTCGCGCGCTCGCGCGTGGCGCGCACCGAATGGCAGGAGCAGCGTGCTGCCGACGCTGGCCACAGCGACGCGTCGAAATAACCGGAACTGGACTCAATCATGGAATTCCTCGAACTCGGACCATTTTCC
>DASPZL010000156.1:0-7430 GCA_035636295.1 Paraburkholderia sp.
CGGTTCTCGTACCAGCGCGCCGCCATCGCCATGCCGACGCTGTTGCCGAGCCCCTGGCCGAGCGGACCGGTGGTGGTTTCGACGCCGGCGGTCATCCGGTATTCGGGGTGGCCGGGCGTCCTGCTGTCGATCTGGCGGAAATGCTCGATGTCGTCGAGCGAGACGGCGGGCGAGCCGGTCGGCTTGCCGTGTTCGTCCACGGCCTTGACGTTGGCCAGATGCAGCAGCGAATACAGCAGCATCGACGCATGCCCCACCGAGAGCACGAAGCGGTCGCGGTTCGGCCACAGCGGCTCGTCCGGGTCATAACGCAAATGGTTTTGCCACAGATGGTAGGCCACCGGGGCGAGCGCCATCGGCGTGCCGGGGTGACCGGAATTGGCCTTTTGCACGGCGTCCATCGATAGCGTGCGGATCGTGTTGATGCACTGCTGATCGAGGGCGGGATCGTTTTGCATGAGGACACTCCTTGTTCGGCGATTGAGAACATTGCCGGGCACACGCGGCTTTTGCGTGTCCGGCGAAGCGTGTTCGTGGAAGCACGCATGAGGAACCGCAGCCGGCTTTACGATGATGCGCCGATGATGCGCCGATGCGCGGAAATCTGCAGCGCGCGTGACATGCGGCGCGGCGTTCGTTCAATGATCGGCGGCCGATCTTTCAGGCGGCTTGCGGCCTGGAGTTCGTTTCGACCTGCGTTCGACTTTTCCTCGACCGGCACAATCACCGGCGCGGTAGACAATTTCCGCCCGCATCAAGCCGCGTGCAGCCAGTGTTCGAGCAGCGGGCCATGCTTGCCGTCGACCGGATCCATCGCGGGGAACGGCAACGCCTCCATGGCCGCCTGTTCCTCCGGTGTGAGCGCATCGCGGCGGATGTCCCACTGCTGGCCGCGCGGATAGCCGCCCACCACCTTGAACTGACGCTCGAACGATTGCATGCAATGTCCGGTGCCGGCCGGCAACAACAGCGCGTCGCCCGCGGATATCGTCACCAGCCTGCCGCCCGGCCCGCCCAGGATCACTTCCGCTGAACCGTCGGCGACGCCGAGCACCTCGTGCGCCGTCGCGTGAAAATGGTGGTAGTCGAAAATGCGGTCGCGCCATTGCGGCGGCCATTCGTTGCGCTCGAACAGAATCTCGAATGCCGCGGCGAGATCGCCGGCTCGCGGCGACAGCGCGTGGCGGTAAATCACGACCGGCAGCTTGCGGTTGTTCGGCACCCAGTCGTGCGGTTCCAGCATGAAGGCTTCGTACTCGGTTTGAACCGCGTCGAAGCCGTGCTTCGAATCGAAGAACATGGTTTGCTCCTGTGCGTGCTGATGCGTGTGGCGCACTTGCTTTTGCGATTCCGGCTTGCATTCGCCGACGCCTGCGGGCGTTCGTGGTGCTTGTGACGCTTGTAGCGTTGGTGCATGCGGCGTGCGCGCGATCGTCGCAGTGCCGCATAAAGCAAGCCTGCCCGCGCGCGAACGCTCTCCTTGAAATCGGCTACATCCGCAATGCAGCAACATCCGGTCCCTCTCCGCGACGCGTGCCGGACAGCGTGAAGGCGAATAGGTGGCACGGCCGTTGCGGCATGGAACGATGGAGGTCTGCATCCGTTTTTTGTAAAAAGGAGAACCTCATGACCATCATGACGATTCGCGTGTCCGATACCGAAGTGCAGGTCGAACGAACGGTGTACACGTTCACGCAAAAGAGCGACGCCGATGCGTTCCAGCACTGTCTGGCCGATACCTCCATCGACAGCTGCTATCGCAGCCATCCGCCGGTGTCGGTGCGCCCCACGCCGCCAGGCGAACGTCCCGACGACCTTGGCCGCGACAGCGCGATCTCGCCGTCGCTCGGCGGGATGCCTTGAATGCCGGCATTGTGAAGCCGCGTTTCAACGCGGCGCGCAACCTGTCACTTCTCCGGGGCCGCGCGATCCGCGGCCACGATCTCGCGGCCGTAGTCGATCGCGGCGCGACGCGCCTCGTCGGCGGTCGCATAGGGTCCGATCTCCGGCGCGCCGTCGAACGGAAACAGAATCTTCCTGTCTGCTTTCCTGACGACCTTCAGTCCACCTACGTAACGGCCGTCGCCTGTTCCGTGATAGCTCGCGTAGATTTCGAAGTCGTCGTCGGCAACGTCGGCCTTGTGTCGCGCCATTGTGATTTCCCTCATTCCTGCACCTTCAGTGCGTCATGCTGTTTTCTTGCGGCGCGGCTCGTGCGAACGGTCCCAATGGTCCGAACAGCACCCGCGTGCGTGCCGATTTCGAGCAATACCTGTTCCACACGATGCGAGCCCCTGTGTGGTGCGAGGATCGCGCGCCATGGCATGACGTTTGCAAGACAGAGTGCGGACATCCAATCCGCTGCTTCGCGTTTTGCCGATTCGAGTCCGGTCCCCGGCACCGGTTTTGCTTGACGCCAACGCGAGACACCCGCACGCCACGGAGACAGACAATGAATTTATCGAGCACGCGCTCCATGCCCAGACTGCGCATGCACACGCCAATGCCGCCGGAAGTCGATCCTGATGCACCGCCTCCGCCGGACATCGACCCCGATCCGGAACCGGAAGACGATCCACCGCCCGATCCGGCGCGCCCGCCCGCAGGCGATCCGCCCGCGAGGCCGCCGCCCGTGCGTATTGCTTGCAGACGGGCCTGCGGCCGGGCGCGCGAAACCACGTGACTGATTGCGCCTTCGCCTCTCGCGAAGCCGTGCCGCGTGCGAACTCCGCGGTCGATTCCGGTAACAACCGGCCCATCGGACTGGAAATAGAAAAAGGCGCACCAGTTTGAACCAGTGCGCCTCTATCAGTGCTGCAAATGTCCTGAATCGACACCGCTCAATTCACGCTCACCGCAACTTCAACGCAGTTTCGCGACGTCCCTCTCGCTCACCCGCGTCGCCGACGGATTACCGAACTGCGTCGTCACGTAGTTGGTGAGCGCGGCGATCTGCGCATCGTTCAACTGCGTGGCGAAGGCCGGCATGCCGACGTCGTTGTCCGCGGTCTTGCGCTGAACGCCGTGCAAAATCACCTGCATGAGATTGACCGGATTGGACGCGCCCACCGTCGAGTTATGCAGCAGCGGCGGATAGTAGCCGTCCGGCGTGCCCCTGCCGTGCGCCTGGTGACAGGTCGCGCAGTTGCCGAGGTACAGGCGTGCCGGGTCGAGCGTGCCGTCGTTCAACGCGACACCGCGCAGACGCGCGACGTCCGTCGACGGTTTGCCCCATGCGCTGCGCGACTGCGTGCTGCCGTCGTTCACCGCCGGCACCGTGCGCACGTAGGTGGCGATCGCGCTAATGTCGGCGCCGGTCATCTTCGAGAAGCTGTGCTCGACGGCTTCGCCCATCGGCCCGGCTGCCTGCGCGAGACCCGGCACGCTGCCCGTTTGCAGATACTGCACGAGCTGCGCATGAGTCCACCTGCCGATGCCGCTGCCGGCCGAGGACGTGATGTTGTAGCCGTCCCACCCCGCCAGCACCGAACCGCCGAGGAAGCCGCTGCCGGTTTCGTCGAGCGCCTTCTCCTGCATTCCGAAGCCGCGCGGCGTGTGGCACGTGCTGCAATGCGCGAGGCCTTGCACGAGGTACGCGCCGCGATTCCATTCGGCGCTCTGGTTCGGCTTGGCTTCGTATGGGCCGCTCTTCAGGAAGACCCAGTTCCATACCGTCAGCGGCCAGCGCATGTTGAGCGGCCACGGAATGTCGCTCGCGCGCGTGGCCGCGTTCACCGGCGCGACGCCGTAGCGGAAGTACGCGTAGAGCGCCTTCACGTCCTCGTCGCTGACCTTTGCGTAGGACACGTACGGCATGGCCGGATACAGATTGTGGCCGTCCTTCGAGACGCCATGGCGCACGGCTCGGTCGAAGTCCTCGAGCGTCCACGTGCCGATGCCCGTTTGCGGGTCCGGCGTGATGTTGCTCGAATAGACCGTGCCGAGCATCGGCACTTTCAGCGGCAGGCCGCCGGCGAACGGTTTGCCCTTCACCGTGCTATGACAGGCCATGCAATCGCCGGCCGTCGCCAGATATTCGCCGCGTTTGATCAGCGCGGTGTCGTTACTGCTCACCGGAGTTGCCGAGGTATCGGCATGCGCGAACGCGGGCAAAGCCAAGGCGCCGGCCAGCAGCCAGAAAAAGGTTTTTTTCAGCACGTTCAAACTTCCTTCTTCAACTGGTCGGCCATGCGAAGCGCCAATGCGGCAATAGTCAGCGTCACGTTGACGGTGCCCACCGTCGGCATCGTCGCGCTGCTGGAGATGAACAGGTTTGGGTGGTCGAAGGTGCGGCAATGCTTGTCGACCACCGAATCGCGCGGGTCGCTGCCCATGATCGTTGCGCCCGTGATGTGGTTGTTCGGCGCGAAATCGTCCTGATACTCGATGCCGGTGCCGCCCAGTACTTTCGCCGCGTTCGCGTAGACCTCGCGGGTATGCGCGGCGCCGCGCTTCACGTAGTCGTCGATGCGATAGGTGATCTCGGGGCGCGGAATGCCGATCGCGTCCGTCTCGGTCTTGCTCGGCACGATGCGGTTTTCCGGCGCCGGCAGGATTTCATGGAAGCAGTCGAACTCGACGAAACGCGCCGAGCGGTCGCGAATCCGCGCGTCCAGATCGGCCGCCTTGATCAGCTTGCCTTGCTTGAAAATCTTCTGCGTCTCCTGATCGATGCGCGACAGGTTCGACAGATGGATCTTCTTGGCCGCCTCCGTGGAACGGAAGGCGCCGTCGCGAAAGCCGATCAGCGAGGTCATTTCCTGCGGGCCGCGGCCCGGCCACAGCTTTTCGTCCGCGTAGAACGTGACGCCGGTGCCGGGGTGGTCCATCAGGTTGCGCCCCACCATGTCGGAGCTGTTGCCCACGCCGTTCGGGAAATCGTGGCTGGTGGACATCAGCATGATCTTCGGCGTCTCGATGCCGTTCGCGGCGAGCACGAAATACTTGCCCTCCACGCGATGCTCGTTGCCCTGCGGGTCCTTGTACAACGCAGCGGCGATGCGCTTGTCCGCACCGACTTCGAGCTTGTGCACCACCGCGTTGTCGATCAGCTTCGCGCCGGCCTGCTCCGCCTTCTCGACGTGCACGATGCCGTTGTACATCGCGCCGATCGGGCAGATCGGCATGCAGTTGTTGTTGCCGCAGCAGGTCGGGCGGCCGTCGTACGGACGGCTGTTGCGCGCCACCGGCTCGGTCACGACGTGATAGCGCGAGTCGAATGCGTTGAGCTTGCTCTTGATGGTCTGCTCGTTGTACGAGAGCGGCAGCGGCGCCATCGGATACGGCCGGCTGCGCGGCGAACCGAGTTCCTCGTCCGTCGGGCCCCACACGCCGAGCTCCTCTTCGGCGCGCTGATAGTACGGCTCCAGTTCCTCGTATTGCATCGGCCAGTCGCGGCCCACGCCGTACACGGTCTTCATCTTGAAGTCGTTCGGCATGAAGCGCCATGCAGACGCGGCCCAGTGCCACGTCGTGCCGCCCACCGCGCGAATGTACTGCGAGTTGAATTTGTGCTCGCCCTTCAGGATCAGATAATCGTTGGGCGGACCGTACTCGGGATGCGGCGCCCATTTGCTCGACGGGTACGGCGCCATGAAGTCCATCTTGTCCGTCTGATTGCGAAAGCGCTCGACGATTTCCCAGCGCGGCATGCGCGGTCCGGCTTCGAGCAGGATCACGGACTTGCCCGCGAGGGCCATTTGATGCGCGACGATTGCGCCCGCCACGCCCGACCCGACGACGACGATATCGGCTTGCTCGGTTCGTTGTTGTTGTTGTGTATCGGCCATGCTCAAGCTTGCCTTTCGATCGGTTTGGCGGCCCAGAAACCGGGCTTGTTGGGGCAGTAGGAACGAATGATCAGCGTGTCGGAGACCACGTCGAACATCAGCGCCTGCTCGTACGTGATCACCACGTTGCCGACCGTGCCGAGATACCACGCTTCCATGATCTTCAGCGCGAGCGCCTGCTGGGCCGCGTCGGCGGAGTTCGAGGCAAGCGCGCCGGCCAGTTTCGGCAACTGCTGCGCGAGATCGGGCGTGGACTTCTGCAACGCGGCGAGAAGACGCGTGCCGACGTCGCGATCGAGACCGGACTTCGCGGTCAGTGATTGCGACAAGGTCATGAAGGCTTCGATGGGTGCGGCGGACGAGTCGTCGGCCAGGGCTTTGAGCGTGAGAGAGCCGGTGAGGCCCGCTGCCATCAGGGCCAGCGCGCCCTGGAGCCAGCGGCGGCGCGTCATGGCCGACGGCTCACCGCTCCCGGCGGTCGCCCCGAAGGAAGTGCCCTTGGGGAACTCGCCGTGAGAGTCTTGTGGAGTCAATTGTTGTTTATCCCTTGTGAGGCGTTTTTCAATGCGTATTGCGGGTGCTGCGGTGTTGCTTGTGTTGCCATTTATACCGCGAGAAATACTTTAAAACTGATGCAGCATCCCGACGTACGCGCCGGTTTGCGATTCGCCAACGAGCGGGCTCGTATTGCTCGTCGAGTCACGCGGCGACGCTTCGAGCGAAAAATTCGAATTGCCGCTGTTGCGCACATAGCCGACGGTGCCATAAAGGAACGTGCGCTTCGACAGGTTGTACGTGGTGCCGAGCAGGTACATCATCGCGTGGCCGGAAGGATCGTGCGCGGCATCGCCGCCGCCGTCGCCGACCTTGATGTAGTAGCCGCCCGCCGTCACCGCCCAGCGCGGCTGGAAATTGTAGGTGGCGCCGAGCCAGTAGTGATCGGCGCTGTCGGCCACGCCCACCGGCGAATCCGGCGCCGAGTAATGCGTATAGGCGCCCTGAATCTTAACCGCATCAAAATGCACGTTCGCACCGACGAAATATTCACGCGAGCTCTGGAAAATATTGCTGAAGCGGCCATTGCTGTCGCGCAGTTCGTCGTAGATGCCGCGCACGTCGAAGAGCGGCGAATGATACGTCAACATGATGCCGTCCGAGCGGCCGAACTCGCCGGCGGCGCCGCTGTTGAACGCGCCCGGCTGATTGCCGAACGCGTATTGCGCCTGCACGTCGAAGCCCCAGAACACCGGGCTGTGATACTCGACGTTATTGCTGGTTTGCTGCCAGTTGCGCCCGCGCACGAGCGATGCGGACGAAAACGCCTGCTGCACGAACGGGTCGAATTCCCACACGCCGTCGCTGTCGATGAACAGATTGCGCCCGGCCTGCAGCGTGCCCCACTCCTTGCTGCTCAGGCCCGCGAACGCACGCCGCGACCATAGGCGCCCGCCGCTGGTGGTGCCGTTCATTATCTGCAAGCCCGTTTCCAGGTTGAAGATCGCATTCAATCCGCCGCCGAGATCTTCCGTGCCTTTGAGACCCAGCATACTGGTGCCCCAATCGCCGCCTTCAGCGCTCCAACGGCTCGAACTGCCGCCCGTGCCATTGTTGATGTGATTCAGGTATTCAACGCCGCCGTCG
>DASPZL010000157.1:0-5599 GCA_035636295.1 Paraburkholderia sp.
ACCGTCTTGTCCATCTTGTTGCTGACGACCTTGCCGACCAGCGTCCGCTTGAGCGAGGTTTTTACGCTATCGTTCATTTCTGGTTCGCCTTCTCAGTCAGGACGGTCCGCACACGTGCGATGTCGCGACGAACCTTCTTCAACTGGCTCGTGTTCGTGAGCTGCTGGGTCGCGAGTTGCATGCGCAGGCCGAATTGCGCCTTCAACAGGTCCGACAGCTCCTTGTTGAGCGCGGCCTGATCTTTCTGGTGAAGTTCGGAAGCCTTCATCATTTGCTCCTTAGGCGCCGAGCTGACGCACGATAAACGTCGTCTTAAGCGGCAGCTTAGCTGCAGCCAGACGGAACGCTTCGCGTGCCAGCTCTTCGGTTACGCCGTCCATTTCGTACAGCATCTTGCCCGGTTGAATCTCTGCGACGTAGTACTCAGGGTTACCTTTACCGTTACCCATCCGTACTTCGGCCGGCTTGTGCGAGATCGGCTTGTCCGGGAAGATGCGGATCCAGATGCGGCCACCACGCTTGATGTGACGCGTCATTGCGCGACGTGCCGCTTCAATCTGGCGTGCGGTCAAACGACCACGACCGATAGCCTTCAGGCCGAACTCACCGAACGACACCGCGTTGCCGCGGGTAGCGACACCGGTGTTACGCCCCTTCTGCTCTTTGCGATACTTTCTGCGTTTCGGTTGCAGCATCGTTATTCTCCAGTCTTCCCGTCGCCGCCAGCACCGCCAGCACGACGAGGAGCGCCACGGCGTGCACCTGCCGGGCCACCACCTTCACCATCGCGACGCGGACGGCGATCGCCACCCGGACGTGCGTTGCGGCGCGGACGCTTGTCTTCGGCTACTTCCTCGACCACCGGTGCGTCATTGCGGCCCAGCGTGTCGCCCTTGTAGACCCACACCTTCACGCCGATGATGCCGTACGTCGTCTTCGCTTCCGAAGTTGCGTAGTCGATATCGGCACGCAGCGTATGAAGCGGCACGCGACCTTCGCGATACCATTCCGTACGAGCGATTTCGATACCGTTCAGGCGGCCGGCGCTCATGATCTTGATGCCTTGAGCACCCAGACGCATTGCGTTTTGCATCGCACGCTTCATCGCGCGGCGGAACATAATCCGGCGCTCGAGCTGTTGCGTGATCGAATCCGCGATCAGTTGCGCATCGGTTTCCGGCTTGCGGATTTCTTCGATGTTGACGTGGACCGGAACGCCCATGCGGCGTTGCAGTTCCGACTTCAACAGTTCGATATCCTCGCCCTTCTTACCGATGACCACACCCGGACGCGAGCTATAAATCGTGATGCGCGCGTTTTTCGCCGGACGCTCGATAACGACGCGACCAACCGAAGCGTTTTTCAGCTTCTTCTTCAGGTATTCACGAACACCGATGTCTTCCTGCAACATCGTCGCGAAATTGCTGTTGTTCGCATACCAGCGCGAAGCCCAATTGCGGCTGACGGCCAAACGGAAGCCAGTCGGATGAATTTTCTGTCCCATCGTATGACCCCTTAATTCCCGACCGTCACAGTGATGTGACAGGATTGCTTCTCGATGCGGTTACCACGGCCTTTAGCGCGCGCGGTAAAACGCTTGAGCGATGCAGCCTTGTCGATGTAGATGCTCGTGATCTTGAGCTCATCGATATCGGCGCCTTCGTTATGCTCCGCATTCGCGATCGCCGACAGCACGACCTTTTTCACGATTCCCGCAGCCTTCTTCGGCGAGAACGTCAGAACGTTCAGCGCCTTGTCGACCGGCAAACCGCGGATCTGGTCAGCCACAAGGCGCGTTTTCTGCGCCGAGATGCGGGCACCGCGATGAATTGCTTTCACTTCCATCATGAGCCCCTTATTTCTTAGCCTTCTTGTCGGCTGCATGACCCTTGAACGTACGGGTCAGTGCGAACTCGCCAAGCTTGTGGCCGACCATGTTTTCCGAGATGTACACCGGAACGTGTTGACGGCCGTTATGAACGGCGATCGTCAGACCGATGAAATCCGGGAGGATCGTCGAGCGACGCGACCAGGTTTTGATCGGCTTCTTATCCCGCGAAGCTGCTGCCGCCTCAACTTTCTTCAGCAAATGGGCGTCGCAGAACGGACCTTTTTTTACAGAACGTGCCATTGCCTACTCCTTAACGCTTGTGACGGCGCTGGACGATCATGCTCGTCGTGCGCTTGTTGCTGCGTGTGCGATAACCCTTAGCAGGCGTGCCCCACGGGCTCACCGGATCGCGACCTGCAGCCGTCTTGCCTTCACCACCACCGTGCGGGTGATCGACCGGGTTCATTGCAACGCCACGCACCGTCGGGCGGATACCGCGCCAGCGGTTCGCGCCAGCCTTACCGATTTGACGGAGGCTATGCTCTTCGTTGCCAACTTCACCAATCGTCGCGCGGCATTCAACGTGAACGCGGCGGATTTCACCCGAACGCAGGCGGACCTGTGCGTAGATGCCTTCACGAGCCAGCAACATCGCCGACGTACCAGCCGAACGCGCCATTTGCGCGCCCTTGCCCGGCAGCATTTCGATGCAGTGGATCGTGGTACCGACCGGAATATTGCGGATCGGCAGCGTATTGCCTGCGCGGATCGGCGCTTCCGAACCCGACATCAGTTGCTGACCGACGGTAACGCCCTTCGGAGCAATGATGTACTTGCGTTCGCCGTCTGCGTACAGAACCAGCGCGATGTTCGCGCTACGGTTCGGGTCGTACTCGAGACGTTCGACCTTGGCCGGAATGCCATCCTTCGTGCGACGGAAATCGACGACACGATAGTGATGCTTATGACCACCACCCTTATGACGCGTGGTGATGTGGCCGTTGTTGTTACGGCCGGCGGTCGAGGACTGCGAATCGAGCAGCGGTGCGAACGGCTTGCCCTTATGCAGATCCTTGTTGACCACCTTGACCATCGCGCGGCGACCCGGCGAAGTCGGCTTAACTTTAACGATTGCCATGATTACTTGGCCTCCGCTTCAAAGTTGATTTCCTGGCCGGGCTTCAGGCAGACGTACGCCTTCTTCACGTCCTTGCGCTTGCCCATGAAGCGGCCAAAGCGCTTGGCTTTGCCCTTCGAGACCAGCACGTTGACGGAATTGACTTCCACCTTGAACAGCAGCTCGACTGCAGCTTTCACTTCCTGCTTCGTGGCATCGGGCGCGACTTCGAACACGACTTGCTCGTTCTTGTCGGCCACCAGCGTCGCCTTTTCGGAGATCACCGGCGCGAGCAGGACCTGCATCAAACGATGATCGTTCTTGCGAATCTCGCTCATGACAGCAACTCCTCGATCTGGGCGACCGCAGCCTTCGTGATCAGGATCTTCTTGAAGTAGATCAGCGACAGCGGGTCGGCGTAACGCGGCTCGACAACCGCCACATGGGCAAGGTTGCGCGACGCGAGGTACAGGTTTTCGTCAACCGTGTCGGTAATCACCAGCACGGAGTCGAGACCCATCGCCTTGAATTTTTCGGCCAGCAGCTTCGTCTTCGGCGCTTCGAGCGTCAGCTCGTCGACCACCGAGATGCGGCCTTCGCGGGCCAGCTGCGAGAAGATCGAGCAGAGACCTGCGCGATGCATCTTCTTGTTGACCTTGTGCGAAAAGTTTTCTTCCGGCGAATTCGGGAAGATCCGGCCACCGCCGCGCCACAACGGGCTCGACGACATACCGGCACGGGCGCGGCCCGTACCCTTCTGGCGCCACGGCTTCTTGGTCGTGTGCTTGACTTGCTCACGATCCTTCTGCGCGCGATTGCCGCTACGGGCATTCGCCTGGTACGCGACCACGACCTGGTGAATCAGGGCTTCGTTGTAATCGCGACCGAACACGACGTCCGACGCGCTAACGCCTGCACCTTCCTGACCATTGGCATTCAGGAGCTTAAGTTCCATTATTTCGCTCCTTTCACGGCACGCGTCTTCACGGCCGGCGTAACGAATACCTTGCCACCCTTCGCACCCGGAACGGCGCCCTTGACCAGCAACAGCTTGCGGTCAGCGTCGATACGAGCGATTTCGAGGTTTTGCACCGTTACCGTGTCGTCACCCATGTGACCGGTCATGCGCTTACCCGGGAAAACACGACCCGGATCCTGCGCCATGCCGATCGAACCCGGCACGTTGTGCGAGCGCGAGTTACCGTGCGACGCACGGCCGGATGCGAAGTTGTAACGCTTGATGGTACCGGCGTAGCCCTTACCGATCGACACACCTTGCACGTCGACCTTCTGGCCTACTTCGAACAGGTCGGGGCCGACCACGGTACCGTTCGACAACTCGGCAGCCTTGGCAGCATCGATCTGGAATTCTTTGAGGATTTCACCGGCTTGAACACCGGCTTTGGCGAGATGACCGGCCAACGGCTTCGTCACACGCGATGCACGGCGTGTACCGAATGCAACCTGCACGGCCGTGTAGCCGTCGGTTTCAACAGTCTTGATCTGCGTCACGCGGTTGTCGGACACGTCCAGCACGGTAACGGGAATCGAATCCCCTTCTGCCGTGAAGATACGGGTCATGCCAACCTTGCGACCTACGAGTCCAAGGCTCATCGTTTTCTCCATTCCCGACTGCGATTGGTCGGGGCTAATTTACAAAATGCCGGTGCCGTTTCGGGCATGAATTCATGCTGCAGCACACCGACTTTTTTGCGCAAATGCGCGAAAAGCCTTGCATTATAGCGAGGCTTTTCGTTTTCCGCAAGCAATCAATGACTTAGCGTTGCCCGTGATGCTGGGCAAGCACTGGGAGCCTTATTGCAGCTTGATTTCCACGTCCACGCCAGCCGGCAGGTCCAGCTTCATCAGCGCGTCGACGGTCTTGTCCGTCGGATCGACGATGTCCATCAGGCGTTGGTGCGTACGAATTTCGAGCTGATCGCGCGACGTCTTGTTGACGTGCGGCGAACGCAGGATGTCGAAACGTTGAATGCGGGTCGGCAGGGGCACCGGACCACGAACGATTGCGCCAGTCCGCTTTGCCGTGTCGACGATTTCAGCTGCCGATTGATCGATCAGGCGATAGTCGAAAGCCTTCAGGCGAATGCGGATTTTCTGGTTCTGCATGACAATTCCTTGGTAAAGAGCGAGGCGGTATTGCGCCGCCAGATAGTAAAAGAACGTAGAGCCGGGCGCCCGCTGAGGGCCGGCGCCCGGCTCCGGGCGCCACTTGCTGCAAATTCAATCCGCGATTTTACTCGAGAATCTTGGCAACCACACCTGCGCCGACCGTACGGCCGCCTTCGCGGATCGCGAAGCGCAGACCTTCTTCCATCGCGATCGGGTTGATCAGCTTCACCGTGATCGACACATTGTCGCCCGGCATGACCATTTCCTTGTCCTTCGGCAACTCGATCGAGCCCGTCACGTCCGTCGTGCGGAAGTAGAACTGCGGACGATAGTTGTTGAAGAACGGCGTGTGGCGGCCGCCTTCGTCCTTGCTCAGCACGTACACTTCTGCCGTGAAGTGCGTGTGCGGGTTGATCGAACCCGGCTTCGCCAGCACCTGGCCACGCTCCACGTCTTCACGCTTCGTGCCGCGCAGCAGGATACCCACGTTGTCGCCTGCCTGACCCTGGTCGAGCAGCTTG
>DASPZL010000158.1:0-31783 GCA_035636295.1 Paraburkholderia sp.
GTTTCTCGGCGCGTGGCTGGGCGGCCTCGTGTTTGATCTGACCGGCTCGTATTCCCTGCTGTGGGAAGCGCCCGTCGCCAGCGGACTCATTGCCGCGATGCTGCATTTCCCGATCGACGACACCGCCGTGAGCACGCCGCCCGCACTTCGATCAAAGCCGGCAAACGCATGAACGCGCGACGTGCTCTCGATCCGGGATCCTAAGCAAGTGCTCTCATGTTAGCTTTGCGGCGCATCGGCCGCGGCTTTTGGCACGCGGCCCATTAAATAGAACTCGTCGTTCGGGCGCATGGAAATGACGTTGGCCATCCGGTTCGACAAACCGAAAAACGCGGTAATCGCCGCAATATCCCAGATGTCTTCATCGGAAAAACCATGCTCGCGCAGGCTTTGAAAATCGGCGTCATCCACCGTGCCGGATTCGCGGCAAACCTTCAGCGCGAAGTCGAGCATTGCCTTCTGGCGCGCGGTGATATCCGCCTTGCGATGATTGACGGCCACCTGATCGGCGAGCAACGGCGCCTTTTCGTAAATGCGCAGAATCGCGCCGTGTGCCACCACGCAGTACAGGCAATCGTTCACCGCGCTCGTGACGACAACGATCATCTCGCGCTCGCCTTTGGTAAGGCCACCCTCTTTCAGCATCAACGCATCGTGGTAAGCGAAGAACGCGCGGAATTCGTCCGGGCGGTGCGCCAGCGTCAGGAATACATTCGGAACAAAACCGGCTTTCTGCTGAACTTCGAGAATGCGCGCGCTGATGTCGTCCGGCCATTCGCTCGGCTCAGGCACGGGGTAGCGGCTGATCGGCTGAAGGTTTGCCATGCGATGCCTCCGTTATATCTATAGGTGCACGAAGATTGTAGCAACCGGGCCGCTCTCGACAAGGTCCGATATGAATGCCCGTATCAGCTAGACTCTCTGTTCAGGGCGGCTTGAAGCCAAACCGCCACGACCGTCGGCGGTGGGTACTTCAGCAGGAGCGACTATGTCAGACGTTTTGCACGACATGCGGGCGCCAGTCGTCAAGGTGCGCCCCGACCGGGAAATGGCGACGAGCCAGCGGTTACCCTACTTCGTCGGCATTTCCGCCGGCACCGCGGGCGCGACGGGTTTGTCGATGTACATGGTCGTGGTGCCGCCGGGCGGCCACGCCGAACCCCACTTTCACGCCGACTACGAAACCGCGATCTACATGCTGGAGGGCAGGATCGAGACCCGCTATGGCCCCGGTTTGCGCGATTCCGTTATCACGGAAGCGGGCGACTTCCTGTTCATTCCCCCCGGCGTGCCGCATCAGCCGTTCAATCTCGACGACGCCACCGCCGCGCGAGCGATCGTCGCGCGCAACCATGCCGACGAACACGAGCGCGTCGTGCCGTACGATCCGGCGGCGGATGCGTGATATGGACCGCGCCTAGCGTCCGGCAACCTTGCGCTGACGCCACAAACACAGCAAGTCGCACGCGATATGCGCGGCGGCAATCGCCGTGATCTCGCTCTGGTCATAAGCAGGCGCCACTTCCACCACATCCGCGCCTACCAGATTCAACGCGCCGAGCCCGCGCACGATCGCCAGCCCCTGCGCCGACGACAAGCCGCCCGCCACCGGCGTACCCGTGCCCGGCGCGAACGCGGGATCGAGACAGTCGATGTCGAAGGTCAAATACGCGGGACGTTCGCCGACAATCGACGTAATCCGCTCCACCGCCGCTCGCGCGCCATGTTCATGCACCCACGCGGCATCGAGAATATTGATACCCATGAAATCGTCGTTCCACGTGCGAATGCCGACCTGCACCGAGGTCTTCGGATCGATCAAACCGTCCTTCACCGCCTTGTAGAACATCGAGCCGTGATTCAGGCTGTCGGGACTGTCGTCGGCCCAGGTATCGCAATGGGCGTCGAAATGAATCAGCGAAAGCGGCTTGCCGTATTTTTCCGCATGGGCGATCAGCAGCGGATACGTAATGTAATGATCGCCGCCGAGCGTCAGCATCTTCGCGTCCGAACGCAGAATCGTGCGTGCGTGTTCGACGATCGATTCCTTGATCGTCGGCGGATTGTGCGCGTCGAACCAGCAATCGCCGTAGTCGGTCACGGCGAGATCGTCGAACGGATTGAAACCCCACGGATACGGATGCAGCTCCGACAATTGCACGCTCGCCGCGCGCACCGCCGCCGGGCCGAGACGCGCACCGGAGCGGAACGTGGTGGCCAGATCGAGTGGCACGCCGGAAACCACGACGTCGACGCCGCCGAGTTCGCGGGTGTACTTGCGGCGCATGAACGACAGCACGCCCGCATAGGTGTTTTCGATCGAGGAGCCGTAGAGCGACGAACGGCGAATCGCGCCGTCGCCATAGACGAGTTCAGTCATGAAGGACCTGATACCTGATAGACATGCCGGCGCCGCACGCGAGGCTTCCTGGCGATACGCGCGACGTCCGGCTTCGGATTCATTGGGAACACGAAGGCGCGCATTACACGCACCGCCGCGGTGGCTTGCGAATCCTTTAGCGCAGCCGCACTAGCGTGGACTTCAGCGCAGTGTACTTCCCCAGCGGGCGCCACGACTTGTCGCGGCCGTTGCCCGATTGCCTGTAACCGCCGAAGGGGAAATTCAATCGCCGCCCTGGTCATAGCAATTGACCCACACGGTGCCGGCGCGCAGTTTGCGCGACTCGGCAACGAACTGCGGCGCGGCGCGTTGGCCCGGAGTCTTCAGAAAGTTGACGGCGAGTTGGCCGATACGATCTCGCAGAGATGCTCCGCGCTGGGATTGCGGAAACGATGCGGCAAACGGCTTTCGAAGTAATAGCTGTCGCCGGGGTCGAGCAGCCACGTGGCGCCGTTCACGGTCAGCTCGATTTGACCGCTGACCACTACCCCGCCTTCGTGCCCTTCGTGTTCCAGCATCTCAGGCCCCGTATCCGACAGCGGCCGATAGACCTCACGCAGAATGCCCATATGGCGGTCTTTTACGCTCGCCCCCGCGAGATAGAACTCGATCGACTCATTGCCGAGATTCGGCATGTCGGCGCGGCGCGACACCACCGAACGTTCCATTTCGACCTCGAAGGTAAAGAACTCGGCGAGACTCATCGGAATGCATTCAAGCAGTTTCTTCAGCGAACCGACCGAAGGGCTCACGCGGTTCTGCTCGATCAGCGAGATCGTGCCGTTGGTCACGCCTGCTCTTTTTGCCAATTCACGCTGGGACAAACCATGCTTCTTGCGAATGTACTGCAAGCGGGTTGCTACTTCTATGGACATCGCTGTGTTCTCTGGCATTGAAAGCGGACAGTCGGAACATGAACTCGGGCAACGTCTGCCCGTGAGTGTTGAATATTCTAATCACTTTCCTCGTCGCGCCGCTGAGGGAAACCCTGAAAAGGATTCCGAAATGCCAGCTACGCTGGCATAACATTCCCAGCCATTACGATCTCATCCATGTCTTCGGGAAAGCCCTTATAACGCTTTTCCAAAAATGATTTGACGGCATTATTGGCTCGTATATGCTGGTTCCAGGCGATCGTCACACCAGCGTTACAAGGCACTTAAAGCGTGTTTTGCGATGCGGCGAATCCACTTCGCATCGGTTCAACGGCGATCATCCCAGCGTCCTGCTTCTTTAAACGCCTCGTGCGGATTTCGAGCAGGCCGTTCAATACTTTCAACGTTGCCAGTCGAGTGTAATCGTGAGAGTCCGAGGCCCTTTGGTGAGATGGAACCGCAGTCAGGCGAGTTGTCCTCGCACTGACGGCGCTATCGCCGACGGCAGCAACGGCAGCCTTGCGTTCCGCCGCTTTCTGTCCGTCTTCACGATCCTTTCGCGTCGTTCAGTTCGACGTCACAACTCCATCTCCGCGCGCGCCTTCATTGCAGTGCGTACGGACGAAGTCGCCTCGCTGCTGCCGTAGCGCCTCCCTCCTTTTCGCCATTCGATTCGTCCGTTTGCGTGAGCGTGCTCTTTCGAGCCGTGCGTTCCCGCATGCGCGGTGCCGTCTGCCGTATGTGCACTTCATACGCGTCACGCGAATCAGATCAGTTGCGCACCGTAACGAACCGAATCGACCGGCCTACCTGATTACCACGCGCGGCGCGTTCCGTTGACGACGACGACCGCCCGCACTACTCCGGTGGCCTGGTGCCTTTGCGCCCGGCTGCGGAATCGTGCCGCGCTGTGTTTAACGCTGTTCATGCCGCGTTCCGCGGGGAACGCCCCGAAGGAAGTCCCCTGGTGGACACACACGTCTATTAGTCATGCAAACGAAACCACTAGTCGGCATCAGCGCCGACAGAACAATGATGGGAGCGCATCCGTCGCACGTCGTGGGCGAAAAGTACATTGTCGCGATCGTGGACGGCTCGCAAGCGCTCGCAATGTTGCTGCCGGCGCTCGGCGAACGTCAGTCCACCGATGACGTGCTGGCCAGCGTCGACGGCCTGCTGTTTACCGGCAGCTACTCGAACGTCGAGCCGCGCCGCTACGGCGGCCGTGCCAGCGCGCCGGGCACGCTACACGACGCCGCGCGTGATGCGACGACGCTGCCGCTCCTGCGCGCGGCGATCGCGGCCGGTGTGCCGGTGCTGGCGGTGTGCCGGGGCTTTCAGGAAATGAACGTGGTGTTCGGCGGGACGTTGCATCAAAGCGTTCACGCGGTGGCGGGTTTGAACGACCACCGCGAGAACAAGGAAGACGACCTCGACGTGCAATACGCACCGTCGCATTCGATCACGCTGACACAAGGCGGCTTGTTGCGGCGCCTCGCGGGCGGCACGAATGAGGCGCGTGTGAATTCGTTGCACGGCCAGGGCGTCGAGCGGCTGGGCGTGGGCCTCACGGCCGAGGCCACCGCGCCGGACGGCTTGATCGAAGCGGTGAGCGTGAAAGATGCGCGCGCCTTCGCGCTGGGTGTGCAGTGGCACCCGGAGTGGAAACATGCGAGCGACGCGCTTTCCATCGCGATCTTTCGCGCATTCGGCGACGCCTGCCGCGGTCGAATGCGCACCAGGGCCGGCTATGACGCGGCATCCGCCGCCACGCAAGCCTGAGCCGGCCGCGCACTAAAACAGAGAGAAAAATCATGTATGACATCGACGATTTTCTGAAGAAGAACCGCGTCACCGAAATCGAAGCGATCATTCCGGATATGGCCGGGATCGCACGCGGAAAGATCATTCCGCGCAGCAAGTTCGAATCCGGCGAGTCCATGCGCTTGCCGCAGGCGGTGATGATCCAGACCGTCACGGGAGACTATCCGGAAGACGGCACGCTCACCGGCGTCACCGACCCGGACATGGTGTGCGTTCCTGACGCCACCACCATCCGCATGATTCCGTGGGCCGTCGATCCGACCGCCCAGGTGATTCACGATTGCGTTCACTTCGACGGCACGCCCGTTGCGATCTCGCCGCGCCGCGTCTTGCGCCGCGTGCTCGAACTGTATAAGGCCAAAGGCTGGACGCCGGTCATCGCACCCGAGCTCGAGTTCTATCTGGTCGACATGAACAAGGATCCGGACCTGCCGCTGCAACCGCCCATTGGCCGTACGGGCCGTCCGGAGACCGGCCGTCAGGCCTATTCGATTGAAGCCGTCAACGAATTCGATCCGCTCTTCGAGGACATCTACGAGTACTGCGAGGTGCAGGAACTGGAAGTCGATACGCTGATTCACGAAGTCGGCGCGGCGCAGATGGAAATCAACTTCATGCACGGCGATCCGCTGAAGCTTGCCGACAGCGTCTTCCTGTTCAAACGCACGGTGCGTGAAGCCGCGCTGCGCCACAAGATGTACGCGACTTTCATGGCCAAGCCGATGGAAGGCGAACCGGGCTCGGCGATGCATATGCACCAAAGCCTCGTCGACCAGGAAACCGGCCACAACCTCTTCACCGGCGCGGACGGCAAGGCGACTTCGCTTTTCACCAGCTATATCGCCGGCTTGCAGAAATACACGCCCGCGCTGATGCCGATCTTCGCGCCGTACATCAACTCGTATCGGCGTCTGTCGCGCTTTATGGCCGCGCCTATCAATGTGGCCTGGGGTTACGACAACCGCACGGTCGGTTTCCGCATTCCGCATTCGGGACCCGCTGCGCGCCGCATCGAGAACCGCATTCCGGGCGTGGACTGCAATCCGTATCTGGCGATTGCCGCGACGCTCGCCGCCGGTTATCTCGGCATGACGCAAAAGCTCGAGGCCACCGAGCCGCTTCTTAGCGACGGTTATGAATTGCCTTATCAATTGCCGCGCAATCTCGAAGAGGGCCTGACGTTGATGGGTGCGTGCGAGCCGATCGCCGAAGTACTCGGCGAGAAGTTCGTCAAGGCTTATCTCGCCCTAAAAGAAACCGAATACGAAGCGTTCTTCCGCGTGATCAGTTCGTGGGAACGCCGGCATTTGCTGCTGCACGTCTAATGCTGTCAGAGACGCAAACGCAGAACTATTGGAGGCTGTATGAGCTACAGAACTGAAGAAATCGCTTGTGTGCAACCGGCAGTGCAAGCCGCCGCAAGCGGGCAGGCCGCAAAAGCGGCACAACGCAGCACCGCCGAATATCGCGCACTCGACGCCGCGCATCACATCCATCCGTTTTCGGATATGGGTTCGTTGAATCGCAGCGGCAGCCGCGTGATCGTCAAAGCCCAAGGCGTGTACCTGTGGGATTCGGAAGGCAACAAGATCATCGACGGCATGGCCGGCTTGTGGTGTGTGAACGTCGGTTATGGCCGCAAGGAACTGGCCGATGCAGCGTACAGGCAAATGCAGGAACTGCCTTACTACAACACCTTCTTCAAGACCACACACCCACCTGTAATCGAACTGTCGGCATTGCTCGCGGAACTGGCGCCGGCACCGTTCAATCACTTCTTCTATTGCAACAGCGGTTCGGAAGGCAACGACACCGTGCTGCGCATCGTCCATCAATATTGGGCGGTGCAAAGCAAGCACGCGAAGAAGTTTGTGATTTCGCGCAAGAACGGTTATCACGGTTCGACGATCGCTGGCGGCACGCTCGGCGGCATGGGTTATATGCACGAGCAGATGCCCTCGAAGGTCGAGAACATCGTGCATATCGACCAGCCGTATTTCTTCGGCGAAGCAGAAAGCAATCTGACGCCCGAAGAATTCGCGCTGGCCCGTGCGCGGCAACTCGAAGCGAAGATCCTCGAAATCGGCGCGGACAATGTGGCCGCGTTTATCGGTGAGCCTTTCCAGGGAGCGGGCGGCGTGATTTTCCCGGCCTCGACTTATTGGCCGGAAATCCAGCGCATTTGCCGCAAGTACGACATTCTGCTCGTCGCTGACGAGGTAATCGGCGGCTTCGGGCGCACGGGCGAATGGTTCGCGCATCGGCACTTTGGCTTCGAACCCGACGTCATCACGCTGGCGAAGGGGCTCACCAGCGGCTATGTGCCGATGGGCGCGGTCGGCCTGCATGACCGTGTAGCCAAAGCCATCATCGAGAACGGCGACTTCAATCACGGCCTCACGTACTCGGGGCATCCGGTGGCCGCCGCGGTCGCGGTCGCCAACCTCAAGCTGCTGCGCGACGAGAAGATCGTCGAACGCGTGAAGACCGATACGGGTCCGTATTTCCAGAAGCAATTGCGTGACACGTTCGCCGGCCATCCGATCATCGGCGAGATTTCCGGCGCGGGTCTCGTGGCAGGTCTGCAACTCGCGGAAGACCCGGCAACGCGCAAGCGCTTCGCCAACGGCGGCGACGTCGGCACGATCTGCCGCGACTTCTGCTTCAACGGCAATCTGATCATGCGCGCCACCGGCGACCGGATGCTGCTGTCGCCGCCGCTCGTCATCAACAAGCAGGAAATCGACGAAATCGTCTCGAAGGCGAAAAAAGCCATCGACGCGACGGCACAACAACTCGGCATTTCGTAACGGCAGTTCGTTCCGGCATGGGCTAACCCACGATCCACGCCCATGCAGTACGGCGTGCCTTGGGCATACGGTACCAACGGTATCGGCTACAACGTGCAGGCCGTGCAGAAGCACTCGGCGCGAATGCTCCTGTGGATAGCTGGGCGCCGGCGTTCGATCCGGCCAACATCTCGAAGCTCAAGAGCTGTGGCGTATCGACTCTCGACCAGGCCGTCGACGTCTTCGCCGCCACGCTGCAATACGTGCATAAGGATCCGAATAGCACGAATCCCGCCGACTATCTGAATGTCATCCCGGCGTTTTACCAAAGAACTCACTTTACCGACAATTCATCGGCAATTTCTCGCGTTAGAATGCGGAGCCTGCGAGAATGACGCCACTGCCCGCGACCTTCAACATCGCGCCGGCCGCGCTGCTAAAGCGGAAAGACCGGAACGGCAATACGAAGCCCCAATGTCCGACCGCTTTACTATTGCCGATCGTCAATACCATACTGATGCACCTGTTCGTATTCCGCTTTTTGAGGAGGCGCCGATGAATGTTCAACTCACTCCCGAACTTGCGTCCAAGTTCGCCAACCTCGCGCTCGCCCACCTCACGCGCGAATACCCCAACAAGCTCACTCATTCGCTGGCCGGTCCGCAAGACGTGCAGGGCCCACGCGCGCTGCATCCGATCTTTTACGGCAGCTACGACTGGCATTCGTGCGTGCACGGCTACTGGCTGATCCTGCATCTGCTCGATCGTTTTCCCGATCTGCCTGAAGCGGCGCGCATCGTCGCCGTGGTCGACGAGCATTTCACCGAGGCGAATGTGGCCGGTGAACTCGCGTATCTCGCGCTGCCGCACAACCGCGGTTTCGAGCGGCCGTATGGGTGGGCGTGGCTGCTTGCGCTCAGCGCGCAACTGCACTCGCTGAAGCTCTCCGAAGCCGCGCGCTGGTCCAAAGCTTTTGCGCCGCTCACCAAATTCTTTGTTGAACGCTTCGAGGAGTTTTTGCCGAAAGCGACCTACCCGTTGCGCGTCGGCACGCATTTCAACATGGCATTCGCGCTTGCGCTCACGCTGGATTTCGCGCGGCAAACCTCGCGTAATTCGCTTGAAGCGTTGCTGGTCAATACCGCCGAGCGCTGGTTTCTGAACGATGTCGCCTGCCAGGCATGGGAGCCCGCCGGCGACGAATTTCTTTCGCCTTCGCTCATGGAAGCGGAGTTGATGCGGCGCATATTGCCGCCCGCGCAATTCGTCGACTGGTTCGGCCGTTTTCTGCCGAATCTCGGCGCGAAGAAGCCCGCAACCTTGTTCGAGCCGGTCACCGTGACCGATCGCAGCGACGGCAAGATCGCGCACCTCGACGGCCTCAATCTGAGCCGCGCGTGGTGTCAACGCTCGCTGGCTCGTGCGCTGCCGGTCGGCGACATACGCCGCACGATATTGTTCGATGCCGCCGAGCGTCATCTGCAAAGCGCGCTGCCGCATGTAGCCGGCGACTACATGGGCGAACACTGGCTCGGGACCTTCGCCACGCTCGCTTTGGAGGCTTGATTCAAAAGCCGACCTGCCAGCGTGATTCACCGTGAATGCAAAAGCGGCGCCGCAAGCGCAAATCGGTTTGCCTACCTGCCGATTCACGCCGCGCGCCGCCTTTCTATTACCGCTTGAACCGCTTGAACCGCTTGAATTCGAAGCTGTTCATTGCAAAAAACCGGCCACTTCGCCGGCTCAATGCCTTACTCTCCCGTCAGCTTTTTAGGCTTAGCCGGCGCTTTGACCTTGTTGTACTGGAATGCGGGCGTCGCCTTCAAAGCGTCCTTGCTCGCGCCGGCCAGATAAAAATTTCCCGAGCGAATATCGAGCGCGGCGATCGGCACCGCGACGTCGTGCGACGCCACACCGAGGAAGCCGCCAGCGGAGACGATCGCGGCGGACAGCGACCCGTCAGGTGCGACCACCAGATCGCGAATCGAGCCAATCTTCTCGTTCTGGTCGTTGTACACCGCCTTGCCGAGAATGCTCTTCTTCACACTCCAGCCGCTTAGCAGCGCATTGGACTGCTCGACCGTCACGCTCAAAGGTTGTGTGCCGGCGACTTGCGCCTGCGCACCCAGGCTGGTTGCTGCCACCGCGACCACAACAACAAGTTTGCTCAAAGTCATAGTGTTCACTCCGCTCTTGGTAGACTTGACCGGCGCATGCTGCGCGCCGAAGGAATCGCTGCAAAGCGATCATACAGACTACGCGGCGCGCCTGCACCCAGCGTGGCCGGCGCATGAACGCCGCAGTGAGTGCGGCATGGCCCAACGCGCATAGCGGTAAAATCGCACAAGGCGATGACGCCCGTTTAGAGGTGGCAGTTTGACTGAGCTTGAACAGGGTTTCATCCTGACCCGACATTGGCGGGACACCCCCGCCGGCACCGAAGTGGATTTCTGGCTGGCAACAGACGGCGGGCCCCGTCACATCCGCTTGCGCCCGCAGCCTTCGGTGGCGTTCATTCCGGCCGAACATCGCGAGCGCGCGGAAACGATCCTGCGCCGCGAAGCGCCGCTCGATCTGCGTCCACTCGACTTGCGCGACTTCCAGCATCGCCCGGTGATGGGGCTTTACTGCCCGCAGTACCGGCAATTGACCGGCTTCGAGAAACGCCTGAAGCAAGGCGGCGTCGACGTGTATGAAGCCGACATCTTCCCGCACGAGCGCTACATGATGGAGCGCTTCATCACCGCGCCGGTGTGGTTCGGCGGCGACTCGCAGAATGGCGGGCTGCTCGTGAACGGCGAATTGAAGCCGGCTACCAGCTATCGCCCACCCTTGAAGCTCGTCTCGCTCGACATTGAAACCAGTGCGAACGCCGAGCTTTATTCGATCGCGCTCGAAGGTTGCGGGCAGCGCCAGGTCTATATGCTCGGTCCGCCCAACGGCGACGCAAGCGGACTCGACTTCGAGCTCGAATACTGTGAAACCCGCGCACAACTACTCGAAAAACTGAACGTGTGGCTCGAGCGGCACGACCCAGATGCAATCATCGGCTGGAACCTCGTGCAGTTCGATCTGCGTGTGTTGCAGCAGCACGCCGAACAATATCGCGTGCCGCTGCGACTCGGACGCGGCGGTGCGGTGATGGAATGGCGCGAACACGGCCTCAGGCAGAACCATTTCTTTGCCGGCGCCGCGGGGCGCTTGATCATCGACGGCATCGAGGCGCTGCGCTCGGCAACGTGGAGTTTCCCTTCGTTCAGCCTCGAATACGTCGCGCGCTCGGTGCTGGGCGAAGGCAAATCGATCGACAATCCGTATCAGCGCATGGATGAAATCCAGCGCCGCTTCGACGAGGACAAGCCCGCGCTCGCGCGGTACAACCTGAAGGATTGCGAGCTCGTCACGCGCATCTTCGCGAAGACGGAGTTGCTGCCGTTTCTGCTGGAACGCGCGACCGTCACCGGGCTGCCCGCGGATCGCAGCGGCGGATCGGTCGCGGCATTCACGCATCTGTACATGCCGCGAATGCATCGGCAAGGCTACGTCGCGCCGAATCTCGGCGACGTGGCCGGTGCCGCGAGTCCGGGCGGCTTCGTGATGGATTCGCGGCCCGGCCTCTACGATTCCGTGCTGGTGCTCGACTACAAGAGCCTGTATCCGTCGATCATCCGCACATTTCTGATCGACCCCGTGGGGCTTGTGGAAGGCATGCTCGATCCCGCCGACGATCAGTCGGTGCCGGGCTTTCTCGGCGCGCGTTTTTCGCGCACTCGCCATTGCTTGCCGTCGATCGTCGGCCAGGTCTGGCAGGGGCGCGAAACGGCCAAGCGCGAGCAGAACAAGCCGCTTTCGCAGGCGCTGAAAATCATCATGAACGCCTTCTACGGCGTGCTCGGCTCCACCGGCTGCCGTTTCTTCGATCCGCGTCTCGCGTCGTCGATCACCCTGCGCGGCCATGAAATCATGCACGCCACGCGCGAACTGATACAGGCCCAAGGTTACGAGGTGATTTACGGCGACACGGATTCGACCTTCGTTTGGCTAAAGCACGCGCACGGCGAGGAAGACGCCGGCCGCATCGGCCGCGCGATCGTCGAGCATATCAACGCGTGGTGGCGGCAGAATCTGCGGGAGCGTTTCGGGCTCGAGAGCGCGCTTGAACTGCAATTCGAGCGGCACTACAAGCGCTTTTTCATGCCGACGATTCGCGGCGCCGAGGAAGGCAGCAAGAAACGCTATGCGGGGCTGACCGTTTCTCCGGACGGCAGCGAGGACATTGTCTACAAAGGACTCGAAACGGTGCGCACTGACTGGACGCCGCTCGCGCAGCAGTTTCAGCAGGAGCTCTATCGGCGCATTTTCACGCAACAGCCGTATCAGGACTATGTGCGCGACTACGTGCGCGATACGCTCGAAGGCAAGCTCGACGATCAGCTCGTGTATCGCAAGCGCCTGCGCAGGCCGCTCGGCGATTACGAGCGCAACGTACCGCCGCACGTGCGCGCGGCGCGCGTGGCCGACGAGTTCAATCGGCGCCAGGGGCGGCCTCTTCAATATCAGAACGGCGGCTGGATCAGCTACGTGATGACGGTCGCCGGACCCGAGCCGCTCGAAACGCTGCGCTCGGCCATCGATTACGAGCACTATCTGACGCGGCAATTGCAACCCGTCGCCGACGCGATTCTGCCGTTGCTGCGCGATGATTTCACGACGCTGATGAGCGGTCAGAAACAACTGTTCTGACGACGGGCAGCACAAAGCCGGGACACTCGACTCGGGAGCAAGCGCCATCGCGTTTCAGACGCGTCTGTGTACCCGGCGTAGAATCCAGACGGGACTCGTAACCGCCCTAAGCGGCGGCGAGCCCGAATCCCCATCAATCACGCATGATGCGACCCGCGGTTCAAAAGCGCGAGGCGCTCATGCTGCCGCGCACCAGTTCGACTGGTGCGCCAGGAGACATGACTATGGCAAAGCTCGTCGCGTTTTATAAAACCCCGGCCAACGCGGAAGCGTTCGACGCTCACTACTACTCGACCCACGTGCCGCTCGCGAAACAGGTGCCCGGCCTGCGGCGCTACGAAGTCAGCACCGGACCGGTCGCGGCGCCGCAGGGCGCTTCGCCGTACCATCTCGCCGCAATCCTGAGCTTCGATTCATTCGAAGCGCTGCAGCAGGGACTCGGTTCTCCCCAGGGCCAGGCGACATCGGGAGACCTGGCCAATTTTGCTCAAGCCGGCGTCGAACTGCTGCTGTTCGACACCAAAGAAGTCTGAATCCGGCCGGCGTTCCGGGCGTGCAACTCCACGCGCCGCGCGGCGGCGGTCACTTCGGTGGAGGGAAACCGAGCGCGTCGGCCTTCGTCCGCAGTTCGGAGAAACGGCCGCCCGGAGGACTCATTGCTGTATCGGCAGCCGCACTGGAACCAGGCGTCACCTGGTTCCTGTCCAGTTGCGCGATGCCGGTCGCCCCCGAGGTCGCCGTCGATACGTTCGAGCACGCCGCGCCGAACGTGCCTTGCGTCACCGCGATCGCCGGCGCGTCGGTGCGCGCCGAATCCGTCAGATCCAATGCATAAGCGAGGTTGAACGTCGCGGCGTCGCTCGACCGAACGCCGAGCGGGTCGAGGCCGAAGCGCCAGGCGAGCAACTGGTGAATCGAGCTCGGATCGAACGGATAGCGCGAGACGCTGTTCGCGCGCACGCGCGGTCCGAGCAGCATGCACGGCACGCGAAACCCGAGGCGGCCGTCGTTGCCGAGCGCGCGCTCCGCCGCCGAGACCGGCTTGACGGGCGGCGCCACATGCTCCATGAAACCGCCCCACTCGTCATAGACGATGATCATGAGCGTCTTGCTCCAGTTCGGGCTCGTGCGCAGCGCGTCGTAAATCTGGCCCAGCAACACCTGGCCGTTGCGCACGTCGGCATGCGGATGGTCGTCGTTCGACGTGCCCTGTACTTCGCCGCCGAAACTCGGATCGACCATGCAGAATGACGGCAACGTGCCCGCGGCGGCGTCGGAGAGGAAGTCGGCAAACAGCTTCGAGCGGCCGACATAGCGCGTGCCGTACAGCGCGGTGAACGGCACGTCGTGGAAATAGTAGGTGGATGAAACGTTCTTCGCGTCGAGCCGGTCCCAGATGGCCGGCAACGACGAGTTGTCCAGCGTGTCGGAGAGACGGTCCGTTTCGCCGCTGTGCAGATAGAGCCGGTTCGGGTAGGTATCGCTGAGAATGCCGCTCATGTAGTAGTCGCACACGGTGTATTGCGTCACCGCGCCGCGATAGAAGTCGAGATCCGCAGACTGGAAATAGCCGATCGGCAGCAAGTCGCCGCGCATGAGGCTGGTTACCGGCGTCAGCAGGAAGCCGTTCATCGCGCCGTTTGCGAGGTGGACGCGCCCGGCGTCGTATGCGTGATTCGGGTCCGCGAATGCGCAGCCCTGGAATCCATAGGCCGGGTTCGCGGTGAGCGCGAACGGCGCGTGGGCCTCGCCGAACGCGTCGACGAAGGTGCGCCCGGTCTGCGCGCTTTCCGCATTCGGCACCCAGCCCATCAGATGGTCGAACGAGCGGTTTTCCATGGTGACGAGCACGACGTGGTCGATGCCCGAAGTCGCCGGATCGGGCAATGCGGGACGCGGCAGGTTCGCTCGATCCGGCGGGATCGCGCCCACCACGGGGGCGGGCGATCCCGATCCAGAGGAGCCGCCGCCTCCACAAGCCGATAGCGCGATGGACCCTGCTAGCGCGGCGAGAATTCTCCGACGAGCTGTGTCGGGCGGATTCGTAGGATGATGGGTCATGACGTCGTCTCCGTTGGTTATTTGAACGAATCCGCCGGGTCTTTGGCCACTTGACGATTCATGCCACCAGAGAGCAATCCACGTTCCCCATCTCGCCTTTTTCGTGGGGCGGTTCGTACGCCGGTTCCTCGCGTTGAATCCCTCGCCGCCCGCAAGCATCGAAAACCGTCGCTTTTTTACGTCAGCCTCTTGCGCTTCCCAGCAGCTCGCCCCCACGCCGCCCCGCATTCAAATTCCTTTTGATTTAAAAGCACTTTTCCCGGAAAAGCGGCATTTAGTCACTGGGTGAAACAGCTTATTGTAAAAATCCGAAAAGACTTTGGAACCGGTTCCAAATATCATGACGCCGTCATTCCGATGACTACCCGGTGACGCAATGGCGCGTCCCAATCTGGTGACCAGAACAACATGCCTCAATCCCCTCTTACCTCTCGCCGCGGTTTTCTACGCACGGCCGTCGCGCTGGTTCCGGCCGGCACGCTCGCCGGCTGCGAAGTCAAGCAATCCGCGACCACCGCCACGCCGGGCTCGAGTGCGAACCCGGCCGCGGGCCACGCCTCAGGCGCCGACTACAAGCCGCATTTCTTCGACGCGAAGGAATGGGCGTTCCTCCATGCAGCGGTCGACCGGCTGATCCCGTCCGACAGCGAAGGCCCCGGCGCCGTTGACGCGGGCGTGCCCGAATTCATCGACCGTCAGATGGATACGCCGTATGCGCACGGCGCGCTCTGGTACATGCAAGGGCCGTTCGCGCAAGGCGTGCCGGAGCTCGGCTATCAGTTGAAGCTGGTGCCGCGGGACTTGTACCGGCTCGGTATCGCGGCGGTCAACGCGTACTGCGCGAAAACCTACGCGCACACGTTCGACGCCCTCGACGCGCCCACGCGCGACACCGTGCTCGCCGCGCTCGAGAAGGGAAAGATCGATCTCGTGGACGTCCCCGCCGCGACGTTCTTCGGCCAGTTGCTGCAGAACACCCGCGAAGGCTACTTCTGCGATCCGATCCACGGCGGCAATCGCGACATGGGCGGCTGGAAGATGATCGGCTTCCCCGGCGCGCGCGCCGATTTCATGGACTTCGTCAATCAGAACGGCGCGGCCTATCCGTATGGCCCCGTGTCGATCGAAGGAAAGCGCACCTGATGTCTACTCAAACCAAACCGCACGTCGACGCGGTGATCGTCGGCTTCGGCTGGACCGGTGCGATCCTCGCGAAGGAGCTCACCGAGGCCGGCCTGAAAGTGCTCGCGCTCGAACGCGGCGAATATCGCGACACCTATCCGGACGGCGCGTACCCGAACACGATCGACGAGCTGACCTACAACGTCCGCAAGAAGCTGTTCCTCGATCTATCGAAGACCACCGTGTCGATCCGTCATAACGTCGGCGACACCGCGCTGCCGTACCGGCAGCTCGCGGCGTTCCTGCCGGGCGAAGGCGTGGGCGGCGCCGGGCTGCACTGGTCGGGTGTGCATTTCCGCATCACGCCGGAAGAGTTGCGTCTGAAGAGCCACTACGAGGAACGCTACGGCAAGCGCTTCATTCCCGAAGGCATGACGATCCAGGATTACGGCGTCAGCTACGAAGAACTCGAACCGCATTTCGACTTCGCCGAGAAAGTGTTCGGCACCTCGGGACAGGCCTATAAGGTCAACGGCAAGGTGGTCGGCGACGGCAACGTTTACGAAGCGCCGCGCAGCGATCATTTTCCGCTCTCCGCCCAGCAGAACACTTATTCGGCCGAGCGCTTCGGCAAGGCCGCGCGCGAACTCGGGCTGAACCCGTACCGTTTGCCTTCGGCGAATACGTCGGGTCCGTACACGAATCCGTATGGCGTGCAGATGGGCCCGTGCAACTTCTGCGGATTTTGCAGCGGCTACGCGTGCTACATGTATTCGAAGGCATCGCCGAATCTGAACATTCTGCCCGTGCTGAAGCAGTCGCCGAACTTCGAGTTGCGCTCGCGCTGCCACGTGCTGCGCGTCGAACTCGACGATACGAAAAAGCGCGCGAAGGGCGTGACGTATGTCGATCCGGCGGGCAACGAAGTGTTTCAGCCGGCCGATCTCGTGATCGTCGCGGCGTTCCAGTATCACAACGTGCATCTGCTTCTGCTCTCGGGCATCGGCAAGCCGTACGACCCGATCTCGGGCGAAGGCGTGGTGGGCCGCAACTTCGCGTATCAGAACCTCTCGACCATCACCGCGTTCTTCGACAAGGACACGTTCACCAATCCGTTCATCGGCGCGGGCGGCAACGGCATCGCCGTGGACGACTTCAACGCCGACAACTTCGATCATGGCCCGCTCGGCTTTGTCGGCGGCTCGCCGCTGTGGGTGAATCAGGCGGGCACGAAGCCGATCAGCGGCATCGCGACGCCGGCCGGCACGCCGGGCTGGGGCAGCGAGTGGAAGAAGTCCGTAAAAGACCACTACGCGCACACCATTTCAATGGATGCGCACGGCTCCAACATGTCGTACCGCGACGTGTTCCTCGACCTCGACCCGACCTATCGCGATTCATACGGCCAGCCGCTCTTGCGCATGACCTTCGACTGGAAGGACAACGACATCAAGATGGCGCGCTATGTGACCGGGCAGATGCACAAGATCGCGCAGCAGATGGGGCCGAAGGCGATCAACGTCTATACGCGCGAATTCGGCGCGCACTTCGATTCGCGCCGCTATCAGACCACTCACCTCGTGGGTGGCGCGGTGATGGGCGCCGATCCGAAGACGAGCGTGCTCAATCGCTACCTGCAAAGCTGGGACGTGCACAACGTGTTCGTGATGGGCGCGTCCGCGTTTCCGCAAGGCATCGGCTACAACCCGACCGGCCTTGCCGCGGCGCTGGCCTACTGGTCAGCGCGCGCGATTCGCACGCAGTATCTGAAGAACCCCGGGCCGCTGGTGAGCGTATGAAAAAGAAGATCGATATTGAACGCCTGGGTGGGGCATTCAAGCGTGTGGGCGCAGCGTCGCTTTTTGCCGCGGTGACGTTGTCCGCGCCGCTCGCCGCGCCTGCGGCGGCGGCTGCGACTGTGGCTCAAACCCAAGCTCGAACCGACGCCGCGCTGATCGCCCACGGCGAGTACCTCGCTCGCGCGGGCGACTGCATTGCGTGTCACTCGGCGCCGTCGGGCAAACCGTTCGCGGGCGGCCTGAAGTTCGACACGCCGATCGGCGCGATCTACTCGACCAACATCACGCCGGACCACGGCACCGGCATCGGCTCGTGGACCTTCGCGCAATTCGACCGCGCGGTGCGTGCCGGCGTGCGGCCGAACGGCGACACGCTGTATCCGGCGATGCCGTACCCCTCGTATGCGCGCTTGAGCGAAGACGACATGCACGCGCTGTATGCGTACTTCACGCAAGGCGTCGCACCGGTGAATCAGGCGAACCGCGCGGTCGATATCGTCTGGCCGCTGTCGATGCGCTGGCCGCTCGGCATCTGGCGTCATCTGTTCGCGCCCGATCCGGTCACGTTCGACGCGAAGCGCTATGCCGATCCGGTGGTTGCACGCGGCGCGTATCTGGTGCAAGGCCTCGGCCATTGCGGCGCCTGCCACACGCCGCGCGCGGCAACGATGCAGGAACGCGCGTTGAGCGATCTCGACGGCCCCGCGTTTCTCGCGGGCGGTGCAACCATCGACGGCTGGGTGCCATCGAGCCTGCGCGGCAATCCGCGCACCGGCGTCGGCGCGTGGAGCGAAGCCGATCTCGTGCAATTCCTGAAGACCGGACGCACGCAGCACAGCGCGGCATTCGGCGGCATGACCGATGTCGTGCAGCACAGCATGCAGCATATGAGCGACGCCGATCTCACCGCGATCGCGCGCTATCTGAAGACGCTGCCGTCGACGGATCCGAAGGAAACGCCGCACGTGTACGACGATACGGCCGCGCGCGCGTTGCGCACCGGCGACGCCACCGCGCCCGGCGCGGCTGTCTATCGCGACAACTGCACCGCTTGCCACCGCAGCGACGGCCGCGGCTACACGCGCGTCTTTCCGGCGCTGGGCGGCAATCCGGTCGTGCAGGGCAAGGATGCGACCTCGCTGATTCATGTGCTCTTGACCGGCAGCACGCTCGAAGGCACGAAGACCGCGCCGTCCTCGTTCACGATGCCGGCCTTCGGCTGGCGTCTGAACGATCAGGAAGTCGCGGACGTGACGAACTTCGTGCGCAACAGCTGGGGCAACACCGGCTCGACGGTCAGCGCGGCGGATGTCGCCAAGGTCCGCAAGACCGTCACGGTGCATGCGCCAGAGATGCCGCCCGGGGCGGTGTTAAAGCCTGCGTTGAACCGCTAGTCGCGCCCCGTCTTTGTGAGGCGCCCGCGATCAGCATGCTTCACAAGGGCCGTGCAAGACCCTTCCCTCGCTTCATGCAGTCTGCTCCATCGTCCAGGAGCGGACTGCGTGCACGCGAAAAAAGAGAGATCGCTGTTCAGGCGACTTGAGATAGACGTTCCAACCGAGCCATCACCACAATGAAAAAGCAATTGATTGCTGCACCCCTGCTGTTGTCCTTCGCCGGCATTGCGTCCGCGCAAAGTTCCGTCGTGCTGTACGGCATCGTCGACGCGGGCGTCACGTACCGCAGCAACGAGCGCACCGGTTCGCCCGGCGCGTACGCGGGGCACTCGAACGTCGCGCTGACGAGCGGCAACCTGTCCGGCAGCCGCTGGGGCATCCGGGGCCAGGAGCAGCTCGGCGGCGGCTGGAACGCGCTGTTCCAACTCGAGGACGGCTTCGACATCATGAACGGCAAGACCGGCCAGAACGGCGGATTGTTCGGCCGCCAGGCGTTCGTCGGCATCGGCAGCACGCAATACGGCACGATCACGCTCGGCCGTCAGTACACGTCGCTGAACGATTTCGTGAGCCCCGTGGCGCCGGTTGCGATGGTCGGCGGCTATGGCGCGCATCCGGGCGACATCGACGATCTCGATCAGACTGCCCGCGTCAACAACTCGATCAAGTACACGAGCGCGAACTACGAAGGCTTCACGTTCGGCGCGCTGTACGGTTTCGGCGGCCAGCCGGGCAGCTTGAAGCAGCAGAACACGTGGAGCGTGGGCGCCGCGTATGGCAACGGGCCGTTGCACGTGGGTGTCGGCTACGAGCGTTCGGACAACAGCAAGAGCGGCACGAACGACACGACCTACGGCAAATGGAGCGGCACCGACGACGGTCTGTTCAATTCGTCGATCAACGAAGGCTACGCGAGCGCGCAATCGCAGCAGATCATCGCGGCGGGCGCCACCTATGATTTCGGACCGGCGATCGTCGGCGTGAACTACAGCAACGTGCAATACCGTTCCGGCGCCGACTCATTGTTCACCGGACACGCGACGTTCAACATCGCGGGCGTGTTCGGACAGTGGACGATCCAGCCGGCCGTGAAGCTGTTCGCGGGCTATAGCTACACGCGCGGCGGCGAAGTGGATGGCGTGGATGAGCGCGCGCAATATCACAGCGTGTCGCTCGGCGCGCAGTACAACTTCTCGAAGCGTTCGACCGTCTATCTGATGGGCGGCTATCAGCATGCGTCCGGCGGCACGCTGGATGCGCCTGGCAATCCGGTTGCGGCCACGGCGTCGGTTAGCGACAAGGGCAACAGCCATTCGTCGGCGGCGCAATCGCAGGCGATCGTCAGTATCGGTGTGCGGCACCGGTTCTGATGATGAGGGCGGCGCGCAAATGCGGCGCCGCAGTTCGGCAGCGGTTATGTCAGCCGGCCACGGACTGATAAAAGAACGACGCGGCGATTCACCTCGCCTCGACGTTCAAGACCGCTGCGCAAGCGCATCGAGCATTTCCAGATGACGCGCTTCCGTCTCCTCGTCCGCGGGGAACATGCATTCGATGCGCAGCTCTTGTGCCGCGACCGTTTGCGGCGTGCCCACGCTCGCGACCATCGAGAAATAGTTGAGCACATGGCCGTCCTTCACGAAGCCGATGGGTATCACCGGCATGGCCGCCGCGGCGGCACTCGCGCCCGGCGTGCTGCCGGGTTCCAGCGCCGGTTGCACATCAGGATAGGCGCAGAGCGCGGCGAGCAGTTCGCGGGTCGAGTCGTCGATCACGCGGCCCACCGACTCCCGATAAACGCGCTGAATCAGGCTGTCCGCCACGGTTTGCCAATTGGCGACGAACGGGCGCATACCAGCCGGACCGAAGATCAGATGCAGCATGTTGCGCGGCCCCTTGCGCGACGCCATATCGATGAAGCAATTGAAAAACCGCGGCGCGGATTCGTTGGTCATCAGCACGTTCCAGTAGCGATCCGTCACCATGGCCGGAAACGGCTCATGCTGCCGAAGCATGCGTCCGAGCGCTTTCGTGACACTTTGCATTTCCTGCGCGTTCCATGCGCCGTCGGAATACATCGGCGCATAGCCTGCGGCCAGTAGCAGCGTGTTGCGTTCGCGCAGCGGAATGTCGAGCGTCTGGGCGAGATCCATCAACATCTGGCGGCTCGGCACGCTGCGTCCGCTTTCGATAAAGCTGATGTGGCGCTGCGAGACACCGGCATTGAACGACAGGTCCAACTGGCTGATGCCGCGCATGTCTCGCCAATGACGCAGCAGGTCGCCGAATTCGTTCGGCGAGGCTTTCTTGACTTGGTTCGCAGCATTCATCGATCGTTTATCCGCAAGTCGACATGGACGAGGTTCGGAGATGGGTTCGTGGCAAGCCATTCGCCATGCCACGGCGTGAGCCGAGCCGCCGAACCTCGACGGTCAGCATACTCCCTGCCGCCGACCGGACTTTTCATGGCTACGCTCACGCCCTCCATGCATGAACCTGGAACTGCGCTTCCAGCGGCGGCCGCGCGATGCTGCCGACGTAGTTCGTAATCGTCGACGCCGCCGTCACCGCCAACGCTTCAAGCACCTGATCGCGGCGAAAACCGGCTTCGAGGAACTGGTTCACGTCGTGGTCGTCGAGATGTCCACGCTTGTCGATAGCGGTTTTCGTCAGCGTCGAGAGCGCGGCATGCTGGCGGTCCGCAGGCGCACGGCCCGCGCGAATTGCCTCGACATCGGCGGCGCTGAGTCCTTCGTTCAACGCGAGAGCGGTGTGAAATGCGACCGCCCAGGTGCATGCGTTGGTCACAGCATTCGTCAGCAGCAGGGTCTGAATCTGTTCTTCCGTGAAGGTGCCCGAGTGGACTTTCTCGAACAGATCAACGAAGGCGCTGATCAGTACGGGCGACTCGGCCATCGCCCCCGCAATGTTGGGAATAAAGCCGAAGGTTTGTTGAAGCTGTCGCAATACCGGCCTGGATTGTTCCGGTGCGGATTCGATCGTATGAACCTGAAACGTCGACATGATGTGTCCTCGATGGTGAACGCGGCTCGGGATGAGTTGCGCGACAACCGAAGATTAGGTGCGAACGGGAGACTCGCCAATTACCTGCGATGTAATAAGGCCAATGACGAAAAACGCTGCCCGGATGCTCGCCAAATAAATGGGCAGGCCAGTGCACGAAAAAGCCTTCGCACGACACAACACCTGGGCCCGCACGGCTTGAACAGGCTACCAGGCACGACCTACCTCCTGACGCTCTGCCAGGCGATTAATCTGACCGCAGCTGTGGTGTCTGTCACGATTGCCGCGCTGGTCGGTGGACAACTCGCCCCAGTGAGGCGTGGGCGACCGTACCATACGGATTCCAGTTCGCGGCAGTCGCTCTTAGCACCTACCCGGCCGCCAGTCTCGTCGGCATTGCAAAGGCGCTGAAATTAGCGGGTTATTCCGTCGCCGTCGTGCTGGTGGAACCGCAAGGATGCGACTCGCAGAAAGGCATCTTTTCGGATCACAAGCTCGAGGGCATGTCGGTAGGCGTCGTGCCGCCTTTTCTCGACTGGAACCTGATTAACGAAATCAGGACAGTGTCGTACGACGAGGTTATGAACACGCGCAAAATCTTTGCACGCACTGCGGGGTTTCTTGCGGGCAACACAGCTGCCGCGTGCCTGACCGTGGCGAGCCAACTGGCGCGCGGCGCAACAGACGATCACAAGGTCCTGACTATTTTGTACGACCACGGCCTGTGGTACGTTCGATAGGTAGCTAATTCGAGCGATTGACATCCCCGCAAAAAAAAAGCCGGGTCGCACGACCCGGCTTCCATCCCGCAACACCCCAATCAGAACCGGTGAATAATCCCCACCCCGAACGCAAACTGGCTCCCTGACGAAGACGGCGCGCTGTTATAACCATCGCCGAGCGTCGCCGTGGCGTCGATGATTTGTCCGGCGCCGTTGGTTCCCAGCGTCTTGCCCTTCGCCTTCTGATAAGCCTCCAGTGCATACAGCCCCGTGCGCTTGGACAACGCGTAGTACTCGGAGAGATTGAACTGGTGGTATTGCGCGTTGTCCTGAATGGCGTTCGCGCGCGTCGCACGGGTGTAGCTGTAGCCTGCGCCGAAATCCCATGCAGTGGCCGGCTTCCAGTGCAACACGAGGCCACCTGTGTTGAAGATCGCCGTATCGTGAAACTTCGACCCCGCGCCCGGTATGTACTGAACGTTCGAATAGGTGGCCGTGACATCCCACGCGCTGTTGAAGGTGTAGCCGCCGCCCACCGCGAAACGCTGTTGCGCCTGCGCGGTTTGATAACCGTTCGTCAATGCGGATACGCCGATCTGCGAGCCGCCGTTCGTGGTTGTCGAATCCGCACCCCACGCGCCGCCGCCCGAGGTCGAGCTGTTGATTCGCGAGAAGCCCACCGCGAGCCCGATCGGACCCATCGCATACTGCACCGCCGTCGACCACGTGGACCCGCGGTTCACGCTGCCGGCAACACCGCCCAACGAATATGAACCGCTCACCGTCAAGCCATAAAGTTTCGGCGACGTGTACTCGAGCGTGTTGTTCGCCCGGTAGATCGTATCGAGGCCGTCGATATCGCCGGGGTGCGCGCCGTAGTAACCGGTCAGCCAGGTCGTCGGGCTATACGGCGCGAGCAGCTGGTAATACGAAGCATATTGCCGGCCCGCGGTGAACGTGCCGTACGCCGGGTTGGTCACACCGACCCACGCCTGGCGCCCGAACATCGCATTGGTATATTGCTGGGCGCCACTTGCCGAATTGAAGCCGGACTCGAGCTGGAAGATCGCCTTGGTATTGCCGCCCAGGTCCTCTCCGCCTTTCAAGCCGAAGCGGCTGCCTGCCCACACGCCAGGGGCCATCTTCACGATCGATTTGCCCCCGCTGGTGGAGCCGAGCGACGTCTGATTGTTCGTATACGAAATGCCGTTATCGACAATGCCATACAACGTCACGCTGCTTTGCGCGAAAGCCGGCACGGTGGCGGCGATCGCTGCCCCGAACAATGCAGCGTCGATTCTCCTGATACGTTTACTCATTCTCCAGATCTCCGATTTCTACGTCTTGTTGAAATTTTTTATCGACACTGTCGCGACAGGCCGGCCAAACGCGTCGTGCTATCGCTTTCCTCGCTGCAGCAACCGCTTTACCGTCAACGCCAATGGCACGGTGAAGAAAAGGTGCGACATGAAACCGCCGATGATCACAGCCGGGTCGTAATAGTTAGGATGGCTGTCGGAGGCGATCATGATCGCCACGTGCATCACGATCCACGCCAACACCGCGTAAAACAGCGCGATGAAAGTCGCCTCGTATCCGCGCCGGCGAAAGTACGGCCAGATCGCGGCGAATAAAACGCCCCACGCCGTCGCGAACACGAAGTGAATACCTGTGCCAACGACATAAGCCCAGATACCGATCGACTCCTGCACCTGCTTGCCGAACACGAGGCCCGTCGCGTTGCGAGGAATACCCGCGAGAGGCATCAAGTGCTGCGCGCCGACCCAGATAAGTGCCTCGTAAATCCAGATGATCACCGCGCCAAGCAATCCGCCGATCACGCCCGCGCGAATCATCGCCTTGCGGCTGGACCATTCCAAACCGCTCGACGTCGAACCCTGGTTGAGCTCAGTGCCGCTCACGCTGAAATTGCCACCCATGTCTGCTCTCCTGGAAACGCGCGTCAAGTAAGGGATGCCGTGCGGGCAGCAGTGTCGCGCGTATTCGCGTGGCACCGCCGCTCACACGCTCAAGCGTCGGCCATCGGACTGGTGATGAAACGCAGCGCAAGCCGATTCATGACGATGGCCGCGGCCGCGATCAGAGCCGGAACCGCGAGCACTGAGAAGACAACCTGGAAACTGAACCCGAGCGAGAGCAACGCACCGCCCACGAGCGAACCGAGAATGCCGCCGAGCCGCCCGAACCCCAGCATCCAGCTCACGCCGGTTGCACGGGCACGCGTCGGGTAGCAGGTCGGCGCGAGTGCATTGAGACCGGTCTGCGCGCCGCTCATGAAGAAACCCGCACACGTGACGAGAACCGGCAGCAAGTTCGACTTGAGCGTGCCCATGCCCAGCGCGAAGATGAACACACCGCCGAGCAGATACGCCGCGCCGATCACCGCATTGCGATCCATGCGGTCCATCGCGAAACCGACGGCGACCGCACCGACGGTCCCGCCCAACTGGAACATGCCGGTGATCGCGGCAGCGCGCTCGACAGGCAAGCCCGCGTCCTTGATCAGCGTGGGCAGCCAGCCGGTCAGCAGGTAGATGATCAGGAGACCCATGAAGTACGTGAGCCACAGCATCAGCGTGCTGAACGCGTAGCCGTCGGCGAACAGCATGCGCACCGGCGCCTTGGCGGCGATCACCGGTTCAGGCGCGGTAAAGCGCACGTCCTTGCCGAAGATGTGTCCGCACACTTTGCCGAGCGTCGTCGCGATGCGCTCGGCCGACATCTTGCGCACCAGCATCAAACGCGCGGACTCCGGCAACAGCCACAGCAGCAGCGGCACGCTGACGATCGGCAGGACGCCGCCGAACATGAACACCGCGCGCCAGCCGAAGTGCGGAATCAGCGAAGCCGCCACGAAGCCGCCCGCACCCGAGCCGAAGTTAAAGCCGGTGAACATGATCGTGAGCAGCAACGAGCGGCTGCGCGACGGCACGTACTCGGACAGTAGCGTGGTCGAGTTCGGCATCGCGGCGCCGAGACCGAGGCCGGTCAGAAAGCGCAGCACGACGAGCTGAACAGGCGACTCGGCGAATGCGCAGAACAGGCTGAAGAGGCCGAAGCAGAACACGGAAGCGATCAGCACCTTCTTGCGTCCGATGCGGTCCGCGATCGGCCCCGCGGCCAACGCGCCGACCGCGAGGCCGACCATCGCGGCGCTCATGACCGGACCGAACGCGGCCCGGCTGACGTTCCAGTCATGCATGATGACCGGCGCGACAAAGCCCATCACGGCCGTGTCCAGACCGTCCATCATGACGATCAGAAAACATAGAACGAGGACGAGCCATTGGTAAGGCGACATTTTGCGTGCGTCGATGAACGCCTTGATGTCGACCGAGTCTTCAGATTTCATGCAAGTCTCCGGAGATGTAATTTTCCGCCCCGGGTTTCAGTCGAACCCGGGGTCTTCGTGGTATCGAAACGAAATACGGCTAAAAATGCGGCGAGAGCTTCAAATCTTCTCGAAATTGATTCCGTTACACCGCTTCAGGCACCTTGCGCGTCTTGAGAAACGCTTCGAGTGTTTCGCCTCGCATGCTGGCGTACATGCCCAGGTTCGTGATCTTCACCACGCGCGCGAATTTCTCGAGGACGAAGAAACACACGCCGTAGCGAATCAGGCCGATCCAGTCCGTGTTGTCGACGAGCGCGCGTTCTTCGGCGCTCAGGTTCGCGGCGTCGTACGCGGCACCTCGGTTCTCCAGCCACAGCGCGCGCGTCTGCGCTTCACGCATCTGCCAGAAGAAGCGGTTCAGCCGCATCGCCTTCATGCTCTGGCGAATGTCGAACGGATAGGTGCCCGTCAATTCCTCGATGCCGATCAGCTGCGGGTTCATTGCGCCACCTCGTCTTCGTAGATCGTCACAGCCATCGCGGTGCTGGTCGCGAGGTAATAGTTACGGTGCAGTTCGCGGACCTTCGGACCCAGCGCGCCGCGCATCGCCAGCCACATGATCGTCTCCACGCTTTCCGCGCCGCCGAGGCGCACGTAGTCGACGTGCTTCATCGCGGCGAGACGCTGCGGGTCACGGACGATCAGATCGAGAAATTCCATGTCCCACTCGGTGTTGTTAAAACCGCTTCGCTCGCCGTGCACCTGGTGGGACAACCCGCCCGTGCCGACCACCACCACGTCCAGGTCCGGTTCGAACGATTCGATCGCGCGGCGCAGCGCCAGGCCCAGGCGATAGCAGCGGTTCGCGGTGGGCAACGGATACTGCAGCACGTTGACTTCCATCGGCACGAGGGATATCGGCCAGCCGCCGTCGTGCGGCAACATCAGCGAGAGCGGCGAATTGCAGCCGTGGTCGAGCGGACGGTCCTGGAAGATCGTGAGATCGAATTCGTCGGCAACCAGTTGCTCGGCAATATGGATCGCGAGGTCGGGATGGCCGGCGATATCCGGCAGCGGACGCTTGCCCGCGCCCTCGTCCGCGAATTCATGATTGGGGGACACGCCCAGCGCGAAAGTCGGATAGCAGTCGAAGAAGAAGCTGTTGGCGTGATCGTTGTAGAACATCACCATCACGTCGGGCTTGCGTTCGGCAAGCCACTTCGCCACCGGTTCATAGCCCTCGAAAAGCGGCGCCCACGCGGGATCGTTCTGCTTGCCCTTGTCGTACGCCATGCCGATAGTCGGCACGTGCGACGTGCCGATGCCACCAATGATTCTTGCCATATCGCTGTCTTCCGTACTTCGTTCAGTTATGTCGCCGGTTGCTTCGGGTCGTGCGGAGACGCGCCCCATTCGGATAGGTCACCGTCGCGGGCAGCTAGCCATCACAACCATCTTGGGATACAAAGATAGGAATTGTGCAGGTTTTCAGAAAGTGCGGGTAAACCACATTTCGGCCGGATTATTTGCGCAAAACACCTATGGATATGGCTAACATAGATTTGAGCAAGCGCTGCAAGCCGCTCTGCATATGACTTGCTTGGTATCCCGTATTCCAGAATTGCCCTGAAACCAGTTCGTCTATCGTCTTATGCGTGATAAACAAAACAGATGGCCGATAAACGAACTCGCAAACCGCTCTATAAGCGTGGTGCGCCGCTCGGCGCATGGCTATACTTGACGGCGTCCAACGAGTAGATACCGATGAACGAGACCACCCAACAGGCGATTGTCCAGACGTTACGAGAGAAAATCCTGGCCGGCGAGCTTTCGCCCGGCCAACGTCTCGTGGAAGCGCAACTCGCGCAATGGCTCGGCGTGTCGCGCACGCCCTTGCGTTACGCGTTGAGCGTGCTGTCCGGCGAAGGATTGCTCGACCGCTCGGGCGCGCGCGGCTACGTCGTGCGGCGCTTCAGCGTTCGGGACGTATTGAACGCCATCGACGTGCGCGGCGTGCTCGAAGGTCTCGCCGCCCGCTCGGTCGCCGAACAGGGCGTGGACCCGACCCTGGCCGCCTCGCTCGACGACTGCTTGCGTGAGGGCGACAGCATCTTCAGCAAAGGACACTTGAACAAAGGCGACGACGTTTTGTATGCGCAGATGAATGGCCGTTTTCACGCGCTCATCATCGAGGCGGCGCACAACACCGCGGTGAGCGCCGCGTTGAGCCTGAACGACAAGATTCCTTTTGTGGCGCCGTCCACGATCGCCTTCGACGAATCCGCAAGAGAGCGCCAGTTCATGATGCTGACGTACGCGCATCGTCAGCATCATGCGATTGCGGATGCGTTGAAAAAAGGCGAAGGCGCGCGCGTGGAGGCGTTGATGAAAGAACATACGCACATATCGAAAGAGAGCCTGAATCTGTCGCTGCCGTCGTTGCATCTGATCGCGGGCGCGGCATGAGAACCATGCGGTTCGCCCCGTCAACAAACGTACTTCCGTCCGAGCGCCGTCATTCGTGAGCAGCAAGGAACTTCTCAACCTCGCGCAACTGCGCGCGTTTCGACTCGTCGCCGAGATGGGCAGCGCGACACGCGCGGCCGCCGCGCTGTTTCGCGCGCAGTCGGCCGTTACACGCTCGGTGCAGGAACTGGAATCGGCGCTCGGCGAACCGCTCTTCGACCGCGGCCCATCGGGCATGTTGCCCACGCCCGTTGGCCGCGCCGTGCTGCATCGTTGCGAGCGCATTTTTTCGGAGCTCGAAGAACTCGCGCAGTGGTGCTCGGCGAGGCAGGCGCGCCGTCGGCCCACGGCGGAAGGCGCGTTGCCTGCCTATCTGCTCAATACGCGGCGGCTGCAGTTGTTCGCGGCGCTGGCTCGCCACCGGCACATGCCGAGCGCGGCGAAGACTTTCGGCATTAGTCAACCGGCCGTGAGCACCGCAATTCGTGTGCTGGAAAGCGGCTCCGGCTTGAGTCTTTTTCATCGAAGCCCGCGCGGCATTCTACTCACCACGGAAGGCGAGACGTTTCTGCTTCACGTGCGCCGCGCGTTGAACGAGTTGCGGCATGTGCCCGACGATATCGCGGCGCTGCACGGCAAGATTCAGGGCGCCGTGACCGTCGGCGCGCTGCCGCTCGGGCGCACGTTGATTTTGCCGAGAGCGATCGCGCGAATGACCTCGGAGAATCCAGGCGTGCGGGTCGTCACGGACGAAAGCGCATACGAGGCATTGGTCGCGGGTTTGCGAGCAGGCGATATCGACTTCATTCTCGGCGCGCTGCGCGATAACGACGCAAGCAGCGGCCTGAAAAACGAGCGTTTGATGTCGGAAGATATGGTGGTGCTGGTGCGCCGCGATCACCCGCTCGCTAACGCGCGCGATCTGAGCATCATGGACTTGCGCGACGCGCAGTGGATACTGCCGCGCAGCAACGCGCCGGCTCGCGCGCTGTTCGAAGCGCAATTCAGGCGCATGAAAATCAAGCCGCCGATGCCCACGGTCGAAACCGCCGACCTCGCGGTGATTCGCGGACTGCTGCTCGGCACCGACATGGCGGCCGCGCTGTCGGCGCAGCAATTGCATTACGAGGTTCAGTCCGGACAGTTGACGGTGCTCGACGTGCCATTGCACAGCACGCGCCGCGACATCGGCTTGACGGTGCGCGCGGCGGGCACGCCCTCACCTGCTGCGCGCGCGTTGATCGATGCAATTCGTCTGTCGGTGGTGGATGTGACGCGCACGATCAGCATCGCACCAGGTTAGCCGCTGCGTGCGTGGGCGGTCAGGATGCTTCGTCGGGGAGGCCGTCGAAGAACGCACGCCAATCGAACGGTACGGGCAGCGAACGATAGTCGATACCCGCGTCGAGCATCGCATCCACGACACCATCCTGCAGGCGCGCGCACGCGTCGCTCATGAACGGCGTGATGCCGACGTCCTGCAAGGTCTGCGACACCTCGCGCATTTCCGCCGCGCGCCGGCGGCCATGTTCCGCGACGCGGCTGACCAGATAGCCCGGCAAATCCGCGTCGTCGCGCATCTTGCCGAACGTTTTCGCCAGCGAGGCGAGCACGATCGACTCGGCATCGTAGAGCCGCGCGGCGCGCAAACATTCCACGGTCAACGCTTCGATCCCCTTGATCATGACGCTGCGGCACATCTTCGCCGCGGACGCGACGCCGACCTTCTCCGATACGGCCCGTGCTTTGAAGCCGTACGCATTGAGCAGCGTCGCGACGCGCGCGGCATCGGCGCCGCCGAGCAGCATCGGCACCGCAAGTCCATAAGGCGGCACGGGCGCCATGACGGCCGCCTCGACGTAGCGCGCACCGGCGCCCTCGATGCAAGCTTGCGCATGCTGCTTGGTATGCGGCGAAACGGAATTGATGTCGAGGTAGGTCTGATCCGGCTCGATGCAGCGCGCGACCGCTTCCGCGACCTCGATGTCGGCTTGCGCGGTCACCGCCGAGACGACGATCTGTGCATCGCGAATCGCGCTCTCCAACGTGTCACCGACGCGAACGCCCGCCGACTCCGCCTTCTGACGAAGCAGATCGCGCCGCAGGTCATACATCGATACTTGCACGTCTTTTACGGCAAGCGCCGAGCCGAGAATGCCGCCGGCCTCGCCGAAGCCGACGAACGCGATACGGGCAAGACCGTTCATTGCGTTACCTGCCACACGGAAGAAGGAATGCCGACAACGCCGTCGAAGAGCCACCTTGCCGTGCGCAACAGCGCGGCGCTGAGCACTTCGGGCTGGTCCGGATTTCCGCCGAGCGCGAGCTCGACCGTGAATTCGCCCGTCGGATGTTCGACCGACACGCGCTTTCGCGCGCCCTCCGGGTCCACGTCGGCGATGCCGCCGCAGACCGTGCCGGGCAGCACCGCCGCCGTGGCCACGCTCACCGCGCCAAGCACGCCGATCGATGCATGGCAGCGATGCGGAATGAAGCTGCGAGTAGAGATGGTGCCGCCGTTGCGAGGCTCCGCTACCAGACACATCTTCGGAACAGTGCGCGCGCTGACGTCGCCGAGATTCATCATCGACCCCACCGCGAGCCGGATTTTTTCGATGCGCGCTTTCAGTTCGTCATCCGCGTCGAGTTCCTCGCGCGTTTCGTAACCGCTCCGGTTGAGATCGCGCGCGCGCATCAGCACGATCGGCATGCCGTTGTCGATGCACGTGACCTCGACGCCTTCGACCACGTCCTTCAGATGGCCGGTAGGCAGCAGCGCGCCGCAGGTGGAACCGGCCGTGTCCCTGAACTCGAGCGGGATCGGCGCGGCCAGACCCGGCACGCCGTCGATGCGCGCATCGCCTTCATACGTTACGTGGCGGCCCGGCGTGTTCACCGTCGCCACCGCGATCTGGCCGGTGTTCACCATGTGAATCGCGACACGCGTGCTGCCGTCTCGCGCTTCCACCATCCCGCGCTCGATCGCATACGGCCCCACGCCCGCAAGAATGTTGCCGCAGTTCTGGCCGTAATCGACCCGCGCCTCGTTCACGACGACTTGCGCGAACAGATAGTCGACGTCGGCATCATCGCGTGTGGAACGGGAGATGATCGCCACCTTGCTCGTCAACGGATCGGCGCCGCCCATGCCGTCGATCTGCCGCGGGTCGGGCGAGCCCATCACGGCGAGTAGCACACGATCGCG
>DASPZL010000159.1:0-19117 GCA_035636295.1 Paraburkholderia sp.
TTTATGTTTATACCGCTTCCGACGTTTTTGCACCGTTGCGCCGCAACCTCTCTCGACTCAGGCGCGCGCGGGCTGTTCGGGCAACACGACGAAAAAGGTCGACCCCGCGCCTTCCGCCGACTCCACCCACACGCGCCCGCCATGCCGCTCCGCCATGCGCCGCACCACCGCGAGACCGATACCGTCGCCGTTCGCGACGTCGCCGTGCAGACGCTGAAACGCCCGGAACACCTTCGACATATACGCGGCCGGAATGCCAAGGCCGTTATCGCGCACGTAATACGTGCGCATGCGCACCGCGCGCGGGTCGGTCTCGTCGACCGGGTCGGGCTCCAGCGCGCCGATCTCGATGCGCCCGTTGCGCTCCGGGTCCAGGTAATTGACCGCGTTGCCGATCAGGTTGCCGAAAATCTGTTCGATCGCCGCCGGATCGCCCCACACGGGCGGCAACTCGCGCACGGTGACCGACGCCGCGCGCTGGCTGATCGCACCCTGCAGCGCGTCCACCACCCGGCCCACCACGCGGCCGACGCTCACCCGCTGCCAGTGGTATTCGAGCCGGCCGGCGCGCGAAATCCGCAAGAGCGCATCGATGATCGCCGCGGCCCGCGTCACCGCGGTACGAAGATATTGCAAGGACTCGCGCACGTCCCCGTTCAGAATATGCGCCATGCGCCGATGCTCGGCTTCCGGCAAGCGGGCGGCATCGACGATGCTGTCCAGTTCGTCGCACGACACCTGCAGTTCCTTCGAAAAGCCTTGCAGATTTACCAGCGGCGAGCGCAGATCGTGCGACACGCTGTAGATGAACATTTCGTTGTCTTGCGTCTCCTGGCGCAGTTCCTCGTTGACCGCCGCCAGTTCGCCCGCGCGCGCTTCGAGCCGCGCTTTCAGCGTGGCCTGCTGCACGTCGGCCTCGCGCAGACGCGCGCCCGTCTGATGCAGTACCGTGTCGAGCCCGGCGATTTCGTCGTTGCCCGACTGCGGCGCGGCGAGCGGCCGCCCGTTGCCCAGACGCTCGGCATTATCGGTCAACACTTCCAGCCGCCTGCCGATGCTGCGCGCGAACACCACGGCCGTGGCCGCCCAGATCAGCATCGAGCCGAGCACCGCCGCGATCAGCGCGTATTGCTGGCGCTCGCGGCGCCGTGCGAGCGCCGCCCCGCGTTCGGCGTCGAGCCGCGACGCCTCGTTGCCGAACGCGGCGAGTTCATCGCGAAACACCACGACCTGGCGCGGCAACGCGCCGGTCTCGAGCGCCGCAAACGAATCCACGCCGCGCCCCTCATGCAGCGCCTGCGAGATCGTCACGGTCTGCGCGCGATAGGCGTCGACCGCCCGTTGCATCTTGCGTACTCGCTCGACCTGCTGCGGCGTGTCGCCGACCAGCGTGTCGAGCTTCAAAAGACGGTCGCCAAGATCGATCCATACCGCATGCCGGTCGATGAACGACGGATCGCCGACGGCCATGCCGGTGCGGACCCGCGCGGCCTGACGCAGCAACGGATCGACGATGGCCGACGACTGATAAAGGATCTGCTTGCTGTTGGCGACCCACTGCGCGGCCTGCGCCGTCTCTTCCTGGGTATCGAAGACGAAGCCGAGAAGCGCCAACTCGACCACGCTCGGCACTGCAATCAGCAGCAGCCCCTTGGTGAATAGTTTCATGTTCGCCCGAAGGGTCGTTCAAGCCGCGGCAACTCACGAGGACCGGTCGCGTCCGCCATGCCGGCGAGACTTCGCGGCGCCGGACCGGCGAGCGCGGCGCAGTACAGCCGGACGGGCCATTATCGACGTGAATCCGAGATATTTCAACGTAGCCGCAAGATGTGCCCGGCCCACACAAAAACGACTTTTTTATTGGTGTGAGATGTTTTTTCGGCGCCTCGTGCGTCTATGATGGAGACAGATGTGCTGGGAAGCGAAAGCGCGCGGCGAGGCGGTTCGGCATGATTCGTGCGGGAGGTGATGATACGGCGCAGACGTCGAATCATCGTGAATCCAGCCTTGTCGTATGCTATAAAAGATCGACGTGCGGCGCGCGAAGCCGGGAGTTGTCGCATGAGGACGCTGCGTTTCTTGCAATTCTTTTTCAGGCGAATTTTTATGTCCTTCCCGAAAAAGCGTAGACGCGCGAAGGTGGACGGCGATGAGTCGTTCCTCGCGGTACTACGGCATTTCAAGCCGTTCAGTCAACTCGACACCAAGATTGCGCGCGCTCGCGCGCAAGACGAGCCGGTGCTCTATGCACACGTGCTGCCTGGACTCGACGTGCTCCTGTGCAGCGTGCGCGGCGCGCAACCGCCTTATCCCGCGCCGGCCGAGTTGCGGCGGCGCTGTATCGAATCCATTACCAATGCGCTGGAACAGCCGCTCGATGGACTCGAGAACGGCGGCTACTGGTACGAGGCCGACGGCTTCGGCTTCCTGGTCTTTGCCAGCCGGGCTCGCAGCAAGATTCTGACGGAGTTCGGCGCCACGCGCATCGGCGGCGCCCGTCGCGGGGTTCGCCGGCAGGATGCCGCCGGGGATGCCGCTCCGCGATCGCTGAGGTAGGCTCTTCAGGTCGGTTCGTCAAGTAGCCGTGATGGTCGTTGGCAACGCCGCTGTCTGTTAGCAAGCGGCGTCGGCCTCAGTTTCGAAAAGCCACTCCACTAGCAACCGCTCGGTTCAGGCCGTCTTCGGCCGCCGCGAAAAGCATCAGCTCCCCTTGTATTCAGCGGCGCTCGCCGGCGCCGTGACCGCGGGCTTCTTGCCGGTCGCGGCAGGCGACGAAGCTTCCCCCGAAGATTTGTTCACCGGCGCGCCCTCGAGCGAAATGCCGGCTTTGGGCTTCTGCTTCACCCCGGGCGGCGGCGCCGTTGGCGCCTGACGAATCTGCGCGAGCAACTGTCCGCAAGGCAGCGGCTTGTTGTTGCTGGGCGCGAGCAGCGGAATCAGCGCCGCGAACGGGTTGACGAGGCCGAGCCCGACAACGGCACCGCCTCGCAGCGCCAGCGCGGCCGCGTTCACGCCCACGTGCGGGTCCTTGAAGGTCCCCTTCACATAGAGCGGCGAGCGCAACGAAAACACCCGGAATCCCTTGGTATGCGGATGCACGCCAAGATCCATCGACTCGTCGCGCAGATTCACCTTGCCGTCGATGTTGATCACCGCGTCGGCCGTATCGAGCGCGAAGACGCGCGAGTCGAGCACGCCGTCGGTCGCGACGAAATCGGCGGCCGCGCAGTTGATCTTCACATCGCGATTGCCGAACAGCTTTTCATACACGACGTTCGCCACGTTCAGGCCGGCCGCCTCCATCAGCAGGCGGCTCACCGTGCCGTCGGTGATGAGCGTCTTCACCTCGCCGTTCGAGGTCGCCGCGAGAGCGGCCGGCGAATTGCCGGTCGCGGTCAATGCGGCGTCGCCGTTGATTTCGCCGAGCGCGTTCTGCATCGTCTTGAAGTTCGGGAACAACTGCTTGAGCTTCAGATGCCGTGCCGAAGTGGACACGCGGCCCTTGAGCGGCGTCGTGCTGCCGTCCAGATGAATGTCGGAGGCGAGCGAGCCGCCTGCCACGCCGAACTTCAACGGTTCCAGCGACAGCACGCCGTTGGTCATCACGACATGCGTGTACAGGTCCGTGATCGGCAGGTCCACGTTCCTGATGATGCGCCGGCCCGTGAACTTCACGTCCGCGTCGATCGCCTTCCAGCGGTCGGTGCGGAATTCCTCGACCGGAAGCGCCTTGTTGGCCGGCTGCATCGTCGCGTCGCCGCGCCTGGCCTTGCTCGCGTTCGAGTCCGCGCCGATCACCGGCGCAAGATCGGAGAATTGCAGCAGATGCGACACCAGTTCGCCCTGCAACAGCGGACGCGGCTCGCGCGCCGTATAGGTCAGCGAACCGTTCAGATCGCTACCGCCCACCCGGCCTGTAAAATTTTCATACTTGAAGACGTTACCGCTTTGCTTGAACTGGCCGATGAGACGTCCCTCGGTGGCATACGGCGGCGTGTCGGGCAAGGTCACGCCCGTCAGCGAATAGAGGCGCGCCATGCTGTTGCCTTGCAGCCAGAGGCGCAGATCGACCGCGGCAAGATGCGCCGGATCGGTGATCGTGCCGACCAGACCGACATGCAGATCGCCCGCTTTCACGTCGGCCTGAACGGGGAACGGCCGGTTCGCGTCCTGCAGCGCCAGCACGCCCCCTACCTTGCCGCTGCCCGACACGGACGTCTTGTTATAGGTGCCCTTGATGGTCCAGCCGATCGCGTACAGCGGGATCGGCGGTTTCGCGCCGTTCGCGTTGCGGACTTCGCTGGCGCTCGAAGCCGCCGCGGCCTCGGACGCCGCCTGCGCCTCGGCCTGCGCGGACAGCTTGCTCGCGCCCGACTTGCCGATCGCCTCGGCCGACGCGCTGCGCGACGCCGCTTCCTGCTGCCTGATCGCCTCACCGAGCGGAATCGGCTGACCGAGCGTATCGACGGCCATCTGCACGTCGATCTTCTTCTGTTGATCGGACAGTGCGATGTTGCCCTTCGCGAACGCGATATCGTGCAGATCGAGCTTCCATTCGGAAGGCCCAGTGGACGACGGCAGTTTGAAAGTCCAGTTGTTGCGCCCGTCGAGCAGCTGTTCGAGATCGACAGAAGGATTCACCAGATTGATCGCCGGAATCACGATATCGCGCGCGAGCAGCGGCAGCACCTTGACCTGGAAGTCGATCTCGTCGAGCGTGGCGAAATGCGGCTGTCTGGTCCAGTCGGGATTGCCCACCGTGATGTTGGCCGCCGAGAAGCGCGGCCAGGGCACCCAGCCGCGCCAGCCGGTCTCGCCGACCGGATGCCGCCAGCCCACCTTCAGATCGCCGTTGATGGCGAACGGCCGGCCGATCGCCTGCGTGACCTTGTCGTTGACGTAAGGCCGCGCCCGGTTCCAGTCGAAGGTCAGAATAAAAATTGTCAGCGCGACAATCAGAATGACGATGATCGCCAGCAGCCATGCGATGATTTTCCCGATCCGTCTTCCGGTCGTGCTCGACGCTGCCATTGAGAGGCTCCGCTGTTTTCTTCTACGTTGCATTTCGCCCAGCACGTAGTGTGCCTGGACGACGGCCTTAGACATTATGCATTCCCCACAACGATACGACTCATGACCGATGTTCCCCTCGTGCTCGCCGACGGCATCGTCCGGCGCGACGCCTTGCGCGGCCAGACGCTGCTGCAGCCCACCACCTTCGCATTACATGCGGGCGACCGCGTCGCGATCACCGGGCCGTCGGGCTCGGGCAAGAGCGTGTTTCTGCGTGCCCTCGCCCTGCTCGATCCGCTCGATGCCGGACGCATCATGTGGCACGGCACGCCGGTCGGACGCGCGGCGATTCCGCGTTACCGGCGCAACGTCGCGTATATCCGGCAGCGGCCCGCGCTGCTCGACGGCAGCGTCGAAGACAATCTGCGCTACCCGTTCGGGCTGCGCGCCTATCGCGACGTGCGCTTCGATCGCGCGCGTGCGGCGAGCCTCGTCGGCGAGGCCGGCCGCGCCGGCGATTTTCTCGACAAGCGCGCGAGCGAATTATCCGGCGGCGAAGCGCAGATCGTCGCGCTGATTCGCGTGTTGCAGCTCGCGCCGGAAGTCCTGCTGCTCGACGAACCCACCGCGTCGCTCGATCCGGGGTCGTCGCATGCAATCGAGGGTCTGGTGCGCGCATGGTTCGATGCCGATCCTGGCCGGCATGCGTCGATGTGGGTGTCGCACGATCCGGCGCAAGCCGCGCGCATGAGCGAGCGGCATCTGACGATGCATGCCGGCGTGCTCGACGAATCGGCGGTAACGCCCGCGCACCAGGAGTTCGGCCAATGACCTTGCAAAACCTGAGTCTCTGGGACCTCGCGATAGCGGCGTTGCTGATCGTCGTGAACGGCGCGGTGTCGGTCGCGCTCAAGCTCGATCTCGAACGCAAGCTCGCGTGGGCGGCGGTGCGCACCGTCGTGCAGTTGCTCGCGATCGGCTACGTGCTCGGCTGGGTGTTTCGTTACAGCCACTGGTTCGTGGTGCTGCCGCTCATGATCGTGATGACGCTGATCGCCGGCTTCGCGGGCGCGCAGCGCGGCAGCCGCACGTATGCCGGGCAACGCGCGGACAGCGTGCTGTCGATCTGGGTCAGTTCGTGGCTCGTCGCCGCCATCGGACTCTTCGTCGTGATCCGCATTCATCCGTGGTACGAGCCGCAGTATGCGATTCCGATTCTCGGCATGATTCTCGGCAATACGCTGACAGGCGTCTCGCTCGGCATCGAACGGATGACCGAGGAATTGACCGCACGGCGCGACCGCGTCGACATGGCGCTCGCGCTCGGCGCGACGCGCTGGGAAGCGGCGCAGGCGCCGGCAAGCCAGGCGGTGCGCGCGGGCATGATGCCGACACTGAACCAGATGGCCGTGGTCGGCGTGGTGAGCCTGCCCGGCATGATGACCGGCCAGGTGCTGGCCGGCCAGTCGCCGTTGCAGGCGGTGCGCTATCAGATCGTGATCATGTTCCTGATCGCCGCGTCGTCGGCCCTGGGGACGGTGGGCGCCGTGCTGCTCACGTACCGGCGGCTTTTTTCGGCGGAACACCGGTTATTGTCGTCACGGCTGGTGGAGCGCGCCGCGGCGCGACGATGAACGGCGCCTGCCGCGGACGTGGCCTCAACGCTTCGCGCTGACCGTCACCTCGGTGCCGTCGGTCAGCGTGAGCTTTTTCGTGCTGCCGTTGGTCGGCATCGTGAAGCGCAGAATCTGGCTGACGGTCATGTCGTTCGGACACTTGAGCGTTTTGCCGCCGCTCGTCACCGTCTTCACACCACGCGGCGTCTGCGCCTGGAAGCTCAGTTGCACGGTTGCGGTGCCGTCGCCGGCCACCACCGGCGCGAAGCGGATCTGCGTCTGACGGATCATCGCGCCGTTGGTGTCGACCGGCAGCGACGAATAGTTCGGGCACGCATCCGTCGCGGGAACCGGCCCGCCCGGCGGCACGGTTTTCCACGTGAAGTCGTCCGATTCACCGGAGCGGATCGTGCGGGTTTCCTGTGAATTGCCGAACTGTTTCGACGTGACGCGGACCGTGTAGCGGATCGGGCCATCGACGGCGGACTGGGACGTGACCGTGATCGGCGTGGCCGCATGGGCCGCCGGCACGAGCATGCCGGGCGCGAGCGCGCAAGCGAGAGAAGCGACAACTGAAACGGCGGAGAGTTTGAAGCTGTAGCTCATACTGTCACCTCGTTGTTGTGCCGCTGCGCGCTCGCTTCGGCGCTACTGCCCGTGCATCGTCTGAGCGAAGCATCGTGGATGCCGGGTTGATGCGTGCTTACGCATTCACCAGCCGGGCCGCGAGACACGCAACTGTTTTAGCATGATGCCCCACCAGTCTAACGCCAAGCGACGCCGCGCGCGCTGCGCGCGAATCGGGTGTTAACCCCCTTGCGGCAACGCGTTTTTTGTCAGTCGATCGCGAGGGTTTAGAAGCCCGTCAGCACCAGCTTGCCGATCGCCCGCCCTTCCTCGAGCAGTCGATGCGCGCGGCGCAGATTCTCCGCGTTGATCTTGCCGAGGTCCTGGTCGACGGTGGTGCGCAAGGTGCCCGCGTCGACGAGACGCGCCACTTCGGTCAGCAGCTTGTGCTGCTCGATCATGTCGGGCGTGCCGAACATCGAACGCGTGAACATGAACTCCCAGTGGAACGCGGCGCTCTTCGCCTTCAACAGTTCGACCGGCACCGGCTGGCTGTTTTCGACGATCGAGCAAATACCGCCCTGCGGCTTGACGACCTCGGCCGCGGCCGGGAAATTCCGGTCGGTGTCGTTGAATATCAGCACGTAATCGACCTGCTCGATGCCTAGCTGTTTCAACTGCGCGGGTATGTCGCCGAAGTGATCGACGATGTGATCCGCGCCCAGCCGCGTCGCCCACTTCGCCGATTCGGGACGCGAGGCCGTTGCGATCACCTTCAGCTTCGCCAATTGCCTGGCCAATTGAATACCGATCGAGCCGACCCCGCCCGCCCCGCCGACGATCAGCACCGTGCGGCCTTCATCCGCGCCTTGCGGCGACACGCCGAGGCGATCGAACAACGCTTCCCACGCGGTGATCGCGGTCAAGGGCAGCGCCGCCGCGTGAGTGAAATCGAGCGACGCCGGCTTGCGCCCGACGATCCGCTCGTCGACCAGATGGAATTCGCTGTTGGCGCCCGGCCGCGTGATGCTGCCCGCGTAGAACACGGGATCGCCGACCTTGAACAGCGCGACTTCCGGTCCGACCGCGACCACCGTGCCGGCGGCGTCCCAGCCGAGGAGGCGCGGCTCTTTTTCGACCGTGTCTTTCGGCGCGCGCATCTTGGTGTCGACCGGATTGACGGAGATGGCCTCGACCTTCACGAGCAGGTCGCGGCCGGTGGCTTCGGGTTTCGGGATTTCAACATCGACCAGCGCTTCGGTTTGATCGATCGGCAAATAACGGTAAAGACCTACGGCTTTCATAAGAAGCTCCTGTTCGTTCGGATGAAGATGCAGTTGAAGGAGCGGCGATTCTTTTGCCGACGCGACGGCGTCTCGTGCGGGACGGCAACCGATCCGATAGGCGTCATCCTAAGCTCGTTCGTATTCTTATAAAACCGTCATAATGACTGAAACATCTTTTTGAATTTCAGAATAATGAATCTTCCTGTCCAACCCACACACGCCTCGTCCAGTGAACGGGAACGGCTCGATCTGCTCGACGTCGCGTTGTTCGTGCGCGCCGCCCTGCTCGCCAATGTGTCCGCGGCGGGGCGCGAGTTCGGTTTATCCGCGGCGGTCGCGAGCTCGCGGATCGCACAACTGGAAAAACTGCTGGGCGCGCGGCTCCTGCACCGGACCACCCGCCGCATCAGCCTCACGCAGGACGGTGAAGTGTTCATGACGCGCGCCGCGGCGCTGCTCGACGCGGCCGCCGCCGCGCGCGCCTCGGTGGGCCGCGCGCAGGCCGAACCGCAGGGGCGTGTGCGGGTGTCGATGCCGTCCTCGTTCGGGCGGCAGCACGTGTCGCCGGTGATCAGCGAATTTCTGCGCCGCTATCCCGGCGTGAGCGTCGATTTGCGGCTAACCGATCAACTGGTCGATCTGGTCGACGCGGGGATCGACGTGGCGATTCGCGTCGGCGTATTGAAGGATTCGTCGCTGGTGGCGCGGCGCCTTGCCGTCAATCGCCGGGTGCTGTGCGCGGCGCCCGCGTATCTGGCTGCGCGGGGCACGCCGCATCATCCGTCGGATCTTGCGCAGCACGAATGCGTGATCCTGTCGGACCAGCGCGACTGGGCGTTCGTGACGCCCACAGGTCCGCTCGAAGTGCGCGTGAGCGGACGGCTCGTCACCGACAACGGCGAGGTGATTCGCGACGCGCTATTGGCCGGTTTCGGCATCGCGCTCAAATCGACCTGGGACGTGGCGCCATATCTGCACAGCGGCGAACTGGTGCGCGTGCTCGACGCCTATCCGCTCGCCGAGGAGGTGGCGATCTGGGCGGTATATCCGAGCCGCGCGTTCGTGCCGCCGAAGACGCTCGCGTTCATCGAATTTCTCGCGGCGCATTTTGGCGATCCGCCGTATTGGGATGCCGAGCCGGAGACCGGGGTGGGGTAAGCGATCACTGCTTGCCGACGTGCCGCCTCCCACTTTGCCATCGGAGTTCACATTGGTGTGCGCGTCGTTCTGCGTCTTTTGCTGATATTCGCCACCGCCACGACGGTCGGTATCTTGCAGTCCCCGTTCAATGTCGCTATGCGCCTGCTTGCCGACGTGGCGCGGATCGTCCTCGTGCTGCGATTCCGCGTTCTGATCGGTTTCATGCGGCAGCGGCGCGGCAACATCCTCGAGCGAACGCGGATGCTTTCTGGCATGCGGATCGGCTTGCTTGTCGCCGTCTGACGATTGCGGTGCGGTCTTCATGGCTTGCTCCTTTGCGTATGAAACGAGGACGTCTGGAGCGCGGTCACTTCACGTCATCCAGACGTTTTTTCATCGCTGCGGTAATGCGCTGACGCGTCTTCGCGTAATCCGCCCAAGGGTCGCTTGCGAGGTTCTCGAGTCGCTCGTGCAGGTTCTCGATATTCCATTGATCGCCGGCCGTGGTGGTGGCGACTTCGTCCCACGACAGCGGCACGGAGACGCCCATGCCCGGCCGCGCGCGCGCCGAGAATGCGGCGATCGTGCTCGAGCCGCGGTTGTTGCGCAGATAGTCGACGAAGATTTTCCGTTTGCGATTTTGCACGCCCATTTTGGCGCTGAAGTACTTGGGCAGCGTGGCCGCCATATGCTGCGCGACGGCCTGCGAAAAGTCCTTCACCTCGTCCCAGCCGGCCTGTTTGACGAGCGGCACCACCACGTGCAATCCCTTGCCGCCGCTCGTCTTGCAGAACGACGTGAGACCGAGTTCCTCGAGCAGCGAGCGCGTGAGTTGCGCGGCCTCGATCATCCGCTCCCAACCGAGCGACGCGTCGGGGTCGAGATCGAACACCATGCGATCGGGCTTTTCGATATTCGACGCCACGGCATTCCACGTATGAAACTCGACCGTGCCCATTTGCGCGGCGCCCACCAGCGCCTTGAGCGTTTCGACGGTAATCAGCGGCGGATGGCCTGGGTCCAGTCCGGGATGCTGCGTGATGTTCGGAATCGACAGCTTCTGGATGTGCTTCTGGAAAAACAGCTCGCCGCCGATGTCCTCGGGCGCGCGCACCAGCGATACCGGCCGGTCCTGCAGATGCGGCAGCATCCAGTCGGCCACCGATTCGTAGTACCGCACGAGATCGATCTTGCGCGTGCCGGTGCTTTTGTCGATCACGCGGTCGGGGTGGGAGATGCGCACGCCGGCGACTTCGGCGGGGGTCGAGGAGGCTTTCGATTTGGTCGTGGCAGGTTTGGCGGCTGCGGATTTCGTGGCCGTGGTTTTGGCGCCCGCGATTTTCGCCGCGGCCGTCGTTGCTGTTTTCACCGCGCTTTTCTTTGCTGAGTCTGACGTCGCTGCGTCCTTCTTCGCACTCGTGTCATTCGGCTCGGACACGGCACTCGCGTCGGTCCTCTTCGCCGCGCGCTTCTTCAGCGCGGCGTCGGACCCGCTATCGGTTTGCTGTTGCACGTCGGCTCCTTTGCGGGGTGCTTCCTTGACGATCTGGCTCGCCGGCTTGTCGTTGCGCAGACTCACGAACGAGGCCTGGCGCACGATGCCGTCGCTCGTCCATTCGGCGAAGTTGCATTCGGCGACGAGCACGGGTTCCACCCAATGCACCGGCGTGCGGCTGCGCTCGCGCGGCTCGGCGGCGAACGGCATGCGTTGGGTTTCGTGCGCGTCGAGTTCTTTCTTCACCGAGTGCAGCAACGCGGCGCCGAAGCCGGTGCCGACGCGCCCGGCATATTGCAATTTGCCTTTGCCGTCGTGAACGCCGAGCAGCAGCGCGCCGAACGCCGCGCGGCTGCCGGACGGTTCCGAGTAGCCGCCGATCACGAACTCCTGGCGTCGCCGGCACTTCAGTTTGATCCACACGGAAGAGCGCCCCGACATGTAGCCGCTGTCGCGCCGCTTGCCGATGATGCCTTCGAGCGCCATGTCGCACGCGCTCCTGAGCAGGTCGTCGGCGCTGAACGCGAAGTCGTTCGAGAAGCGCAACACGTTGTCGTCGACGCCTTCCAGCAATGCGCGCAGGATCGCGCGACGCTGTTGCAGCGGCACGTCGCGCAAGTCGTAACCGTTCAGAAAAGGCACGTCGAACAGATAAATGACGATGTCCTGCGGACGGTTCGAGTCGAAGGCGTTTTGCAGCGCCTGAAAACTCGGCACGCCGTTCTCGTCCAGCACCACCGCCTCGCCGTCGAGCCATGCACTTTCGATATCGAGGTGTTCGAACGCCTTGACCTGCTTGCTGAACCTCGCGGTCCAGTCGTTGCCCGCGCGCGTGAACACCTTCACCGCGCCGCCTCTCTTGCTGTGATCGATGCGAGTCATCACGCGGTAGCCGTCGAACTTGATTTCGTACGACCATTGATCGCCGGGCGGCGCGGTGTCGACAAGCGTCGCCAGTTGAGGCTTGAAGGTGGCGGGCAGTCTCGCTTCGACCGCGCCCTCGATCGATGGCGACGTGGCAAGCTCACGCAGCGACTGCGCGCTGCGCGTTGCCACGATGTCGGGCCTTTTCGGGTCGCCACGGCTCGATAAAGCGGCCTTTGCGCCGCTCCTTCCGGCGGCTTTCGAACCGGCAACGGTTGTTGACACTGCGGCGGTTTTGGCGCTCCCGGCGGTCTTGCTTGCACTCGTCCTCGCCGCGGATGCGCCTTTCGCCGTCTTCGTGCGCTTGCCCGCCGGCGCACTTCCATCAAGCACGCTGCCCGGTCGCTCCTTCAGGATGTCGTAGTCGCTTTCATCCCGCGCTTCGTCGTCGCGCTCCTTGATCAGAAGCCACTGCTCCTTGTCACCGCTGCCGCGCATGTGGCTGCGCACCAGCGTCCAGCCGCCATGCAGCTTTTTGCCGTGCAGTATGAATTTGAGCTTGCCGGCCGCGTACGTCCTGGCCGCCTGCGCCGCGCCGCCGACCGGCTCCCAGGCGCCACGGTCCCACACGATCACAGTGCCCGCGCCGTAGTTGCCAGGCGGAATCTCCCCTTCGAACGAGCCGTACTCGACCGGGTGATCCTCGACATGCACCGCGAGCCGCTTCACCGACGGGTCCAGACACGGCCCCTTGGGCACCGCCCACGAGAGCAGCGTGCCGTTCAGTTCGAGCCGGAAGTCGTAATGGAGCCGCCGTGCGTGATGCTCCTGAATCACGTACGACAGCGCCTCGTTCGAATCACGCGCCGCCGTCTTGCGGCCGGCGCGCTTACGCGCAGCCGTGCCCGCGGGCTCCGGCGTTTCGTCGAAGCGGCGCTTGCGGTTGTAGAGATCGAGCCTGTCGTTCATGGTAATGACGTCATCACGAGTTGGGATGGCGCGGCGTTATTCGTCGAGCGAGCCTGGAGCTCAGGCGGCCGCGCGGCGTTTGCGGGCCGCCGGCGCGGTCTTGGCGCTGGAACGGCCACTCGCGCCACTGCCGCCGCGGGTCGTGCGCGTCGCCTTCGACTTCTTGCGAGCGGGCGTTGCGCGCGCATCGGCATCCTCGTCTGCCTCTTCGTCATTGGCCTGCTCGTCCTCATCGTCTGCGGCACGCTTGCGCGCGCCGGCCGCCGGCCTGCCCTTGCCGCGTCCCAAACTACGTTTGAGCAAATCGGAGAGATCGAGAATGTCCGCCGATTGACGGGACTCGCGCGGCGTTTCGACCTCGGTGATTTCCTCGGTCTTACCCGCGCGAATCTTGCGATCGACGAGCGCCATGATGTCGTCGCGGAAGGTGTCGTGATACTGCGACGGGTCCCACTTGTCGCTCATGTCGTCGATCAGCTTTTTCGCCATGTCGAGTTCGCGCGTGGTGACGCCCGCCGCCTTCATGCCTTCGGCCGGCAGCTTGAACTGGTCGAAGTCGCGCACTTCGGCGGCCCAGCGCAGCGTGTTCAACGCGAGGACCGGCCCGAGCGGAATCAGCGCGGCGAGGTGCTGCTTGTTGTGCAACACGACGCTCGCCACGCCGACCTTGCCCGACGCCTTCATCGCTTCGCGCAGCAACGCGTAGACCTTTTCGCCTTTACGGTCGGGCGTGAGGAAGTACGGCGTGTCGAGAAAGAGGAACGAGATATCGGCGGCGTCGACGAACGCGAGGATATCCACCGTCTGCGTCGATTCGGGATTCGCCGCGCGAATCTCTTCGTCGGAGAGCACGACGTACTTGTCCTTTTCGTACTCGAAGCCGCGCACGATGTTATCGCGCGTCAAGTCCTTGCCGGTGCGCTTGTTGATCTGCTTATAGCCGACCGGGTCGATCGTGCGCTTGTCCAGCAGGTTGAAACCGACTTTCTCCGACTGCGTTGCCGGGTACAACTGCACCGGTACGTGGACGAGGCCGAAGCTAATTGCGCCCTTCCAGATCATGTGTGCCATCGTGCGCCCCCCAAGGCCTAGGACTTTAGGTGAAGCAGCAAGCGTGCCACGGGTTTTTCGCTAACGCGGGCGCGCCGCCATACTGAGGGCGTCGCGCATCGGCTGTAAGTCTTGCGTCATGTCGGCAAAAGCTACGGCGTTTGGCCCGCTGCCGGTCCGAGTTCCACGGGCACTTCGGCGAAGCCGCGAAACCGCACGCGGCCGCCGCGCGTCGGCTCGCCGTGCAGACGATAGGCCTGAAAGCGCTGCACGAAGCGTCCGATGGCAACGCGCGCCTCGAGCCTCGCGAGCGACAACCCGGCGCACTGGTGAATGCCGAAGCCGAACGCCAGATGCCGGTTCGGATCGCGGCGAATGTCGAAGCGGTCCGGCTCCGCGAACTGTTCCGGGTCGCGATTGGCCGCGCCGATGCACAGCGTGACGGGCGTACCGCGCGCCGCGAGGACGCCGCCGATTTCAGTGTCGACGGTCGCCATGCGGTTGCCGAGCTGGTTCGAACTCTCGAAACGCAAACATTCCTCAATCGCCGATTCGATCAGCGACGGCTCGCGCAGCAACGCGGCGCGCTGTTCCGGCCACTCGGTAAGCGCAACGAGGCCGTTGCCGATCAGGTTGGTGGTCGTCTCATGCCCGGCGTTCAGAATGAAAATGCAGTTTTGCAGCAGTTCGGCTTCGGACAATTGCTCGCCGCCCTGCTCGCCCTGGATCAGACGCGTGAGCACGTCATGTTGCGGATCGCCCGGCTCGCGCCGGCGCCGCGCCACCAGACCGCGCAGATAGTCGACGAATTCGCTCACCGCGCGATTGCCGCGTTCGAGTTGCGCGTCGGTGAGCGACGGCTCGAGCGCGCCGAGTATCGCAAGCGACCAGTCGCGCAACGGCTCGCGCTCGGTGTGCGGCACGTCCAGCAGATTGCCGATGATCTCCACCGGAATCGCCGACGCGAACTCGCCGATCAGATCGATGCGGCCGCGTTCGACGGCGGCATCGAGCAAGCCGTCGACAAGACGCACGAGCCCCGGCTCCATCGCCGCGATGGCGCGCGCCGTCAGTGCTCCGGCGATCAGCTTGCGCACCCGCGTATGACGCGGCGGATCGTTGAATACCAGACTGGTCGTGTGGTGGGCATAGAGCGGCGAGTCGCCGTACTTCGGCTTGAATTCGACGGTCTTGTCCGAACTGAAGGTTTTCGGATCGCGGTAGACCGCTTGCACGTCGCGAAAGCGCGTCAGAAACAGCGAACCGTCCGGCATGCGCTTGACGGGCTCATGCGAGCGCAGCGCGTGGTAGACCGGATACGGGTCCGCATAAAACGCGGGGCTGAGGTGGCGCAAGTCGAAGTCGCGCGCGAGGGTGGCTGCGTCGCTGTTGGTCGCGGGGGGCATGCGTTGTCTCCGTTGTCGTGCGCCTCGTTGCTGGCGCCAATGCGTGCCGTCTGCCGCTTGCCACGCGCCTCGCGGCGCGACAGGGTCGACGGGTGCAATGGCTGCGGGCGTCGTTCGATGCGCCAGTATGAACCGGCCGCGGACGGATTGCATAGGCGGCCCGCCGCGGCGCATGTCGTCGAACCGTTACAATAGCGGGATTTTCCGCGCGCGCCGCGCGCCCGTCCTTTCCTGCGTCACTGCGCCGCCAATGAACCTCGTCATCCAAAGTCCCGCGCCTCTTTCCGCCGACCATCACAAAACGCTCGTCGCGCTCGCGCGCGGTTCGCATGCCACCGCCATCGGCGCGAACGCGATTCGTATCGCCGACACAAGCGTCACGCAGCGCGCCGACCTCGACGTGTATTGCGGCGCGCATCAACTGGACTACGCGTTTGTCGAAGCCGGCCGCCGGCTGCAAGACTTCGGGCTGGTCGCGATGGATATGGATTCGACGCTGATCACGATCGAATGCATCGACGAAATCGCCGACTTCTGCGGACTGAAAGCGGAAGTGGCCGCGATCACCGAAGCGGCGATGCGCGGCGAGATCAAGGACTTCAACGAAAGCCTGACGCGCCGCGTGGCGCTGCTCAAGGGCCTCGACGCAAGCGCGCTCGAACGCGTTTATGAAGACCGGCTGCAACTCTCGCCGGGCGCGGAACAGATGCTCGCAGGCGCGAAGGCAGCCGGTTTGAAAACGCTGCTGGTGTCGGGCGGATTCACCTTCTTCACCGAAAAGCTAAAGGCGCGTCTCGGCCTCGATTTCACGCGCGCGAACACGCTCGAAATCGTGGACGGCAAGCTGACCGGCCAGGTAATCGGCGAGATCGTCAATGCCGACGTAAAAGCAGCCATGTTGCGCGAGACATGCGCTCAACTGGGCATCGAGCCGACCCGCGCGATCGCGATGGGCGACGGCTCGAACGATCTGAAGATGATGGCCGCAGCGGGACTTTCCGTGGCATTCCGCGCGAAGCCGGTGGTGCGCGAAGCGGCCAGCGTGGCGTTCAATTTTGTTGGACTGGACGGGCTGCTGCGGTTGTTTTGATGCCGACATGATGCGCTGGCCGTTGCAATGGCGGCCAGCGTGACGGCCAGCTTGAGCAGCGCGTTTCGCAGTCAACGTTGTATGCGTGCCACGTGCGATTCGGGGCAACCGTTCATGATATGCATTGACCGAAACCGACATCACGACAATCGAGCTGGAAAACGCCACCACGCAAAATCCTGCTATCGCCAGTTCGAGTGCCGGCACGGCGCCGCACCCCCGCTCCAGCGCCGTCACCGCCTCATAAATTTCCGCCGCGCATAAGCCAATCGCGCATCGAAGCTCACCATCGTGCGGTAACCATTAGTCAGGATGCGCACCATCGTAGCGTCGGGACAGAGCGTGGAACATTCAGCCGAATGGCCAGGCTTACTGGCCATATCGGCAAAGTAAAAAGCCCACCGGAAACGCATCCCGATGGGCTTGCTCAACACCAGCAGACAAGCGGCCCGAGGTCTAACCAAGCGCCGTCAGACACTGTTCGATATCCGCGCGCAAATCCGCTTCTTCCTCCAGCCCGATGTAGAAACGCACTAGCGTACCGCGATGCGGCCACTGCCCCTCGGTGCGCATCGACGCAACGTCGTAGGGCATCGCGAGACTGTGCGCGCCACCCCAACTCCAGCCGAGCGAAAAGAGCTCGAGCGACTCGCAGAACGTATCGATTTGCGCCGCGCTATAACGGCCGTCGAACACGACAGAGAACAAGCCGCCCGCGCCCGTGAAATCGCGCTTGAAAAACTCGTGACCCGGACAGTCGGTCAGCGCCGGGTGCAACACCGCGGCGATTTCCGGCCGCGTCTTCAGCCATCTGGCGAGGCCGAGCGCCGCGCGGTCGTGCTGCTCGAAGCGCAGTTGCATGGTCGGCAGGCTGCGCAGAATCAGCGAACAATCGTCCGACGACACGCCGATGCCCATGCGCATGCGGGCCGCCTTCAGCTTCAGATGCAGCTCGCGCTCGACGGTGATCGTCGCGCCCATCAGCACGTCGCCGCCGCCCGATTGGTACTTGGTGAGCGCCTGCACCGAGATGTCGACGCCATGCTCGAACGGCTTGAAGCCGAGCCCGGCTGACCACGTATTGTCGATTGCCGTGACGACGTTGCGCGCACGCGCGACCGCGGTGATGGCGGGCACGTCGGCCACTTCCATCGTCACCGAGCCGGGCGCTTCGAGCCAGATCAGGCGCGTGTTCGGCTGGATCAGATCGGCGATGCCCGCGCCGATCATCGGATCGTAGTAGCGCACCGTCACGCCGAAATCGCGCGCCAGCCAGTCGCCGTGATCACGGTTCGGCGAGTAGACGTTATCGGGAATCAGCACGTCGTCGCCGGCCTTGCAGAGACCGAAATACACGTTCGAAATCGACGACAAACCCGAGGGCTGCAGCAGCGCGTGATTGCCGCCCTCGATCGTGGCGAGACGCTGCGCCAGCGCGAGCGACGTCGGCGTGGCGTGCAGGCCGTAGCGCCACTGCGTGTCGTTTTTCCAGTCGAGCGCGCGCATGGTGGCGAGATCGGGGAACACGACCGTCGAGGCCCGCGTGACCGGCATCGAGAACGACTCGAAGCCCGGCGTGAGCCGGTCCTCGGCACGCACGATGCGGGTTTGCAGACCACGTTTGAGTTTGGATTGGGTCATGATGAGGTTGGGTGAGAAACGGACGGAAACTGACGGAAGCGGAGGACGCGCTGCGTCAGGCGGCGCGCCGCACACGCAAGAGTAGACGAGCCGGCGGAATTTCGCTTGGCTTACGCGCGCGAGCCGCCCGGCTTGCGCGGCAGTAGCTTCACTCGCCGGTTTGCAGGTTGCTGACGCCGCCTACGGCGTGACCGCCGGTTGCAGGCGCCGAGGCAGCAGGCGTGGGAGGCACGGAAGCCGCCGGGGCCGCAGCGCCGCCCGCCGAGGATCGCGGCGCAGCCGCAGCCTTGTTCACCGCGGCCGCCGGGGCGCCGGCAGCCGGCACCGCCTGCCCCGCCGCCAGCGGCTTCAGATCGAAAGGCTGCGGGTCGGAATCGTCGACATTCATCCGGTCGCCGGCCACCGAGCCGTCGGCGCCGAACTTGCCGACCCAGTTGCCGGTGATATGCGTGCCGTCGTTCGATTCCTCGACTTCGAGCGTGCTGCCGTCGCGATCGCCCGCGATCAGGATCACTTCGCCGCTATCGGTGTACTGATACTCGCCGTGCACGCCGGACGGATCGTCGGTTTTCGCGCCGAGCCGCAGCACGATCTGACGCGCGCCCAGCATGCCGGCGTAGCGCGGGAATTTTGCGAATTCAGGGCTCGGCTTGAGCGGCAACTGAATCGGCGGAGGCGCCGCCAGTTCCTTCACCGCGTCGCTTTCCGCCCATGCCTGCGCGGGCATCCAGGCCCCCGCGCCCGCACACAGCAATGCGGCAACGCACACTACGCCCCGAAGGAAGTCCCCTTGGGGGACTGTCCAACCGCGCCGACGCACCGCACCCTTCATCGTTTCCAATTCCTGCATCCGTTTCTTCCTTATTGCCTGATGCTGCCTGACGCCTGTTTGCGGCGTGTATGCCGCGTGTTTGTTGCGAACCTTAGATCCGTTCGAAGATCGCCGCGATGCCCTGCCCGCCGCCGATGCACATCGTGAC
>DASPZL010000160.1:0-3894 GCA_035636295.1 Paraburkholderia sp.
TGGCGCGTCGGCGGCGAGCTTGCTGGATGACGCGCGCGCGGTGAGCGACGAACCGTGGAGCGCCCGCGGCAGTGACCGGGTCGTCGATGGGCGATAACAGCTTCGACGCGATTCAGGCCGCGCTGCATCCGCTCCTGCTCGTGATGCCACGCCTCCTGCCGATGATGCTGATCGTGCCGGTATTCGGCGAACGCGTGCTCACCGGACTCGTGCGCAATGGCCTGATCGTGGTGATCGCGCTGTTCGCATCGCCGATCGTCGACGTGCCGGAGCTCGCCGTGATTCCGCCGCTCCTGTGGATGCTGATCCTCGCGAAGGAAGCGCTGATCGGCGTGCTGCTCGGCTTCACGTTCAGCGCGATGTTGTGGGCGATCGAAAGCGTCGGCCATCTGATCGATTTTCAGACCGGCTCGGGCAACGCGGCGTTCTTCGACCCGATCTCCGGCGGCGAGGGCGGTCCGACCGGCGCGTTCCTGAACTTTCTCGCGATCACGCTGTTCGTCACCGGCGGCGGTTTGCATCTGATGCTGACGCTGTTTCTGGAGTCGTACCGGCTGTGGCCGGTCGACGCGTTGACGCCGAACGCGCACCGCGTGCTCGACCAGTTCGCGATTCGCGCGACCGATTCGGTGATGCGCGCCACCGTTAAACTCGCCACACCGGTGATTCTGGTGCTGGTGCTCGCTGAACTCGGCATCGGACTGATCGGCCGCGCGGTGCCGCAGATGAACGTGTTCATGCTGTCGCAGCCGGTCAAGAGTTCGCTGGCGCTGTTGATGATGGCGTTGTTTCTGTACTTCGTGTACGGCTCGTTGCAGGCGTTCCTCGCACCGGACAGCCCGCTTTTTGCGCTATTGCGCGCGACGTTGTAGCGACGCCCGCGAGCTAGCTTCCACGCCTTTATGGCTGAAAAATCCCATCAACCCACCGCGCGCAAGCTGCGCGAAGCACGCCGCAAGGGCGAGGTTGCGCGAAGCGCCGATCTCGTGGCGGCCGTGCAGTTCATCGCGTTGCTGGCGTTGCTGATCGGTGGCGCGCAGATTGGTTTGCGCGTGCTGCACTCGCTGCTCGATGCAACCGCGCAACTGGTCGCCGCACGCGATCCCGGCGCGCTGCTCATGCCGCTGATCAGCGCGGCGATTCGCGCATTGGCGATGCTGATACTCGCGGTGAGCGCGGTGGCCGGCATTTCAGCGGCGGCCGCCGCACTCGTGCAAGTCGGCGGATTGATGGCGTGGGAGCGGATCCGTCCCGACCTGAACCGGCTCAATCCTGCCGAGGGACTTGCACGGATGTTCTCGCTGCGCAATCTGATCGACCTCGCGAAGCAGGTGGTCAAGACGCTCGCGCTTGCCGCGATCATCTACGTGGTGATACGCGGTTCGCTCGGCGCCGTAATCGAGGCGGGCTTTACCGCGCCCGCGCAGATTCTCGGCATCGCCGGCAAGTTGCTCGCGTTGCTGTTCGGCTGGGCCGCGGTGGTGTACGCGACGCTCGCCGCTTTCGATTACGCTCACCAGCGCTGGCAGCACATACGTCAGCTGAGGATGAGCACCGACGAGATCCGCCGCGAGTACCGCGAAACCGAAGGCGATCCGCATATGGGCTCGCGGCGCACGCAACTCGCACGCGAGTTGCAGTTCAATTCGCTGCAGGATGTGGTGGGTAGCGCTTCGGCAGTGGTGTATTCGGCACGTGTGGCGGTGGCGCTGCGCTACACGGGCGCACCGTCGTTGCCGATGGTGGTGGCGCGAGGCGAGGGCGAGGCGGCGCAGCGAATTCGCGCGATCGCGCGAGAACTGCTGCGGCCGACGGTGGCGAATACGGGTCTTGCTGAAACGCTGTACGAGGAGGTGCCGCTCGGGCATTTCATCGACCGCGCGCATTTCCGCGAGGTGGCGGAGGTGCTGAAGTGGGCTACCGGCGACGATACGTGATGCGCGAGGTTTTCATGCACGCGGCCGGCTGAAACGGATAGGCACGAGCGTCGCGCACGCGATGATGCCTGATGGCGGCGGCACGACCACCGCATAACCACCGCATGACCGCGCGATGATTTCACGACGTCGGCAACTGCCCCGCGAGAAACGCCAACTGCGTGCGATTGGTCACACCGCACTTCTGACGCAGCCGCCGCAGATGATAGTCGACGTTGTGCGCGGTGGTATGCATGCGCAACGCGATTTCCTTGTCGGACAAGCCGGCCGCGAGAAAGCCGAGAATGCGCATCTGCAGCTCCGACAATTCGGCGGCCGATTCGCGCCGGTTGATCGCTCGCACATACGCCGAAAAGCGCTGATGAACCGACAAGCCGAGCGTCAGCGACTGCACCACGACGCTGTCGGTGATCCAGGCCGCCTGTTCACTCGGCGCGGCGAAGCTGATGATCGAGCGCAGCCGCGTGTGCGGAATCGGCAGGCCGAAGATCAGGCCGCTGCCGATGCCGCCGTCGCGCATTTCGTCGAACATCGTGCGCATGCCTGGCGGTGAACCCGCGCGGCGCCACGCTTCCACGAGCCGCCGCATATCCCAGACGTGCGGCGTGTTGCCCGCCAGCGCGGCGGCGAAGCGCGGATCGTGGCGGTGATAGCCGGCTTCGAAATAGTGCGGCGCGAGATTCGCCGACAGATAGCTGCGCGGGAAATAGAGCCGTTCCGGCCGGCCCTGCGCGTCGAGCTTCACCGTCAGATAGCCGAGTTCGCTGAAGCCGACGAGGCGCAGCATGCCGCGCACGAGCCGCATCCGTTCGTCGGTATTGCGGGCGGCGCCGAGGTTGGCGGCGATGTGGGTTTCGCCGCCTAGTTCGTCGCGGCGGATCGCACCCAGCAATTCCGCTTCGTCGTAATAGCAGATGTCCGGCGTATCGACGGTTTGCGCTGCATTCGCCGCATTGCTCGCCGCAGCCGGTGACGGCTTGCGATCATAGCCGCTCATCGCCATGCGGCACACCGCGAGGCCCGCAGGCTCGTTCAGAACCTCCATTCCATATGTCATACGCTCCCCCTGTTGTCGTTATGGACACACCTCGGCCGCGGCGGACCGTGCCGCCGAATTTCCCGTAGCCAAGTGGTGGTGCGGCCGTCTGCCTGACAGCGGCCGCGAGCGTACAGCGTCAGTCGCCGAGAATGCAGCCCGCGATATACGCGAGTTGCACGCGGTTCTGCGCGTTATAGATTTTCTTCAGTTGCCGCAAGTGATAGCCGATGTTGTGCGCCGACATCGACAGGGATTCGGCCATCTCACGATCGCTTAGGCCCTGGGTGACGAAGCGCAGGATCGACCGCTGCACGTCGTTGAGCGTATCCGCGGTCAGAGACGGCATCAGGCTGCGCGCACGCGCCTCGATGAAGGTGTGCAGGCCCACGCCGATCGCGTACGCTTCGCCGAGCGTGGTATCCGCGATCCAGCTGCGACCCGTTTGCGCACTCGAGAGCGTGATGATGCAGTGCTCGAGCGCGTTGCCGGTGGCGAGGCCGAAACTCACGCCGCTATGCAGGCCCGCCTGCTTCGCCGCGTTGCTGAAGCGGCGCGCGAAGGCTTCGCAGCGCTCGGCCATCGGCGTGGAAAACATCGACTCCAGATCCCACGCGAACGGCCACTCGAAACGGCACGCGTAGGTTACGCGCGGATCGATTTCGAAGAACTGCTCGCGCCCATAGCGCTCGGCCCAGCCGGGCGGCGAGTAAGTATCGAACCAGGCGGCGCGGCTGACGAATTCGCCGATCCGAACGATGCGGCAATAGCAGAGCGAGTCGAACCCCGCGCGCTGAATCACTTCGCGCATGAGCGCTTGCCGCGCCTCGCTGCCGGGCGCTTCGAGCAACTGACGGCCGATGCCGGCCAGCCCCTGCCCACCGGTGGTCAGCGTCGTGTCCGGCGCCTCTGCGCCCTCGT
>DASPZL010000161.1:0-3870 GCA_035636295.1 Paraburkholderia sp.
AGCATCTTCTACACCGCGCCGACCGCCATCCGGTCTCTCATCAAGACCGCCGACGCTAATGGCGCTGTGCATCCGCGCAGCTTCGACCTGAGCAGCCTGCGCATCCTCGGCACGGTCGGCGAACCGATCAACCCAAGCGCCTGGAACTGGTACGCTGAACACGTCGGCGGCGGCCGCTGTCCGGTGCTCGACACGTTCTGGCAGACCGAGACAGGCGGCCACATGATCTCACCGCTGCCGGGCGCCACCCCGCTCGTGCCGGGATCGTGCACGCTGCCGATGCCTGGCATCGATGCGGCGATCGTCGACGAAACCGGCCACGAAGTGGCCAACGGACAAGGCGGCGTGCTCGTCATCCGCAAGCCGTGGCCGTCGATGATCCGCACCATCTGGGGCAATCCTGAGCGCTTTCGCAACGGCTATTACCCCGACGAACTCGGCGGCAAGCTGTACCTCGCCGGCGACGGCGCGATTCGCGACCGGGACACAGGCTACTTCACGATCACGGGTCGTATCGACGACGTGCTGAACGTGTCCGGCCACCGGATGGGCACGATGGAAATCGAGTCGGCGCTGGCGGCCAATCCGCTCGTCGCCGAGGCCGCGGTCGTCGGGCGTCCGGATGAAACGTTCGGAGAAGCCATCGTCGCCTTCATCGTTCTGAAAACGGCACGGCCCACCGGCACTGAGGCAAAGCGCGTAGCGGACGAGTTGCGCGCCTGGGTCGCCAAGGAAATCGGTCCGATCGCAAAACCGAAAGACATCCGTTTCGGCGACGCAATGCCCAAGACGCGCTCCGGCAAGGTCGTGCGCCGCCTGTTGCGCTCAGTCGCGAAAGGCGAAGCGATTTCACAGGACACGTCGACCGTCGAAAATCCTGCCGTGATTTCCCAGTTCGCCGATTCGATCTGAGCGGTTTGGCGTTCGATTGCGATGTGACCGTTGCGCGGCGCGCGTCTTAAAGACAGCCGCGCAATCGACGTCCATTTCTGTTTGCATGAGGAATTCATCATGAATATCAAAGCCCCTAATCCCGCTTCACTCGGCCTCGCCGGTTTTGCTTTGACGACCTGGCTGCTCAGTATGATCAACGCCGGCTGGTTCAGCGGCAATTCGATGGGCATGGTGCTGGCCGTCGCCTTCGCTTATGGCGGTACCGCGCAGGCGCTCGCCGGACTCATGGAAATACCGCGAGGCAATACGTTCGGCGCGACGGCCTTTCTAAGCTACGGTGCGTTCTGGTGGTCGCTCGCCCTCTTCGTGCTGTTCCTGCACGGTACTGTGCCTGCAGCGTTCATCGGTTGGTATCTGTTCCTGTGGGGCGTGTTCACGCTTTATATGTGGGTCGCGACATGGCATGCGCCGCGCGCGCTTCAACTCGTGTTTCTGTCTTTGTGGATCACTTTCTTCGTGCTTGCAGCGAGCGAATGGACCGGCCTTGTGTGGTTGCACCACGCCGGAGGTTACCTCGGTCTGGTGACTGCCCTGCTGGCGTTCTATCTGTCGGCAGCGGAGATCATCAATGAGACGCATGGGTACACCGTACTGCCAGTGGGAGCAGCCGCCCTGGAGATCGCCGCGACGGGGTCTCCCGTCGAGAGGTTACGCGGCGCCTGAAGCGCACTCCTGACGATTATCAAAGTCCGCGTGCGGCCGAACCAAGCCGCGTGAACGCCTGCACGGCGGTGCAATGACCGCTCTGCACGGAAGCGGCGACGCGTACCAGACCGTCCCGGATCGCCTCGATCGCGTCGACGAGCACATCGCAATCGCTGATCGCCACCAGATCCGCGGGGATCGGATGACCGACCGGCACATGCAGGCGCCGGTCTCGCAGATGCGCAAGCCGCAGGCAGAGGTCAAAGCCGGGCAGCCGGGACTGGCTCATCGCGAAATCGGTATACCCATGGGTATCCACAGCGCGCAAGGTCACGTCATCGGTGCTGCTCTGCCGGATCACACCCTCGATCGCGACGCCCGCCTGCCGCTCGTTGAGGACAATAGGCTGGTCGTAAAAAATCCCCCAGCGATCGCGCACATGCGTGTACACGCCGATCGACGCGGTGCGCCGTCGCGGATCCGCGCGCGCCTCCGCGACCATCGCAGAGGTATATTGCGATTGCTTCTCCAACCTCCGATGGAAGGGGGACATGCTCGACCATTCGCCCCTTGCCATGAACGACGAGTTCTCCCGAACGCCAGTGAATGTCGTCAAGCTCGATTGCGACGATCTCTCCGGCACGTAGACCGAGCCGCGCTAGCAACAGCAGGATTGCATAGTCACGGCGACCGCACGGAGTCGACCGGTCTGCAGTTGCAATAAGAGCTTCTTGCTGCTCAGGCGTGAGGAACGTCGGCACAGTTGACTGTCGCCACTTACGAACTGAGGGCACTGACTCATACAGGTCCCGTGCCGTATTGCCGGGCAGAAAGAGGAAATGGCAGAACGAACGAAGCGCAACTGCCATCAGCCGCGTGTACTCCGACGACCGCCCTTTGCTGCGGGCAAGAAGGTGATTCCGGATCGTTACTGCGTCAAATGCATCGGGCAATATACTTCCGTCGCCGGCCGCATGGCTGTCGAGAAAGTCGCGAATGAAAGGCCCGTAGACAAGCAGCGAGTTCTTCGCGAGTCCACGATCGTGCCTCAGATGATCCAGGTATCGGCCATAGATGTGCGCAATCGCGGATTGGCCGCCCAACGTCGGCGAGCGCACGATGGCTTCGGCACGCAGATAGGCGAGGAACTGCCGTAATGTGGCACGCTCGCGCTGGACGCGGTCTCGTGGGGCGTCGATCAGGCGCCTCATAAAACGAGTCGCGGCAGACTCATCGAGATCAATCAGGTCGATGTTCCTGCTCTTCATCCACCCAGAGAACGTACACAGGACGCTTCGTTTCTTGCGAAGCGTTACCTCGGAATAGTGTGCCGCGCGTAGACGATCAAGAAATGCATCAATGTGACGGGCCGGCAGCCCGCCGGATTCGCTGACTGTGCGTGTCGCCTTCACTTGATCTCTCCTGGCCAGCGAGATAGCCAGCCTGAGAAATCATACTGTTATGCCGACACAGCAATCACGAAAGACCGTACCCACCGTCACGCGCATGCATGACGCGGCATAATCGCGGAGTCGGCATAACCGTCTCGAGCACGAAGAATGAGCGGAAGTGCCGGTCCAACAAGGATTTGGGAGATTCAGACAGAACGTCTGGGAACATGCTGGAACAACAAATGGTGGGCCGGGTCGGAGTCGAACCGACGGTGTCCTTTCGGAGGCGGATTATGAGTCCGCTGCCTGCAACCAGCACGGCGTCCGGCCCCAAGGAAAAAGACCCGGTCTTCAAGGCCGGGCCTATTCGCTGATTGGCCGACATACTACACGAAAAAGGGGCCTCCGCAACCGCTTCGCTGACGCGAAACAACCTGAAGGCCCCTTTCAAAGCGCTAGATCGCCAGCCGCACGTCGCGAGCTTCGGTCAATTCCCTTCGAGGAACGACTTCAGCTTGTCCGAACGGCTCGGATGACGCAGCTTGCGCAGCGCCTTCGCCTCGATCTGACGGATCCGTTCACGCGTCACGTCGAACTGCTTGCCGACTTCCTCGAGCGTGTGATCGGTGCTCATCTCGATACCGAAACGCATGCGCAGCACCTTCGCTTCGCGCGGCGTCAGCGAGTCGAGCACGTCCTTCACGACGTCGCGCATGCTGGCATGCAATGCCGCGTCCGCCGGCGCAACCGTGTTCGTATCTTCGATGAAGTCGCCCAGATGCGAATCGTCGTCGTCACCGATCGGCGTTTCCATGGAGATCGGCTCCTTCGCGATCTTCATGATCTTGCGGATCTTGTCTTCCGGCATTTCCATCTTTTC
>DASPZL010000162.1:0-4935 GCA_035636295.1 Paraburkholderia sp.
CCGGATCTCGGCAGCGGCACGCTGGCGCAACGTCTCGACGTATTGCGCACACGCTTCGACGACTGGCGCGCCGGCATCGTCACCGAACCACGCGGCTCGGACGTCGTGGTGGGCGCGCTGCTCTGTGAACCGGACGACCCCACGTGCGCGGCCGGTGTGATCTTCTTCAACAACGTCGGCTATCTGGGCATGTGCGGGCACGGCACGATCGGACTCGTCGTTTCGCTCGCGCATATGGGGCGGATCGGACCGGGACGTCATCGGATCGAGACGCCGGTCGGCATCGTCGAGGCGACGCTCAACGAGGACGGCAGCGTCGCCGTGCGCAACGTGCCGGCTTATCGCTACCGGCAAGCCGTGCAGGTGGACGTGCCGGGTTACGGCGTATTGAGCGGCGACATCGGCTGGGGCGGCAACTGGTTTTTTCTCGTCGCCGAACATGGGCACGCGCTGGAGGCGTCCCATATTGCAGAGCTGACCGTCTTCAGCTCTGCAATTCGCGACGCGCTGATCGCGCAACGCATCACCGGCGCGGACGGCGCCTTGATCGACCACATCGAACTCTTCGGACCCGGTTCGCGTGACGGCATCCACAGCCGCAGCTTCGTGCTTTGCCCCGGCAACGCGTACGACCGCTCGCCATGCGGCACCGGCACCAGCGCGAAAGTCGCCTGTCTCGCCGCCGACGGCAAACTGGCCGAAGGCGCGGTGTGGCGGCAGGAGAGCATTATCGGCAGCGTGTTCGAGGCGAGCTATCGTCACGCAGACGATGGCGTTGCGGTGATCCCGACCATCACCGGCCACGCGCACATCATGGCCGAAGGACGCATCTGCTTCGACGAGCGCGATCCGTTCGCGTGGGGCATCCGCACCGTATGACGGCGGATGCGCTGATCGTCGGCGCCGGCATTGTCGGCGCGGCCTGCGCGGCGGAGTTGGCCGCGCTCGGCATGCAGGTCGAGGTGCTCGACGCGCATGGCATCGGCGGCGGCGCAACGGCGGCGGGCATGGGCCACATCGTCGTGATGAACGACTCGCCGGCGGAATTCGCGTTGAGCCGTTACTCGCGGGACTTGTGGCTGCAACTCGCGCCGCAGCTGCGCACGCGCGACGCGTTCGCGCGCTGCGGCACGCTCTGGGTCGCCGCCGACGACGAAGAATGGCAAGCCGCCCGCGCCATGCATGCGGCGTTCGAAGCGCAGGGCATTGGCGCGCAACTGCTCGACGCGTCCGCGTTGCGGGCGTGCGAGCCGGCATTGGCGGCGTCGATGGCGGGCGGTTTGCGCGTCGAACACGACAGCATCGTGTACGCGCCCACTGTCGCCGAATGGCTGCTGACGCAATCTTCCGCGGCGGCGAATATCAGCTTGCGGCTTCGCACGCCGGTTACAGCGGTCCGCGCGGACGGCGTGACGCTGCAAGGTGGCGAACGCATCAGCGCGGCGCATGTGATCGTCGCCAACGGTCTGGGCGCACAGCAATTGGTGCGCTCGCTGCCCTTGCAACCGAAGAAAGGTCATCTGCTGATCACCGACCGCTATCCCTCGCTGATTCGCCATCAGTTACTCGAACTCGGCTACATCAAGAGCGCGCATCACGCGGCGGGCACCTCGGTGGCGTTCAATGCGCAACCGCGGCCCACGGGGCAATTGCTGATCGGCTCGTCGCGCCAGTTCGACACCACCGATCCCGCCGTCGAGATGCCCATACTCGCGCGGATGCTGCAATGCGCCGCGCGCTACCTGCCGGTGCTGCCGACGCTCAATGGCGTTCGCGCGTGGACGGGTTTTCGCGCGGCGTCGCCGGATGGGATGCCGCTGATCGGTCCGGCCGGCGATTTCGCGCCTGGCGTTTGGCTCGCGGTCGGCCACGAAGGTCTGGGTGTGACGACCGCGCTCGCCACCGCCAGGCTGCTCGCCGCGCAGATCACGGCGAGCGCCGCGCCGATTCCTGTCGAGCCTTATCTGCCCGCCCGTTTTGCGCAGAAGGTAGCCCATGGTTAGCACCGGCGCGACGCGCATTCGCTTGACGGTCGGCGAGCGAAGCATCGAAGTCGAAATCGGTACGACCGTGGCCGCGGCGCTCGTTCTCGCGGGCGTGAAGGGCACGCGGATTTCGGTCAGCGGTCAGCCTCGCGCCGAACTGTGCGGCATGGGCGTGTGCCAGGAGTGCCGCGTGACGATCGATGGCCGCGCCCACGTACTGGCGTGTCAGACACTGTGCCGCGAAGGTCAGATCGTTAGTATCCCTGATGGGACAAACGCGCGATGAAGCATCACTTCGATATCGTCGTGGTCGGCGCCGGTCCGGCCGGGTTGAACGCGGCGCACGCGGCGGCGCGCGAGGGCGCGACCGTCGCGCTACTCGACGACAACCCGCGCGCGGGCGGCCAGATCTGGAGACAAGGTCCGGGCCATCCACCGCAAACACCGCTGCGGACGCTGCTCGCTGCCTTGGATAAGCGAAACAACGTCACGCATTTTTCGTCGATTCGCGTGATCGCGCCATTGGGCTCGCGTGGCTTGCTGCTCGAATCGGCCGGGCACGGCGGTGTCTGCATCACGTACGAGCGTTTGATTCTCGCGACCGGCGCGCGCGAGCGGCTCTTGCCGTTCGCGGGCTGGACCTTGCCCGGCGTGACAGGTGCGGGCGCGCTGCAGGCGCTCATCAAAGGCGGCATGCCCGTGCGCGGCGAACGGATCGTGATTGCCGGCAGCGGTCCATTGCTGATCGCGGCGCTCGCCACCGCGCGCGCGGCTGGGGCGCGAGTGATGGCGGTGGTGGAGCAGGCGTCGGCTTTCGAGGTCGCGCGCTTTGGCGCTTCGTTATTAAGCGAGCCGGCGAAGCTGCGCCAGGCCGTTGGCATGACGCGCGGTTTCGCGGGGTTGCGTTACTGGACCAGCAGCATCGTGCAAGAGGCGCACGGCGAAGGGTGCGTCGAGCGGGTGACAATCCGGCGCGGCCGGCACGACGTGACGCTCGATTGCGACCGTGTTGCCTGCGGCTATGGACTCGTGCCGAACGTCACGCTTGCACAGGCGCTCGGCTGCGCGATCAACGAAGCGGGCGAGATCGTCGTCGATGGCGAGCAGCGGACGTCGGTCGATGGTGTATTGGCGGCGGGTGAATGCACCGGTATCGGCGGCGCGGAACTGGCCGGCGTGGAAGGCGAACTCGCGGGACTTTCCGCAAGCGGCTCTGCCGCGAGCCGTGCTGTGCTGCACGCACAGCGAGCGCGATGGCGCCGCTTCGGCCGCCGTGTCGAAACGGCCTTTGCATTACGGGACGCCGCGCGCGCACCGCCCGCCGACGCCACGCTGCTTTGTCGTTGCGAAGACGTCAGCATCGGCGAAGTGCGCGCCTATCCGGACTGGCGCGAGGCCAAGCTGCATACCCGTTGCGGGATGGGTGCCTGCCAGGGAAGAATCTGCGGGGCGGCGGCGAACGTGTACTTCGGCTGGCCGGCCGCCGCCCCGCGGCCGCCATTCAGTCCCGCGCAAATCAGCACGTTGATGGCGGCGAGCGAAGAACCTCCGCCGGCTGAATGACATCGGCGTCCGGATATCCTCTGGATATTGTCGGCAGCCGCGCGGCCCTATAATCGTCGGCACAGGTGAAACGCTCTGGCTGCAACCGCACCGACCACGGAACCCGCATGATGAACTCGCTGGCTCATCCGCTCGAACCGGGCGACGCAACGCTGTCCGGCATGTTGTCGCACTTCACGCTGCTCGAGCCCGTGTTCGACGCAATGCCGGACGTCGTGTTCTTCGTCAAGGACACTGAGGCGCGCTACGCGCTGGTCAATCGCACGCTGGCCTCGCGCTGCGGCTTCAAGGAAAAGGCCGCGCTGCTCGGCAAGACCGCCGAGGACGTATTCCCGCGCCGCTTCGGCCGTATCTACACCGCGCAGGACAAGGCGGTCATCAACGTCGGCAACCAGATGATCGATCAACTGGAGCTGCATCTGTATCCGGGCCGCCAGCCGGGCTGGTGTCTGACCTGCAAGCAGCCGTTGCGCGATCCTTCAGGGAACGTGGTCGGCCTGGCCGGCATTTCGCGCGATCTGAAAGCGGACGAAAGCAGTCACCCCGCGTACAGCCGGCTTGCAGCGGTGGTGCAGTCGATCCAGGAAAACTACGTGCAGCCGTTGAATCTGAAACAGCTCGCCGCGATGGCCGATATGTCGGTCGCGCAACTTGAGCGCTACTTTCACAAGGTGTTTCACTTGACCCCGCGCCAGGTGCTGCTGAAAACACGGCTCGACGCCGCCACGGCGCTGCTGGTCTCGCACGACAAGGTCACCGACGTCGCCGCGCTCTGCGGCTATACCGATCACAGCGCCTTTACGCGGCAATTCAAGGCGACCGTCGGCGTCACGCCGACTGAGTACCGGATGCTGCTGCACGGAACTTCGCGGAGCTGAGCCGCCGCACATGGCCCGTCGCAAGCATCACTACTACGTGTACGTCGTCGCGCTCGACGACAAGGTCTGGAGCGAGGCGCGCTTTCGCCGCGCGAATCCGGACTACCGGTTCGACAAGCCTTGCGTGTATGTGGGAATGACGGGGCTGGACCCGGATCTGCGATTCGACCGGCACAAGGCCGGGATTCAGGCCAATCGCTATGTGCGCGATTACGGCTTGCGCCTCGTGCCCGAGTTGTATGAAGTGTTCAATCCAATGCCTTACCGCGGCGCACAGGATATGGAAGTGGAGTTGGCGATCGGCTTGCGTGAAGCGGGGTACGGCGTGTGGCAGGCATGAGCCGGCCGGGGCGTATATGAAGCGGGTGGAGATCCAGGCGCCGGAGATGGCGAGTTCAACGAATATCAAGCAATTCGCGCACAGCCAGCTTGCGAGTCAGCCGGCGGCGCGCGTTACTTCACGCCAAGGCCGCGCAGCACTGCATTGCCTTCGGGCGTCAAACGGATAT
>DASPZL010000163.1:0-41659 GCA_035636295.1 Paraburkholderia sp.
CGCAATCAGGGCGCGGACTACAGTTCGATCCTCGTCGGCATTCAGGTGCCCGACAGCGAGAACAGCGAGTTCGAACGCTTTCTCGCGACGCTCGGTTATCCGTACTGGGAAGAGACCGGCAATCCGGTATATCGCTTATTCCTCGCCTGATCTTATAGGACTGAAACGCGCAGATGGCTCTTTCGCTTGTCGACAAACTGGTGGTGGCAATCTCGTCGCGCGCGCTGTTCGACTTCGAGGAAGAGAACCGCGTGTACGAGGAAGGCAACCTGCAAACGTATGAAGCGTTGCAGCGCGATCGCCTGACCGTCCCCGCCAAACCGGGCGTGGCGTTTCCGCTGATTCGCAAGCTGTTGGCGTTGAACGCCGGCGGCCATCGTGTGGAAGTGGTGATCCTGTCGCGCAGTGATCCGATCAGCGGACTGCGCGCGTTTCATTCATGCCGCGAGCACGGCCTCGCGATCGAGCGCGGTGTCTTCACACGCGGACGCGCGCCGTTCGGCTATCTGAAGCCGCTGAATGCGTCGCTGTTTTTGTCCGCGAATCAGGACGACGTGCGCGACGCGTTGGCCGCCGGTTTCCCGGCCGCGCGCGTCCTGCCCGAATCGGCGAAAATGGCGAGCAAGTATCCCGACGAAATCCGCATTGCATTCGACGGCGACGCCGTGCTGTTTTCGGACGAAGCCGAGCGCGTGTTCCAGAAAGACGGCTTGCGCGCATTCGTCGGCCACGAGATTCACAACAAGGATCTGCCGCTCGCGGACGGGCCTTTGAAGCCGCTGCTCGAAGCGCTGCACCGGCTGCAAAAACTCGCGGACGAAGCCGCGCCGATGCATATTCGTACGGCATTGGTGACGGCGCGCTCGGCCCCCGCGCATGAGCGCGCGATCCGCACCTTGATGGCGTGGAACATCGAAATCGACGAAGCGATGTTCCTCGGCGGCCTCGACAAGAGCGCATTCCTGCGCGAGTTCGAGCCGGACTTTTTCTTCGACGACCAAATCGGCCATTGCGAATCGGCCCGCGTCGTGACGGCGACGGGGCACGTGATGAGTGGCATCGTGAACGCATCATGACACCTGAACAGTCACCGCTGGGTAAGCCTTCCGCTTACACCGAACAATACGACGCTTCGTTGCTGTTCCCGATCGCGCGCAAAAATGCGCGCGAGGCGATCGGGATCAGTGCGCAACTGCCCTTTTTCGGCACGGATATCTGGAACGCTTATGAGCTGTCCTGGCTGAACGCACGCGGCAAGCCGCAAATTGCAGTGGCGACTTTTTTCGTGCCGGCTGATTCGCCGAATATCGTCGAGTCGAAGTCGTTCAAGCTTTATCTTGGGTCATTCGCGCAGACGGCTTTCGAGTCGATGGACGTGGTGCGGGAAACGATCAAACGGGACGTGTCCGCTTCCTGCGGCGCGACGGTTTCCGTTCATCTGACGGCGCCGTATGAGTTCGGCAAGTTGCAAATGGAAGAGTTTGAGGGCCTGTCGCTGGATCGGCTGGATCTGGATGCGCACGTTTATCAGCCGGACGCATCTCTGCTGAAAGCAGCGCTGGATGAAGCGCCGGTTGAAGAGACTTTGTTTTCCAACCTGTTGAAGTCGAATTGCCCGGTGACGGGACAGCCCGATTGGGGCAGCGTGCAGATTCATTACGTTGGCCCGCAGATCGATCACGCGGGCTTGCTGCGCTACATCATCTCGTATCGGAATCACACTGGGTTTCACGAGCAGTGCGTCGAGCGGATTTTTATCGACGTGCTGAAGGCCTGCCGCCCGGTGAAGCTCGCGGTTTATGCGCGCTACACGCGGCGCGGCGGGCTGGACATCAATCCGTTCCGGACGAATTTCAATTTACCGATGCCGGACAATATGCGGCTGGCGCGGCAATAAACTGGCCGCCTGGTGTCCGGTTCGTCGCAGGTGATGATTAAATTAACGCCTGCGGCGAACGGAAAAGCCTTTATGCAGAAGGCTTCTTATAAGCGACGCAATCAACCTCGACTCTGCAGTCGATCACCATCGAAGAAACGACACAAGCTCGCGCAGGCGGATTCTCGCCGAAGTACTCGCGAAACACCTTGTTGAACGACGCGAAATCGCGCGGATCATCGAGCCACACGCCGCAGCGGACCACATGCTCCGCCCCATAGCCGGCTTCCTTCAAGATAGCGAACACGTTCTGAATCGCCTTGTGCGATTGCTCGACGATCCCGCCGTTGATCACTTCGCCGTTTTCCATCGGCGTCTGCCCGGACACGAACAGCCAGCCATCCGCTTCAACTGCCCGAGCAAAGGGCATATGCTGACCGCCCGTTCCCTTCCCGCCTTCAACGCCATATCGCTTCATCGTTCAACTCCTCAAAAAAAGTCCGCGCGCGCCGGAGAAAACCGCCGCACGCCGCGATCCATCAAAAAATCAAAACGCGCCGTGCGCGTCGCCTTTCGACGCCGCACCACGCGCCACGAATTTGCCCGCCCGCTCGCCTGTGACTTCGCCGTCACGGTACGACAACACGCCATTCACCCACACCGCGTCGATGCCGTCCGCCGCCTGCTGCGGCTTCTCGAACGTCGCGGCGTCACGCACCTTGGCGGGGTCGAACAACACCAGGTCAGCGTGATAGCCGATATGCACCTCGCCGCGCTGCGCGAGACCAAAGCGACGCGCCGACAGGCTGGTCATCTTGCGCACTGCCTCTTCGAGCGGCAGCAAGCCGGCATCGCGCGAATAGTGGCCGAGCACGCGCGGAAACGCGCCCCACAGGCGCGGATGCGGCAGCGGATCGTTCGGCAAACCGTCAGAGCCGACCATCGTCGCGGGATGCGACAGGATGCGGCGGACGTCCTCCTCGGACATGTTGTGATAAACCGCGCCCGCCGGCTGCAAGCGCTTGCCGGCTTCCTGCTGCGTGACGCCCCACTCGGCGGCGATTTCCTTCACCAGCTTGCCCGCCATCTCGGGATGTGACTCGGACCACGTGATCGTGATGTCGATGTCGCCCGTCACCTGCTTCAGGTCGAGCGTCGATGAACTGCGGTTGTACGGATAGCAGTCGCAGCCGATCGGCTGCATGCGCCGCGCGCCTTCCAGCGACTTCAGCACCTCCTCGCTGCGTCCCCAGTTCGACGGACCCGCGCATTTCAGATGCGAAATCACCACCGGCACGTGCGCGTGACGGCCCACGCGGTACGCTTCATCCATTGCGTCGAGAATCGCGTCGAATTCGGTGCGCATGTGTGTCGTATACAGCGCGCCGGCGGCGGCGAGCGGTTCGGCGAGCGCCATCACTTCCTCGGTCGGCGCGGAGAACGCCGAACCGTACGCGAGGCCGGAACTCAGACCCAGCGCGCCGTTCGACAACGCCTCTTCAAGTTGCGCGCGCATGCCTTCGATTTCCCGCGGCGTGGCCGCGCGGTCGAGCCGGTCCATCTGGTTGCTGCGCAATGCGGTGTGCCCGATCAATGCGCCCACATTCACCGCGGGACGCGCGGCGTTCACCGCTTCGACGTAGGCGGCAAAAGTCGGATATTGAAACGCGTCGCGCTCGCCGAGCAGATTCATCGGATCGGGCGGATCACCCTTCAGCGAAACCGGCGACGCGCTGATCCCGCAGTTGCCGACGATCACCGTCGTCACGCCCTGCGTGATCTTCGGCAGCATTTGCGGCGAACGGATCACGTGCGTGTCGTCGTGCGTATGGACGTCGATGAAACCCGGCGCCAACGCGCGGCCCTCGGCCTCGATCACCTCTTCGGCGAGCCAGTTCGACAGATTGCCGATCGCGACAATGTGGCCGTCGCGGATGGCGACGTCGCGCTCGACAGGCGGCGCGCCCGTGCCGTCATACAGTTGCGCGCCGACGATCAGCGTGTCGGCGGCTTCGGGATGCGAATGCATGGATCAGTCTCCTAACGGTTGTCGATCGCCGCCGCCGCGGTGCGCGTCGAGCGCGTGCTTCATGCGGCGCAGCAATTCGCGGCTCTCGTCACCCTGACTGACGGCAAGTTCGGTGACGAGCACATCGAGCGCCATCATCATCGCGTAGCGCGACGACGACGGTTTGTAAATGAAATCGGTCTCGAACGCGACGATCGGAATCACCCACTCGGCGAGCTTCGCGAGCGGCGACGCCGGCGCGGTCAGCGCGATCACGGTCGCGCCGTAGCTGCGCGCGATCTTGCAGTTCTCGACCATCTCGGGCACGCGCCCCGTGGTGGACAGCGCGATCACCACGCAGTCGCGCGACACGGTGCTCGCCACCATGCGCTGCAGCAAGCCGTCCTGATAGGTCGCGACGGGCCGGCCGAGACGCACCAGCCTGAAGCGCATCTCGTCGGCCAAAGCGGTCGAACCGCCGCCCATGCCGAACACGTAGATCATCCGCGCCGCGCGCAAGGCGGCGGCCGCTTCGCCGAGCGGCGCCTGGCGCAGCAGTTGATGGTTATGCGCAAGTGCGGTCTGCAATTCGTCGAACACGCGGGTGGCGATCGGCTCGGGCGCGCCGGTGGGGCTGCCGGGCTGCAGAAACCGCTGGCCGACCGCGGCGGCCTGCGCGAGCCGCAGCTTCAACTCCCGCACGTCGCGGCAACCGACCGCCTTGGCAAAGCGCGTCACGGTCGCGACGCTCACCTGCGCCTGCTGCGCGAGCGCGCCGATGCTGGCGCGCGAGGCGCCTGTGAGATCGTCGAGAATCAGCGCGGCGACCTTGCGTTCGGCCGAGCGCAGTTCCGGCGCGCATTCGGCGATGCGAGCGACGATGTCGAAAGCGAGCGGTTCGGCGGTTAAGTTCATTGCTGGGAGCGGGGTGCCGCGCGAAGGCTTACAAAAGCCCCCGCCAAGCCGTGGTACTAAATAACATTTCTTCAGTCATCGTACTTTCGGTAACATGGTAAAGTCAAATTTGATTCAATTTAACCGGACGATGGAGCTGGGCGACATGAAAGTTACAAACTATCAGGGCGCAACGATTGATCCTTATAGCAAGGGCTTGGGCATGGTTCCAGGCACCAGTATCCAACTCACGGATGCGACGCGCCTCGAGTGGAACCTGCTGAACGAAGACGTGAGCCTGCCCGCTGCGGTGCTGTACGCGGACCGCGTGGAACATAACCTGAAGTGGATGCAGGCGTTCGTCGCGGAATACGGCGTCAAGCTCGCGCCGCACGGCAAGACCACCATGGCGCCGCAACTGTTTCGCCGTCAGCTGGAAACCGGCGCGTGGGGCATCACGCTCGCCACCGCGCACCAGGTGCGCGCGGCATATCACGGCGGTGTATCACGGATTTTGATGGCCAATCAGCTGGTTGGCCGGCGCAACATGATGATGGTCGCCGAGTTGCTGAGCGACCCGGATTTCGAATTCTTCTGCCTCGTCGATTCGGTCGAAGGCGTCGAGCAGTTGGGCCAGTTTTTCACGTCGGTGCGCAAGCCACTGCAAGTGCTGCTCGAACTCGGCGTGCCGGGCGGCCGCACCGGCGTGCGCGACGAAGCGCAGCGCAACGCGGTGCTCGCCGCGATCGCGCGCTATCCGGACATACTGAAGCTGGCGGGCGTCGAGTTGTACGAAGGCGTGCTAAAGGAAGAACACGAAGTGCGCGCGTTCCTGCAAAGCGCTGTTGCGGTCACGCGTAAGCTCGTCGACGAAGGGCGGTTTGCGCGTACGCCCGCGGTGTTGTCGGGCGCGGGTTCGGCGTGGTACGACGTGGTCGCGGAAGAATTCGTGAAGGCCTCGGAAACCGGCAAGGTCGAGGTCGTGCTGCGTCCGGGCTGCTATCTGACGCACGACGTCGGCATCTACCGCAAGGCGCAGACGGATATCTTCGCGCGCAATCCGGTCGCGAAGAAAATGGGCGAAGGCTTGCTTCCCGCGTTGCAACTGTGGGCGTATGTGCAGTCGATTCCCGAGCCGGATCGCGCGATCATCGGTTTGGGCAAGCGCGACTCCGCGTTCGACGCCGGCATGCCGGAACCGGCGCGCCACTATCGTCCGGGCAACGAAGCGCCACGCGACGTCGCAGCGAGCGAAGGTTGGGAGATTTTCGGCTTGATGGATCAGCACGCGTATCTGCGGATTCCCGCAGGCGCCGATCTCAAGGTGGGCGACATGATCGCGTTCGACATTTCGCACCCGTGTTTGACGTTCGACAAGTGGCGTCAGGTGCTGGTGGTCGATCCGGCGTATCGCGTTACCGAGGTGATCGAAACATTCTTCTGATCTTGATGCAAACGGCGCGCTTCACGGCAACGTGGCGCGCCATCCGCGGCCGATGAGCCGCGTGGGGCGGCTGTATTCGCGGTGGTTACGGCAGTTGGGACGCCGGGTTGTTCGCCGCCGCTTCAGGCGCCTGCGCAGAAGCAGCCGGACCCATGACACCCGCCGTGGCCGCCACTTCACCGATCCGCGCTTCCAGCATCTTCAACGCGCCGGACAGCGCGCTCAGCGCATCGTCCGGCAGCGCGGCCATGGTGTCGTGCAGAAATGCATTGCGGCGCGGCAGGCTCGCTTCAGTCGCCGACAATCCCGCTTCGGTCAAGCGCACATTGGTCACGCGGTTATCGCGCGTATCCATGCTGCGAGCAATCCAGCCCAAGCCTTCCAGCGTTTTCAACTGCCGCGTGAGCGCGCCCGGATCGACACGCAAGCGCTCGACCAGCCGCTTCTGCGACGACTCGCCCGCCTGCTCGTGCAACGCAAGCAGAATGCGCCAGCGCGGCAATGGGTGGCCGACGTGCGCCTCGAATGCCGACATGAACGCCCGATAAGTGCGGCCGAATTGCTGCATGACGGCGACGCGGTCCTGTTCTTCCATGATCTGTCAGTAAAACGGTAAGTCTGAAAATCAGTCCGCGTGAATCACGGGCTCGAGCTTGCGATGGAGCTTGATCGGCGGCACGCGGCGGCTTTGCCACACCGACACCACGGCGATGATCGCCGCCAGAGCAAGACCTTGATGAATCGCCGCGACGAGCGCCTCGCGCGCGCTTTCCAGCAGCATCGCGCCGTTGTGGCCGGCATGCGCCAACTGGCCGAGCAAGCTGCCTTGCGCGTCGCGATTGATCAGGATTTGCGGATCGCCCAGATCGGCGAACCATTGCGACGCGCGATCGTTTTCCAGCGCGCTGCGCACGCCGCTCGCGTACATGTGGCTCACCAGCGTGCCGGTAAGCGCCGTGCCGATCATGCCGCCGATCATCCGCAGCGACTGCAGCAGCGCCGTGGCGATGCCGAGATGTTCGCGGCCGGCCGTCTGCTGCGCGAAGATGGTCAGGTTCGGCATCACGAAACCGAGGCCGAGGCCGCCGAGCATCATGAACGACATCAGCAGCCATTGCGGCATGGAACGGGTCGCCACGACCATGCCGAGGCAGGCGAGCGCCACCAGCGCAAAGCCGACGTACAGCATCAGATTTGGATTGCGCACGCGCGAGACGATGCGCCCGTTGGCGATGCTGCCGATCGTGATGAACACCACGAGCGGCGTAATGACGAGTCCCGCTTCTTTCGGCGACATCCCGAAGCCGCCCTGGAACAGCAACGGCGCGTAGAACAGCAGTGAGAACATCGTGAAGCCGCCGAGTACCGCTAGCGTGAAGAGCGCGGCGAGGCTGCGATTGCGGAACATGTCGACCGGCAGGAGCGCGGTCGGGCAACGCTTTTCCCACTGCCACAGTGCATAAGCCGACGCGATGCTCAATGCAAGCAGCGCGAACGCGCCGAAGGTGGCGCCATGTTTCGGCAGCAACTCGACGAATAATTGCAGCGAGCCGAGCGCGACCGCGATCAGCACCGCGCCCGGCCAGTCGAGCCGCATCTTGCCCTCGTGCTCCACATGCCGCAGATGCGGCAGGAAACGCCAGACGAAAAACAGCGACAGCAAGCCGACCGGCAGATTCACATAAAACACCGAGCGCCAGCCGTAGTACTGCGTGAGGAAGCCGCCGAGCGACGGCCCCACCGCGTTCGCGATACCAAATGCCGAACTCATCAGCACCTGCCAGCGTAAACGCACAACGGAGTCAGGGAAAAGGTCAGGGATGCAGGCGAAGGCCGTGCCGACCAGCATGCCGCCGCCGATGCCCTGGAGACCGCGCGCAAGCACGAGGAACAGCATGCTGTCGGCGGCGCCGCACAGCACCGACGCTCCCGTGAACACGACGATCGAGGCGATCACGAAGGGCTTGCGCCCGTAGTAGTCGCCAAGACGGCCGAAGATCGGCACGGTAATCACGGAGGTCAGCAGATACGACGTCGCGACCCATGCATAGAGTTCGAAGCCTTTGAGTTCGGAGACGATCGTGGGCAACGCTGTGCCGACCACGGTCTGGTCGAGCGCGACCAGCATCGTGACGAAGGAAATGCCGAGCATTGCCAGCAGCGATTCGCGAAAAGGTAAGACTTGCCCACTCGAGTGGTGGGCAGCGGTATGGACAGCCATTTTTGATAGAGCAACAGTTGACGCGTCAAGCGATGGGGAATCATACCACGAGGTAATGCTCTAAGCTGGACCGTGCACGATGCCGTTAGCGCACGGACTATCGACTGAAGAATAGTCAACAAATGATGCCAGGGAGGTACATGGAGCAGAGTTCGCTCGCAGCACAGTCCTTATCGGACGAAGACCTGAACGCGCTGCGGCGCGCGAAACATGAACTGGAAAGCCCCGCGCTGGCGATGAAGCTGGCGAGCATCGTCGGTGCGCCGTTGGAGAAGCTGCTCTCGCGCATGCCGGCTTTCGCCAACGAAAAGATCACCGATGCGACGGAACTGGCATTGCGCAAGTGCCTCGCGATCGCGTTGCGCACGTTGGGGCGGCAGGACGGCATCGCGCCCCTCGCCGTGCCCGACAAGCCGAGCAACCTGCTGCACAAGTTCGCCGTGGCGACCACCGGCGCGGCCGGCGGCGCATTCGGGCTATTCGCGCTGCCCGTCGAGTTGCCGGTCACGACCACGCTGATGTTCCGCTCGATCTGCGACATCGCGCGCAGCGAGGGCGAGGACCTGACGTCGATCGATACGCAACTGCAGTGTCTGACGGTGCTCGGCATGGGCGGCACCTCCGCGGCCGACGACGACGCCGACTTCGGTTACTTCATCATGCGCGGCGCGCTTGCACAGGCTGTGTCGAAAGCGTCATCCGAAATCGCGACGAAGGGTTTCACCGCGCACGGCTCCGCAGCCTTGCTGCGCCTGCTTCACACGATCGCCGCACGCTTTTCGGTGCAGGTGAGCGAACAGATCGCCGCCAAGTCGATTCCGGCGATCGGCGCCGTGCTCGGCGCGATGGTCAATACCGTGTTTATCGACCACTTTCAGCAGGTCGCGCACGGGCACTTCACCGTACGCCGGCTGGAAAGGCAGTACGGCCACGGAACGGTCGAGGCCGCCTATCAGACGATCGACATCGCGCTCGCCGGCTGAGCGGCGTTCGTGGCGCGATTCGTCACGCGCCGCACGAAGGCCGCGGCGCCGTCGAGCGCGTGGTTTGCTTCGGGGATGAACGGTGTGAACAGCGGCCACACGTGCGGCATTTTCTTCCACACCTCGAACTCGCAGTCGACGCCCGCCGCGCGCGCGTTGTCGGCGACGCGCCGCGAGTCGTCCAGCAACACTTCGGTGCTGCCCGCCATGATGAAGAGCGGAGGCAAACCGTGCAGGTCGGCATAAACCGGCGAAGCGTACGGATGCGTGGCCGGCGTGTCGCCGAGATAGACCTTCGCGGCCCGCCCGATCGCGGCGCCGCTGAACATCGGATCGCGATTGTCGTTGGTGCGGATGCTGGCGCCGGCGGCGGCCAGATCGGTCCACGGCGAGAACAGCAGACCGCCAGCCGGCATAGGGTCGCCGGCGTCGCGCAGCGCGAGCAACGTGGCGAGCGCGAGGCCGCCGCCCGCCGAATCGCCCGCGATGACGATCGACTCGGGCGGCGCGCCATCGACGACCAGCCGGCGATAGGCCGCGGTGGCGTCGTCGAGCGCCGCTGGGAAGCGATGTTCGGGTGCGAGGCGGTAATCGAGCGAAAAGACCGGGGCGTTAGCGCGCGTTGCAAGGCCGAACACCAGCGAACGATGGGTGAGTGGCGAACAGAAGTAATAGCCGCCGCCATGGCAATACAGCACGGTCGGTCCGGTGCCGGACGCCGGCGCGCCACCGGAGCGCTCTATCCACTCGCCACGCAACGGCCAATCATGTGGCCCGTACAACTCTCGCAGACGCCAGCCGCCGGGAACCCGCGGCGACCAGACGCGCTTGGCGGTCAACGCCCGCGCTTTCTCGACATCGATGCGCGGCTTGAGGGTTTGCGGCCGAAACTGTCTGCGCAAAATCCAGCAGGCGAGTGCGCTTTGCCAACTCATCGGGACACGCTCCTTCGATAGTGTCCCGTCATGGTACGTGCGTTCGCAGCTGTGGCGGTGGGCGACCGGTTCAAATCTCGAAAAGCGCCCGCTCCGCCGGATGCGCCTTCCATCTTGCCTAGTTCGCCGGCAACACCTGCCCGCGAATTTCGCCCATCGGATTTTGTGCTGTATGGATGTTGAAGTACCACTGCCCCGCCATCAGATCGGTGACCTGCTGTTCGGTGAGCGCCGCCGATCCCTTGATCGGGCTGCCAAGCGCGCCCTTTCCGATTGGCACCTGAGGCTTGGCGTTCTGCCCCACCGGGGCGGGGCCATGGAAATGCGCGGCGGTTACCGGACCGCTCAATCCTTCATAGGTGATCGTCCATTGCAAGGATTTGGTCGACGTATCGAACGTGGCGTTCAACATGCCGTGCCCGTGACTCACTCGCGGCGGCACTTCGCTCGACGGCTCAAGATCCGCTTTCAAGGCCACCGTATCCGCAAAGGCGACGCCCGACACCAGCGCCCACAGCAACACGGCAAGATTCAGTTTTCGAAGCGCAATCATGGTCTTCTCCGGACTTGATGCACCGCCGCACCGACGTTTCGGCCGCGCGGAGCCACCACATACTAGTGCATATTTCTTGAATAGGTTCGTGCGCGGATACTTACGAGCACGGTGTATAAGTCGCGACAAAGAGGCCGCCCTATCGTCAGCGTCGGCGTTGATTCATAGCGCTCGCTGGTTTCGTAGTTATCCGTAGTTATTGAAACGCATGAAGCCGCTCGCGCAAATACCATCCGCTACTACTAAATAGCGCAACCTCACGCGGACCCGAACGAGGTTTTCATCGATTTCCTCAAACAGTTAATTGCGGATTTCGGAATGAATGGTTGGCGCTATCCCGGTTATGCTTCCGATTGCGAGAAGTGACTCCTTCATCGAAGGATGTCTCCAAACCTTAACGCGGCTTCGGCCGCGTTTTTTTTCGTCTGCTTTTTGTCGGATTGCTTCGCTTAAGGCCCGTGTTTCGGTCACATTTGCGGGGCGAGAGCCGCGCCGCTCACACGGCGAAACATCACGCGAGCAAGGCGGCCTGCTGCTCGATTCCATCCAGCATGGCCTGGCACTTGCTGATCAATACTAGCCCATCGCTGCGCACGCGTTCCGGTGGCTTGACGGTGATATCGCGACGATAGTCGTCCAGCGCACTGAGCAGCGGCGGGTATTGCAGCACGCTCGCCGCCCCCGCCACCCGATGCAGCCACTCGCGCACGCGCCCAATCTCAGCGTGCTCGACCAGCGGCGACAGCGCCTCCACATCCTCGCGCACAGACGAAACGAACGAGTCGAGCAATGCCTTGACGGTCGATTCGCTACCCCACAACTGCGTCATGTGCGCCAGGTCCACTGGAACGAACGGCTCGGTGGCGCCATGAGCATCCGGTCCCGCCACCGCCGGCGTGCTGACCGTTTCCGTGGGAGCGGCTTGCCATGCGCTGTCGGTGCCGAACCAGCGGCTCAAGTAGTCGCGCAGCGTAGCGAGCCGGGTCGGCTTGATGAGGCTGTCGTCCATGCCGGCGTCGCGACAAAGGTTCAGGTCTTCAGGTGCGGTGTTCGCCGTGATGCCGAGAATGGGCAGGCGCTGCGCGCCGCCCTGCTCTGCCTCGCGGATGCGCCGCGTGAGTTCATAGCCGGACAGATTCGGCATATGGCAATCCGTGATCAGGCATCCATAGCTCGTATGTTCCAGTGCGGCCAGCGCCTCCGCGCCGTCGTTCGCCACGTCGCATGCAAAGCCGAGCAAAGCCAGTTGGTGACGGATCAACTCCTGATTGACCGGGTGGTCTTCCGCCACCAGAATCAGGCGGCCGCTGGCGATGGCGCGCTCGCGGTCCGGCGGCACGGTGCCGCCCTCGGGCGCGCGCGGCTTGCCCGCCGGACGCTGCGCCACCGACGGCAGTCCCGCCAACGCGGCGGCGCATGCGGCACCGAGTCCGCGCCACGAAATGGGATTGATGCTGACGCGCACGTTGTCGTCGAGAATGCGGTAGCCCGTCGGCTTCGGCTTTTCGGTCAGGCAGATGACGCGCGAGCCTGGGCTTACGCCTGCCGGCAACGTCACATCCTCGCTCACGAAAAGCAGGTCCACGTCTGCCAGTGCGGCGTGGTCGCGCAGTTCCGCGGCGTGAGGCGAGACTCGGCGCAGTTCGAGCCCAAGCGCCTCGCCGAAGTGCATTAGAGCCTGAGCGACCCGTGCGTCGCCAGTTGCCACGACACCCCGCTTGCCACGCAGGCCGCTAACGGAATAGCGCTCAGTCTCGACAGGCATGGTGAGCCGCACGGTCATGCGTGTGCCCGCCCCAGGTTCGCTGTGAAGTGCGAGCGAGCCGTTCATCAGGTCGATCAGCTTGCGGCAGATCGTCAAACCGAGGCCGGTGCCGCCGAAGCGGCGCGTGGTGGACGATTCAGCCTGCGCGAACGGCTCGAAGAGCTTGGCCTGCACCTCCGGCGCGATGCCGATGCCGGTGTCCGCCACGCTCATTTCGAGCGTCTGAGCGTCGGCGGTCTGCGCGACGGCCGACACGCACACGTCGACCTCGCCTTCCGGCGTGAACTTGATGGCATTACCGAGCAGGTTGAACAGAATCTGCCGCAATCGCACGCTGTCGCCTTGCAGCGTGGCGGCGACTTCGGGCGCGATGTCCACGCGCACTTTCAGACCCTTTTCATGCGCTCGCCCCGCAAGCAAACCGACGGCATTGTCGACCAGTTCGCGTATGTCGATGGGCTCGGCTTCGATCGTGAGCCGCCCCGCTTCGATCTTCGAGTAGTCGAGCAAGTCGTCCAGAATCTGCAGCAGCGCGCCGGCCGACTCGTGGATCATGCTCAGCATTTCGCCCTGGTCGTTATTGAGCGGCGTGCGTTCCAGCACTTCGACGAGGCCGAGCACGCCGTTCATCGGCGTACGGATTTCGTGGCTCATCATGGCGAAGAAGTCGTCCTTGGCGCGCGAGGCCGCCTCGGCCATGTCACGCGCTCGCGCGAGTTCCTCGGAGCGAGCGCGCTCCATGCTCGCGTCCACCCAGTAACCGCTCCACACGACGCTGCCATCCGGTTCGCGGCGCGGTACCAACTCGGCGCGCGCCCACTGGAGGCCCCGTTCGGTTTTGAAACGAAACTCCATATGCACCGGCGTTTCGCCGTGGGCCGAGCGCTCCAGTTCAGCCAGCACGAATGGCCGGTCCTGCTCGTATATCCGCCCGAAATCGACCTGTTCCCGCTGGATCTGGGAAAGATCGACGCCACCCAACAGATGCCGCGTGTCGCCGCCTAAGTAGGGAAACGAATAGACACCGTCAGGGGTGCGACGCAGTTGAAATACCACCGCCGGTAACGAGCGCGTGACATCAAACAGACGCCGCTCGGTTTCGCGCGCGAGCATTTCGGCGCGCCGGATATCGGTGATGTCGACCATCGTTCCGAGCACGCAAACCGCTTGACCGTCGCTGCCGCGGCAGATGCTCGTCCAGAACAGGCCATGCCGCAAATCGCCGGGGCGGCGCTCGAACTGCAATTCCACCTTCGCCGTCTCGCCACCTTGCAGCATCTCGCGTGTCATGTCGTCAAGCGCGCCGCTGTTCGCTTCGCCCCAGGTCTGAACATCCATCGTCGTGCGCCCGATGACCGCCTCGCGGGGCATCCCGCACGCTTTCTCATAAGCCTGATTGACGGCGATGTAACGGCCATCCAGATCCTTGGCGACGAGCGGATAGGGAACCATCTTCATCATGGTTTCCTGGAAGTTCAGTTGCGTCTCGAGTTGACGCTCGGTCTCCTTGCGCAGCCTCACTTCCCGTTGCAGCAACAGATAAGCGCGCAGCGTGACCAGCAACACCACGCCGATTCCGATCAGCAACGGCAGCAGACGCACCGCGTTCACGCTCCATAAGCCGGGTTCCTGCGTATTGCCGGTGACCCACTTCTGCCGGATGCGCTGCTTTTCGGCGGGCGGCATGGCCTGCAACGCGCGGTCGATCAGACGCGCGAGCGGGCTCAAGTCCGCGCGGACGGCGAAGTCGAGCCCGTCGGATTCGCCGACCGTGCCAAGAATCTTGAGGACGCCGGCGTACCGTTGCTTGAGCAGGATATCGACGGTGGCCACGTTGCCGACCAGTACGTCCGCCTCGCCGGCTTCGACCATGCGGAGTGCATCGTCCAGACTGGGCGCAACGGCGATGTGGTCCGCCGGAATGTACTTGAACGCGAGCGGGACCGCGCCGGCAATATGCGCCGACACGACGATGCGGCGCGACGCGAAATCGTTGAGCGAGCGGGCGGCCGGTTCGTCTTCGCGCCCGACGATCACCAGCGGATAGCTTTCGTACACCTGCGTATGCCGCGCCTCTTTCAGACGCGGATCGCTATGGGAGGCCGTGGCGAGCATCGCCAGCTGGCCGTGTTGAAACGCCTCGACGGTGGCGGGCCAGTCGCCCGTGCGTGCGCGGTTGAACACGACGCCGAGCGTGCGGCTCAGATACGCCAGATAGTCAGCGGCAACGCCGGCGGGCCGTCCCGACTCGTCGACATAGCTGAACGGCGGCCAACCATTGTCGAAACCAACCTGCAGCGGCGGCAGTGAACGGAGCCAGGCCTGCTCTTGCGGCGTCAGCACGAGACGGGACGTGGCGGGCGCGGATTTGGCGTCGAAGTTGCCGGATAGCCAGCGCATGCGAATCGCCGCGTCGTCGGCCGGCGTCATCTGGGCGAGCGCGCGGCCGAGCTGATCTCTCAATGCGGCCCGGCTGCGGGGCACGCCAAAACGTAACTCGGCGGTCTTGCTGGGCTCCTCGAAAGCAACACGCAGGCGACGGAACGCGTCCGTACCCAATGCGTACTGCACCGCCGGCGTAAAACCGAAGTAGACATCGGCATCGCCTTGAGCCACCGCGGAAAGTGCCGCGTGCGTTGTCGCGAACGTGTTGATGTCGGCGCGCGGAAACCGGTCACGCATCGCGCGCTCCTGCGCATAACCTTTCTCTATGGCGATGCGCGCGCCGGTGAGCTGGGCCGGTCCGTCATAGCCGTCACCCTCTCGGCGCACCACCGCTGAACTGGAGGAACGAAAGTAGGGTGCGGTAAAGCTGATGCAACGTTCGCGCTCGGGCGTTCGTGCGAGGCTCATCAACAGATCGACTTTTCCGGCGCATGCGGCGGCAAGTAGCTGCGGCATGTCTGGAAACGCCTCGGCTTCGATGACGACATTCGGCCCGACGAGTGCGCGCAGATAGTCGACGCTCATGCCGGTGAGCTCACCGTCCTGAAGTGCTTCGAACGGCAACCAGCGGTCGGCGAGAACGCCGACCGCCAGTTTTGCAGGAAAAGCGCCGGCAGCTTGCGAATGCGGGCGGTCGCCGAACGACTGGGCAAGCGCCGTTATCTGCGCGCCGAGGAACAAGGGCAACGCGAGCAGGCACAGCGACATGCGCCGCAGTACCGGCCTCATCGCAAGGCCTTGCATGGATTGGAGATGAGACACGAGGAGTCGCACCAGTCGGCGTTCACGCGACTTCGCCCTGCCCGTTGGCGGGCGCGGCGGCAGACCAGTCTGACTTGCCGTGCAGAAAGGAGAACAACACGCCGGCCGCGACGCCGCCCGACATCGGCGCGGCCCAGAACAGCCAGAGCTGGTCCAGCGCCCAGTTGCCGACGAACAACGCCTGGGCGGTAGAACGGACGGGATTGATCGAGCCATTGGTGACCGGAATCGACATCATATAGACAAGCATCAGGCAGGCGCCGACGACAAGCGGCGCGACCGATTCCAGGTCCCGCCGGCACGCCGTCAAAAGGCACGCCGAGACAAAGGCGAAGGACAGCACGAACTCGATGACCAGCGCCGAATGCAACTGATAGTCAGCGGGCGAATGGTCGCCGAAACCATTCGCCGCGAATTCGCTCGCAGCCAGTTCGAATCCGGGCCGGCCGCTCGCCACGTAAGCAAGCAGCGCTGAAGCAACGATCGCGCCCAGAAGCTGCGCGGCAATGTAGGGCAACAGATCCCTGACCGGAAAACGTTGCGCGATCGCAAAGCCAACGGTGACAGCGGGATTGAAATGCGCGCCGGAGGTACCGCCGAACGAGTAGGTGGCCGTGGCAAGCGCGAGGCCGAACGCCAGCGACATTTCCAGTACACCGTACCCTTGCTGGATTCCGCTCGTGTTCAATACGACGGTGCCGCATCCAACGAACACCAGCCATGCGGTTCCCGCGCCCTCCGCCAACAACCGCTTACCTAGCGCGACCATGCTGCCTCCCGTTTTGTCTCTACGAGGCAGACGGCACCGCGCGTGATTGCCGTAAGACATCTGCCTGAACTTTCCCGGCTCCCTACTGCTCAGCATGACAAAACGATTGCTTTCGTTGGGCAAGCATGAAGTAAAGCCGCAGCCAATTCAGAACTATGGGACGGCAACGCCCTCCAACCAATCAGAAGAATCCTAAAGTCCCGAATCATCGACCGGTGCGCTCGACATTTCCGGCTGCGGTCAGGTCAACCCGATCTGCCGCGCATATTCGATGAGGTCGGATTCCGTTTCGAGTCCGAGCTTGCGCATCGCACTACGTTTTTGCGTACTGATCGTCTTGCCGCTGCGTTGCAGGCGGGCCGCGATCTCATGGACTGCCAGGCCTTGCACATAAAGCTGGAAGATTTCCCATTCGCGTGCGCTCAGCACGCCGGCGCGAAGCTGCGGCGGCGTATCAGTCGCTTCTATCGCGACGCGGGCCTGTTCCGACAGGTAGACGCCGCCGGCAACAGCGGCCTCGATTGCGTCGATCAAGGCCGTGGCGGCGTCGCGTTTATCGACGATTCCGCTTACACCGATGTGGAGAAGGCCTGTCAGCATGTGCGCATGACAGATCATCGTGAGCACAACGAGGTAAGGATGCGGCCGGGTTCGCAACAGGCGGCGTAGGAACGGCACCGCATTGCTGCCTCCGTGAATGCCGGGCATGCTGATATCGGAGACGACGATGTCGCACGGGCGGGTGTCGATCAGTTCGGCTAGCTCGTGAGTGTCGGCCGCCTCGCCGGTAATTTCGATATGCGGCACGGCTTGCAGCAACCGCCGAACGCCGACACGAACGCAGTCGTGATCGTCGGCCACGATAACGCGGATTTTTTGTGTCATTTTTTGTTGTCTTATCGACTGGCACGCCCTGCACACGATGTGCTTCCCCGGGCTGTGTCAATGCATCTTCTATCCGTCGCGCCGCCGCGGCACGACGCCTCGCCGGCTCGTTACCGGTTTTGCATGCGCTCCTCGGGAACCACCCCGTGCTCGACGGCGAAGCGGAACAGATCTGCGTCGCTGTTCAGGTCAAGCTTGCGCATAGCGGTGCATTTTTGCGCGCTGATGGTCTTGACGCTGCGGCCCAAACGCGCCGCGATTTCCGTGACGCCGAGCCCTGACGCGTATTGTGTGAACACCTCGAGCTCGCGGCGCGAAAGCATCTGGCGTACGAAATCGAGCCGCTGGTTCACCATTGCGTCCGCAATCAGCGAGCGCACCGCCGGCCCGAGATAGCACTCGCGCGCCAGCGCCGTGACGACTGCCACGTGAATCAGATCGATCCGGTCGCGCTTGCTCACCAATCCTTCCACACCGAGTGAAATGACTTTTTTCAATGTGGCCGCCTCGGTTTCCATGGTGAGCACGACGAGCACAATATCGGGGTAGCGCATCTTGAACTGTCTGACCGCTTCCAGCCCCTCGAGATCGGAACCGCCCGACATGTACAGATCCATGAGAACAAGGTCGCATGGATTGCGATCGACTTCCATGAAGAGTTCGGTGGCATCGGCAGCGCGACCGACGATCTGCATGTTCGGATACCCGCCGATCAGATTCTCGATCGCCAGCAGAACCAGTGGATGATCGTCTGCGATGATGGCTCGGACGGGTGTGCTTATATCTGCGGTGTCGTTCATCGTTTATCTCTCCCCCATACCTTGAAGTTCCTGCCGCTCTCGTCGAAGAAACTGGCCCTGCGGCGATCATTAAACATTTTCGGGGAGATAAACATAAGATCGCTCCGAAATGGCTTAATTCAACCAATCCAAATAACTGCTTAGATATGCGATTGAAGACTAAGAATTCCGTGCGCGCGCACGTAAGAGAAAAGACCGGGGTCGTTAGTAACGCCGAGCTTGGCCATCGCTTCGCGTTTTTGCCGACTAATCGTGCGACGGTGGCAACCGAGCGCCACCGCAATTTCCGAGATCGATTGGCCGCGTACGAACAGCTTGACCACTTCTGCCTGCCGTCCCGATAAACGCGCAACGGGCGGCAGTCCCCACTCGTTTTCAGGCGGCTCGGCGAGTGCCTCGATGATCGAGCGGCCAAGGTAAGTCTCACCGTTGCCGCTCGCCTCGACCGCCTGCCAAAGCTGATCCATCGATTCCGTTTTGCTGAGCGCACTCACCGTGCCGTCTGACACAATGGCGCGGAGAATCGCGGCGTTCGTCAGCGTTGTCATCACGACGATTCGCAGCAACGGCCATTCGCTGCGGATTCGCCTGACAAGGCTGAGGCCATCGTCGACGGCGCCGGAGGGTTCGGGCATCGAGAGGTCGGTGATGAGCACATCGCATGGCGTGCTCTGCAACAACTCGATCAATAACGTGGGAGTGATCGCCTCACCAACAACGGTGACGCCGGCATGCGATTCCAGCGCGGACCGGACGCCAAGTAGAACGAAAGGATGATCGTCCGCCAGGATAATTCGGGTGTTCGCCATGATTGTCTCTCTTTTGTTGTAGGTGTAGTCAGCGAAAAGCGTAGGAGTAAATTGACACGCTCCACGCACGCTTTAACGGCTCCTTGGCTCGACATGAATGTACCAAGGTGCGTTCATAAAATCACCACTACACTCGCCGGCAAAAATCGGAGTGTTCCGAATCCGGCGGAGAAACTGATAGCCCATTGCGGTTCTATCAAAAGAGAAAGACGAAATTACCCGGAACGAATATTTTTAATTTTCTATCGCTGTTAATTCTTGTGAAACCCGCCGCCCGAACCGCATGTAACGTCGCGGTGCGGGCGGCACTGTACGCCGGCAACGTTGTCACATCATGTCGCGTCACACGCTCGCGCGGCGCGCGCCGTCCCTTCGCGCGCCGCGCGCGGAAAAACCGGCAACGCGATCAACGCGCATACGCTGGTCACGGCCCACACCATCGGCCACGAGCCTATCGACAGAAGTGGCGGTATAGCGAGCGGCGTGAGGAACAGCGTGAGAAAGACGCAGGTGTTGCCGATCGCCAGCGCGGTGCCTGCGCGGCTCGTGCCGGCCAGCGTGGCGAGTTCCGTGAAGGCGACGCCGTGCCAGGCCGACGCGCTCACGCCGCCGAGCACGATCATCAGCGCGAACACCGTCGTCATCGCCGCGTGATGCATGCCGGCGAGACCCGTCAGCAACGCGAGCGATGCGAACAGCACGGCGGTCAGCAAACTGCAGGCGCGCATGTAAGCCCGCCGATTGCGGCGCCGGTCGGTCCAACTCCCGCTCCAAACCCGCGCGATCGCGGCGCCCGCTTGAACCGCAGCCATCGTCACGCTAATTGCCGGCACGCCGGCGTGGCCGAAATCGTGGAGGAACACCGTCCCGAACGTGATGACGGCAAGCTGTGGCACGCACAACGCCCCGGCGCCGAGCGCCACGCGCCAGATGCCGATGTCGCGCAACGGTGAGACCTTCCTGGGCGCGCCGCCGGCCGCCGCCCCGTTGTGGGCCGCGTTGTGGGCCCCGTTTTGAACCGTGTTTTGAGCCACGCGCCCACCATTCGCGTCGACATGCGAAGGTTCATGCAACCAGAGCCACGCGAACACCGCCGTGATAGCGCACGCCAGAGCCAGCACGGCATACGCGCTGGCAAAGCCGAACCTCGACGCGAGCACCGGCAGCAACAATGCACCGAGCCCACCGCCCGCCGGCACGGCGGTCTGTCGAATACTCATTGCAAGCCCGCGCTCACCCTCGCGAAACCAGGCCATCACCGCGCGGCCGCTCGAACCGTTGACGCTGCCGCCCAGCAGGCCGACCAGCAACAAGCCGAGCGCGAGCGTCGCGACACCCGGCACATGATCGCCGGACGGCACCACGAACAACGCCAGCCCGGCCAGCGCGGCAGCGGTGGATAGCAATCCAAGCAGCAGCACACGACGGTCGCCCCAACGATCGGTCAGGATTCCCCATGGCAATTCGCTCACCGCGATGCCCAAGCCGAGCATGCCAAGCACCAGCCCCAGCCCGTCGTTGCCGAGGTGATAGCCCGACCGCAAGAAAACGGCGGTCGTCGGAATCCCCGAGAACGCCGCCGAAAAACTCGCGTTCGCCGCGAAGCCGACTCCCAGCACCTTCCACCGATGGCTCGCCGCACGCTCGCTCAGCGCGCGCATGGCGCCAGCTGATTCGTTTCCCATCACACCTCCGCAAAAGAATTGGAGGTATCCTACGGCTGGGCCTTCCATCGGAAAAGCCGGAATTTCAGATGATTTCCATCGGATATACCGAATCATGAGTCAGCGTGGATTCGACCTGACGCAGTTGCGGACCTTCGTCGCCGTCGCGGAATCGGGCAGCGTTTCGGCGGGCGCCGAGCGAGTGTTCCTGTCGCAGTCTTCCGTGAGCGAGCAGTTGAAGAAACTCGAGGAGCGCGCCGGCCAGCCGCTCTTCGTACGCAGCAAGCAGGGCGTGAGCGCCACGCCCGCGGGCAGCCGTCTGCTCGATCACGCGCGGCGCATCATCGCAATGAGCGAAGCGGCGTTCGAAGACCTGCAGGGCCGCTCGCTCGACGGCGAACTGCGCATCGCCATCACGGACTATTACCGTCCGCACGACATTGCGCGCATTCTCAAAACGTTCTCGGAACAGCACCCGCGCCTGAAACTGCACGTCACCGTGCTGCCGAGCGCCGTGATCGACAGCAATGCGGGCAATGACGCATCGTTCGACATCGGCCTCTCGCTGCGGCTCGTCACCGGCAACACGCGCTCCGCGAACCGGCGCGCGCCCGCGCCGAGCACGGTGGTGCGGCGCGAGAAACTGCTGTGGGTCGGCGCGGCCGATGCGAGCCCGCGGCCGGCCACGCCGTACCCGCTCGTCCTGTTGCCGTCGAGTTGCCAGTTGCAGCGCTTTGTCGTGAAGCTTCTCGACGAGCATAAGGTGCCATATCTCGTGTTGCATTCCGCGTCCGGCGTGGCCGGTTTGCAACTGGCGTTGAAGGCGGGGCTCGGCATCTCCTGTCTGAACGAATCGTCGATCGGCGGCGGCGTGGTGGCGTGTCCAGCGAATATCGGCTTACCCGCATTGCCCGCGGTCGAGTTTCATCTGTTGCCCGGGCGAGTCGGCGAAAGCGAACGGGTCAGCAACGCACGCACGGCATTGATGGGGCTTTTCAGTTGACCACCATGTCATGGCCGGCTCGCGCATTGGCGGCCGGCGAAATTTGGCGAAGGCGCGCGACCCAACATTAAACGATCACATTCGCGCGGTACCGTCCTCGCAAGAACCGCGCGCAATAGAAATATTGAAAGGCACCTAATCGCCGCCTATGATGATCAGGTGCGCAGCCATTTGACCTTTCCATTGACGCATAGGATAAGTTCCTGCAACCTGCTATGCGCGGCCCAACGTTTCAGGCGTTAATTCCCGCAGCCCGAAAGCCGCCTGCTCACGGCGCATTCAGCGCAGATCATTGTTTTTTCAGCAATTGCATCGCCGTATCGAGTCAACACCGCGCCCTTCAAAAAAGTCCGTTTCGATTTGCTGTTCACGCAGTCGCGGTAAAAGAAAGATTGGCAGAGCTGTCATGCATCGTTCATTGGATTCGTGAGTGAATCCACGAGCGATTGCGTGAGAAATAACTCGAGAAAAAGAACGTTCCCAAACGAGGCCTCGCGTGCATCGTAGAACTATCGGATCTTCGGTTCTGTTTGTGCTTTACATCCTGTGGAGCGGCGCGGCTCTCGCAGCGGCCAACGCATCCGGCGCCATGCCCTCGGCGATGGACGAGCGCGTGCGTGCCTGCACCTCGTGTCATGGCGTGCAAGGCCAAGGCCTGAACAACGATTACTTCCCGCGTATCGCCGGCAAACCAGCCGACTATCTGTTCAATCAGTTGACCGCATTCCGCGACGGCGGCCGCACCTATCCGCCGATGGGCTATCTGCTCGCGTTTCTGCCCGACGACTATCTGCGCAAGATCAGCCAGTACTTCGCCGACCTCCAACCGCCCTACCCCAATGCCGATCAAAGCGAAGTCGCGCCGGCCGTGCTTGCCGCCGGACAGCGGCTCGTCATGCAGGGCGACCCGGCACGCAAGATACCGGCATGCATCGCGTGTCACGGCGCGCGCATGACCGGCAAGCAGCCAGGCATCCCTGGTCTGCTTGGACTGCACGCGAGCTACATCGCCGGACAGATGGGCACGTGGCGCTCCGGCACGCGTCACGCGCTCGCGCCGGATTGCATGCATGCGATCGCCGTCAAGCTGACCGACAAGGACATCACGGCGGTATCGAGCTGGCTCGCGCGCCAGCCGCGTCCGGCCGATCCGCGGCCCGCGCCGGCGCTCGCCGAGCGGCTGCCTCTCGCATGCGGGAGTCAACCGCAATGAAGCCGATCTCTCGCTCTTCGCGCGCGCTCGGCGCTCTGCGCTCTGTCTCGTGGGTCGTGACGAAACGCCGTCGCGTTGCCGCGTCGCTCGTGTGCGGCGCGCTGGTTGCCGGCGTGTTCGCGAGCGCCACGCTGACGCTCGCACCGCATACGTTGCTGATCGCGGAAGCACGCGCCGCCGAAGCCACGCCTACGGCGGCGCCTGCACCGACGCCAGGCGCCAAGGCCGACACGCGCCCCGACATCGTCAAGCGCGGCGAGTACCTGGCGCGCGCCGGCGACTGCGTCGCCTGCCACACCGCGCCGCGCGGCAAGCTGTTCGCCGGCGGCCTCGCGATGGAAACGCCGTTCGGCACGCTGTATTCGCCGAACATCACACCGGACGCGCAGTACGGCATCGGCACGTGGAGCGAGGACGCGTTCTTCAAGATGATGCGCACCGGCCGCACGCCGGACGGCACCCTGCTCTACCCGGCAATGCCGATCGCGCAATACACGAAGGTCACGCGAGAGGATTCGAACGCGATCTTCGCCTATCTGAAGAGCGTGCAACCGGTACGCGAGCCGGATCACAAGCACACGCTGCGCTTCCCGTTCAATCAGCGCAAGCTGCTGTACGGTTGGCGCACGCTGTATTTCCGCGAAGGCGAGTTCCAGCCCGATCCGACCAAATCGGTGGAATGGAATCGCGGCGCGTATCTGGTCGAAGGGCTCGGGCATTGCACGATGTGCCATACCAAGATCAACATGCTCGGCGGCTCATCGCAGAGCGAGCAGTTCGCCGGCGGTCTGATTCCGGTGCAGAACTGGTACGCGCCCTCGCTCACGTCCGACAAGGACGGCGGTCTCGGCGACTGGAGCATCAAGGACATCGTCGATCTGTTGCAAGCGGGCATTTCCGATCGCGGCGCCGTGTATGGGCCGATGGCCGAAGTCACCTATCACAGCCTCCAGTACATGACGGACGAGGACGTGAAGGCGATGGCCGTCTATCTGAAAACGTTGCCGGACAATCGCGGCCGCAAGTCGGGGCCGTCGGCGCCGACCAACACCAACGTGTTCGCGCTCGGCGAAAAGATCTACGCCGACAAATGCGCGCTATGCCACGGCGCGAAGGGCGAAGGCAAGTTGCAGCATTACCCGCCGCTCGCGGGCAACCAGTCGATCGAAATGGACTCGGCGGTCAATCCGATCCGGATCGTGCTCAACGGCGGTTTCCCGCCGGGCACCATGCGCAATCCGGAGCCGTACGGCATGCCGCCTTTCGCGCAGGAACTGAACGACACCGACGCCGCCGCCGTCGTCACGTATATCCGCACCGCGTGGGGCAATCACGGCCAACCGGTGACGGCTCGCGACGTCAACGCGTTGCGCAACGCGCCGCTGCATTGAACCTGAACCGCTGCACTGGAGAGCCTCTGGATGGAAGCGAACGATACCCGCAACGCGGCTCCGCCCACGGATGACGAAGTGGAACGCGTCGTCGCGGCCGGCCCGCATGGCGCGATTGCCCTAGCCGGCGTCGCCACGCTGATCGTCATGGCGATCTGGTTCGGCTTCTACTTTCTCGTGTTTCTGCCGCGTGGCGTCGTGCACTGATCATGTCGACCGATTCCAATCATCCATCGGGCGGCGGCCACGCGGTCGCCTTACGCGCCGAGCGCCGCTGGGCGATTTTCGCCAGCGCGCTGATCCTGCTGATGCTGGCCGTCATCGTGTTCTCGGGGCTGCATTGGGCGATGATGCCGCCGTCGCGGGTCGAGACGATCGATCCCTCGCGGCTGCAACTGTCCGGCGAATTCGTCGAGGACAACCTGGGCACGGCGGTGGAGCCGGACGGCTCGGTGGTCGTGCGCTTCATCGCGCAGCAGTATTCGTTCACGCCGCAATGTCTGCTGGTGCCCGCCGATACGCCTGTCACGATCCGCACGACCAGCGCCGATGTCGTGCACGGCCTGCTTGTCACCGACACCAACATCAACACGATGGTCGTGCCCGGCTACGTTGCCACGCTGAACACGCGCTTCGACAAACCAGCCGATCACACCATGCCGTGCCACGAGTTCTGCGGCTTCGGCCATCAGGCCATGTGGGCGCACGTGAAAGTGATCGACAAAGCCGCCTTCTTCGAGCAGGCCCGACAATCCCGGAGGCTCAGCTGTGTTTCACGCTAAGCGACTCGTTCTCGCGCATTTCTGGCTCGCCTTCATCGCGTTTCTAATCGCGCTGTTGCTCGGCGCCTGGCAGATGCTGGTGCGCAGCCCACTCGCGCCGTGGGTCGGCGACCCGGAGCTCTACTATCGATCGGTGACCGCGCATGGCTCGGTGATGGCTTACGTGCTGCCGACCCTCGTCTCGATGGGCTTCGGCTACGCGATCGTCGAACTCGCGCTCGCGCAGCGCCTCGCGGGCCTCAAATGGGCATGGGCCGCGTTCATCATGCTGGCGGTGGGCGCCGTGATGGCGATGGTGCCGGTCGCGCTCGGCCGTGCCTCGGTGCTTTACACCTTCTATCCGCCGATGATCGGTAGTCCGTTCTATTACCTCGGCGTGGTGCTGGTGGTGGTCGGCTCGTGGATCTGGGTCGCGTTGATGCATGTCAATCTGCGCATCTGGAAACGTGCCAATCCCGGCCGTGCCGTGCCGCTCGCGATGTTCGCCAACGTGGCGGGCGCCTATCTGTGGGCGTGGACCGCGGTCGGCGCGGCGCTCGAGATCTTGCTCCAGATTCTGCCGGTCGCCTTCGGTCTCACCAACACGATCGACGCCGGCTTGTCGCGCATCCTGTTCTCGTGGACGCTGCATGCGATCGTCTACTTCTGGCTGATTCCGGCGTACATCGCGTACTACACGCTGGTGCCGCGGGCGATCGGCGGACGGCTCTACAGCGACGCGATGGCGCGCGTGTCGTTCATCCTGTTCCTCGTGTTCGCGATGCCGATCGGCATTCACCATCTGTTCGCCGATCCGCAGGTCGGTTCGGGCTTCAAGTTTCTGCATGCGGTATTCACCGGCATGGTGTCGGTGCCGACGCTGCTGACGGTGTTCACGATCTGCGCGTCGGTGGAAATCGCCGGCAGGCTGCGCGGCGGCAAAGGCGCGTTCGGCTGGCTCACCGCGTTGCCGTGGCAAAACCCGATGATGCTGGTGATCGCGTTTTCGTTCGTGATGCTGGGTCTCGGCGGCGCCGGCGGCCTGATCAACATGAGCTATCAGTTGAACTCGACGGTGCACAACACGCAGTGGGTGACCGGGCACTTCCATCTGATCTTCGGCGGCGCGATCGTGATCATGTACTTCGCGATCGCGTACGAACTGTGGCCGCAACTGACCGGCCGCGCGATCGTATCGCTGAAGCTGGTGCGCACGCAACTGTGGCTGTGGTTCATCGGCATGCTGGTCGTGACGCTGCCATGGCACTACGTCGGCCTGCTCGGTGCGCCACGCCGCATGGCCTATTACGACTACAAGATGCCGGGGATGGAAGCGCAGGCGTTCTGGGTGGGCATGTCCGCGGTGGGCGGCTTGATCCTGGCGGTGTCCGGCCTGCTGTTCGTCTACATCCTCGTGAAGTCGCAATTCGGACCCGCGGTGCAGCAGCAACGCTTCCATTTCGCGAGCGCGGTGCAGCCGGTGGAGCGCGTGCCTGCCGCGCTCAACAGCTTCGGGTTGTGGGTGGCGTTGATGATCGGGCTGACGGTCGTCAACTACAGTGTGCCGATCGTGCAGTTGCTCAAGTTGCCGCAGACGTCGGTGCCCGCGGTGGTCGTCGGAGCGCAGCGATGAATCAGGACCGCGTCTTCAGCTTCCGCAATCCGTGGTTCACGGTGAGCCTGGGCGGCACGATTGCGATTGCCGTTGTGTCGATACTGATCGGCTTCATCTGGTTGCCGTCGGCGAATAGTTCATTCGCCGGGCGCGGCTTGTGGGCGACGATCTGCAGCGCCGCGGGCGCGCCGTCGAGCTGGTACGGCGGCGCCAATATCGCCGGGCCGGCGCCGAGCGACGTGGTGGTCGTGCCGCCCTTGCGGCGCGTGCGAGCCGACGCGAACTCGATCGGCCGCGGCGCGACGATCGCGACGCAGAACTGCTCGATGTGTCACGGCGTGCTGGGCACGGTGCAGGTGACGGCGCCCGCCTTGGCCGGACAATATGCCGACGTGACCTATAAGGAACTGCGCGACTATCAGAACGGCGTGCGCAAAAACGCGATCATGCAGCCGATCATTGCGGCGCGCAGCGATCAGGATCTGCACGATCTGGCGGCTTACTATGCGTCGCTGCCTCGCGCGCCCGCGGCCGAGCTTCTGCCTACCGGCGTGGGGCCGGATGCGAACGCCGTAAAGCTTGCCATGCAGGGCGATCCGCAACGCAATATCGCGCCTTGTGCCGCTTGCCATGGACAACTCGATCGCAAAGGCGCCGCACCCTGGCTTGGCGGCCAGTCGTCCATTTATCTCGCTGCGCAGATGCGGGCGTTTGCTTCCGGCGCGCGGCGTAATGACATTAATGAGCAGATGCGGAATGTGGCGCGGCAGATGACGTCTGCGGAGATCGATAGTGTGGCTAAGTATTATGCTGCTATGCAGTAGGGGGTGCCTGCCCGGCGCAGGCAAAAACCCCAAGCCTCAAACCGCGGCAAACTCCCCCACCGCAACCCCAGCCCCACCACGCCGACCGGCAAAAGAAGACGAAGAACCAGCAGAACCACCACCGTTCCCCGTCTGAAACACCGCCACCGCCGACGTCAACCGCCTCGCCTGCTCCTCCAGCGAACTGGCCGCCGCCGCGGCCTGCTCGACCAGCGCGGCATTCTGCTGAGTCACCTCATCCATTTGGGCGACAGCGAGATTGACCTGATCGATGCCGGTGCTCTGCTCGGTCGCGGCCGCCGCGATTTCACCCATGATCGAACTGACGCGGGAAATCGCGTTGACGATCTCGGTCATCGTCGAGCCCGATCGCTCGACCAGTTCCGAACCGGCCTGCACCCGCGCCGTGGACGCGTCGATCAAGCCCTTGATCTCCTTGGCCGCCGCCGCGCTACGCTGCGCCAACGACCGTACCTCGCTCGCCACCACCGCAAAGCCGCGCCCCTGCTCGCCGGCACGCGCCGCCTCGACCGCCGCATTCAGCGCGAGGATATTGGTCTGAAAGGCAATCCCTTCGATCACGCCGACAATGTCCGCAATCCGCCGCGAGTCGTCGACGATGCCATGCATCGTGCCCACCACCTGCTCGGTGAGGTTGCCGCCCTGCGCGGCCAGGGTCGACGCACCCTGAGCCAGCGAACTCGCCTGCTTCGCGTTGTCCGCGGTCTGTTTGACCGTCGACGTGAGCTGCTCGATGCTCGCCGCCGTTTCCTCGAGCGAAGCGGCCTGCTCTTCGGTGCGTTGCGACAAATCGGTATTGCCCGAGGCAATCTCGCTCACGCCGGTATCGATCGATTCCGTGCCTTGACGCACCGAGTTCACCGTCTCGATCAGCGAGTCCTGCATCTTGCGCAAGGCGGCAGAGAGACGGCCCATTTCGTTGTTGCTGGTCACGACGATCTGACTGGTCAGGTCGCCGTCGGCGATGCGCTGAAACTGCGCGATGGTGGCATCGACCGGATTGACGATCGCGCGCACCAGCACCGCGCGGCCGATCCACGAGCCGAGCAGCGACGCCGCGATGCCGACCGCCACCGCAATGCAGATCGCGTAGAACAGGTCCTGCGCGTCCTGATAGCGCTGCGCGCCGCGATCGAGTTGCAGCTGTTCGAGCGCCAGCATGGCCTTTTCATACGCGCCGTAGAGCGACGGAAGCTTGCGCGCCTGCAATTGCTGGAACGCCGTCTTGTCGCCCGACTTAAGCGCGACCATTGCCGGATCGACGCCCTCGCGCAGGAACGTGTCGCGTTTGCCCTGCATATCCTTGATCAGGCGCTGTTCGTCGGCATCCGTACTGGCGCGGCTCAAATAGTGGGCAAGACGATCGTTGGATACTTTCTGGTACTGATCGAACCGCTTCAGCACGGCGTCCGCGCCGTCCTGATCGTTCAGTTCCACGAGCGATGCGTACGTCGCGAGCGCGAGACGCAAACGCAGCAACTGGCCTGCGCTGCCTTCGAGGTCGGCGACCGCGGGCGTGTCCACCGTGTACATCTGCTGAAGCGACGCATTGCTCGCACGCAGGGACAGCAGGCCGGCGGCGGCGCCGAGCAGCAGCACGACGCCAAAGAACGCGATCATCAGGGTAAGACTGGTACGAATCGACAGATTTTTCAGCATCGACTATCTCCAAGGGGCTGCCTGACCGAATTGTTCAGTGATTAGCCTCGGCCACGCCTGCTGCGCCTAAGCCCCTCCGGCCAGGTCCGCAACTTTTTATTCGAATTCCTGCGACTGCGACATAAAAGGACTACGGCGGAATTGCGGAAAACTTTATGGTTGATAGCGCATGCGCTTGCGATACATCAAGATACGAGCGAAAGCGGGCGGCCATTCCTGGAGTGCTCTTGCGGGACTACCCGGGTTTGCGGCAGGCGGCCGTTGATGGAAAGTGACGAGGCACACGTCTTCGGAGCATTTCTATGTCGGAAATAGGCACGGCTCTGCTGGTTTTCGTTTTATTGCTCGCCGCAACCGGCCTCGGCGTGTGGGTGCGCCCGCTTTTGCCCGAAGAGCATAAGGCGCACGAGACCGTGCAGCTCGTCCAGCTGGTGATCGGCATGCTGGTGACGTTTGCCGCGTTGGTGCTGGGCTTGATGACGGCGTCCGCCAAATCCAGCTTCGATACCGCGTCGAATGATTTGCGCACCTACGCTGCCGATCTGATCGAATTCGACACGACGTTGCGCGAATACGGCGGCGAGACCGCCGAGCCCCGGCGCTTGTTGCGCGCTTATACGGCGGCGGCGATTGCGTCGACGTGGCCCCGCGAGCCGGCTCCCGCCGGCGATTATCCGAAGGACATTGGCACGCAAAACGATTCGCAGAAGCTGGAGAACGTGCACCTCGGCGAATTGTTGAACGCCGTGGGTCAGCGGTTGCGGCAATTGCAAGCGCATGACGCCTTACAGCAGCGTGCACTCGATGACGGTTTGACGCAGTTCCGGCGCGTCGTGGATGCGCGGTGGAAAATCATCGAGGAGGCGCACAGTTCGATCTCACAGCCTTTCTTCAAGACGCTGACTTTCTGGTTGTGCGTGATTTTTCTTAGCTTCGGGTTGATCGCGCCTCGCAACGCGCTGGCGCTCGTCACAATTTCGTTGGGGGCTGTTTCGATTGCTTCCGCTATCTATGTCATGGTCGATCTGGATACGCCGTTTTCGGGGCCGATCGTTATTTCCAGTTCGCCGATGAGAGACGCGTTGGAGCATCTCAGGCGGTGAAGGTTTTTTGCTTTTGGTGAAAGGGAAGCGCCCGGCGCGCTCTGCATTCGGGATGAGCCAATAAAAAACCCCGCTTTTTCGAGCGGGGTTTTTGCATCGATTCAGCGCGAGAGCGGGCTGATCAGAATGGAATATCGTCGTCCATCTCATCAAAGCCGCCGCCCGCCGGCGCGCTCGGACGGCTCGAACCGCCTCCGGCGCCACCACCCGCACCGCCGCTGCCGCCACGCGAACCGCCGCCCGACATCGCGCGGCCACCGCCACCGCCACCGCCGCTGCGCTCCGACGGCTCACCGCGGCTATAGCCGCCTTCGTCGCCACCGCCGCCCGTCGAGCCGCCGCGGCCACCCAGCATTTGCATCTGCTCGGCGACGATCTCGGTCGAGTAACGGTCGGTGCCGTCCTGCGCCTGCCACTTACGGGTGCGGATGCGCCCTTCCAGGTACACCGACGAGCCTTTCTTCAGATACTCCGACACGATTTCAGCGAGCCGGCCGAAGAACGACACGCGGTGCCATTCGGTCGCTTCCTTGAATTCTCCGGACGCCTTGTCCTTGTACCGATCCGTCGTTGCAAGGCGGATGTTCGCCACTGCGTCGCCGCTCGGAAGATAACGGACTTCCGGATCGGCTCCGAGATTGCCGACGAGAATGACCTTGTTCACGGATGCCATGAGTTTCTCCTGTTGATTCCATTTCGGGCGGCGCGGCGGTGCACGGTTCGCGTCTCATGGCCGGCAGGCCCGAGACAGGAAGTGCGCCTCAGCCCGCCGCCGGGTGAGTTCTGGGTGTTTTTTAGCGAATCCCCGAGGGTGCTCTCCGGGGGTGCGCCTTATTACGCCTTACGCGGCGGCTGTTTCATCTTTGCGGCGATTATAAGCCAGCAAAAGACGAGGCCAGAGCACGTAAAGAATACGGCGCTCTGACCATCCACTTTCAGCAGCCAGCCGCCGATCATCCCGCCCAGCGCAAGACCGATCGACTGCGTGGTGTTGTACACGCCGGCAGCCGCGCCCTTGCGGGTGCCCGGCGCCAGTTTCGACACCAGCGAAGGCTGCGAAGCCTCAAGAATATTGAAGCCCAGAAAGTACACAAAAAGGATCGCCGCCACACTCAGAATCGTATGCGGAGCGACGCCCAATAACAACTGTCCGATCAGGATAAGAGCGATCGCGGACAGCAGCACGATTTTCATTTTCCCGCGTTTTTCCGCGGCGATGATCGCCGGCACCATCATCACGAACGAGAGGCCCATCACCGGCAAATACACTTTCCAGTGCGAGGCGACCGGCAAGCCGCCCGCTTCGAGAATGCGCGGCACGATGAGGAACAGCGCGGTTTGCGTCGCGTGCAGCACGAGCACGCCGAAATTCAGGCGCAGCAGTTCGACGTTGTGCAGCACTTCAGCGAACGGCGCGCGCACGTGCACCGGTTTGGGCGCATCGGGCACGACCCACAGCACCACGCCGACCGCGAGAATCGAGAAGATGCCGACCAGCGTGAACAATCCGCTCATGCCGACCCAGTGAAACACGATCGGCGCGCCGACGATCGCCACCGCGAACGAGACACCGATACTGCCGCCCACCATCGCCATCGCCTTGGTGCGATGTTCCTCGGCGGTGAGGTCGGCGATAAACGCGATCACCGCGGATGACACCGCGCCCATTCCCTGAATCACCCGGCCGACGATGATCCACGTCATGTCGTGAGCGCCCGCCGCGACGAAGCTTCCGAGCGCGAAAATCAGCAGGCCGGTGGCGATCACGGGCTTGCGTCCGACCTTGTCGGAGACCCAGCCGTAGAAGATGTACAGCATCGACTGCGTCACGCCGTACGCGCCGAGCGCGATGCCAACCAGCAGCACGTTGTCGCCGCCGGGGATAGTTTTCGCGTAGATCGAGAACACCGGCATGATCATGAAGAGGCCGAGCATGCGCAGCGCGAAGATGGCGGCGAGCGACACGGTCGCGCGCAGTTCGAGCGCGCTCATGCGTGAAGATGTGGCAGACGGATTGGACATCGGGAGCGTTCTTTGAATGAGCTGGGCGGCGCATCGCGGCCGGCCGGCCCAGGCGGGGCGGTCACGACCAGCCGGCTTACCACGGGACTGCGGGACGCGGGCAGCATGCGGCGCGGCATTCGAGCCGGCGGCCTCGCGCACTCCCCGCTCGCGCCGCGCGGTACCTCGCCTGTTGCCTCGCGGCTACCTCGCGGCTACCTTGTACTCGCGGAAAACGGCCCCAGTTAGACCTATTCCCGCGGCGCCGGGCCGCTGCCTTACAGCTTGCCCTGGCGCCCGTTCGGGCTGTCAGGAAGCCGTAACGGCGGCCTTGAAAAGTCGTTATAGTAGCAGGTTTAGCCTCTTCCTCTTTCCGCAGTTCATGGAATAAATCCGTGGAACAAATCCGTATTCGTGGGGCTCGCACCCACAACCTGAAGAACGTCAATCTCGACCTTCCACGTCACAAGCTCGTTGTCATCACGGGCCTTTCCGGCTCGGGCAAATCGTCGCTCGCGTTCGACACGCTCTATGCGGAAGGACAGCGGCGCTACGTCGAAAGCCTCTCTGCTTACGCGCGCCAGTTCCTGCAATTGATGGAGAAACCGGACGTCGATCTGATCGAGGGCCTGTCGCCTGCGATCTCGATCGAACAGAAAGCGACGTCGCACAATCCGCGCTCCACGGTCGGCACCGTCACCGAAATTCACGACTATTTGCGGCTGCTGTTCGCACGGGTCGGCACGCCGTACTGTCCGGACCACGAAATTCCGCTGCAAGCGCAAAGCGTCTCACAGATGGTCGACGCGGCGCTCGCGTTGCCGGAAGAGACCAAGCTGATGATCCTCGCGCCCGTGGTGGCGAACCGCAAGGGCGAGCACGTCGAACTGTTCGAGGAAATGCAGGCGCAGGGCTTTATCCGCTTCCGGGTGCGCTCGGGCGGCGGCACGGCCAATGAGGGCGTCGCGAAGATCTATGAAGTCGACTCGCTGCCGAAGCTGAAAAAGAACGACAAGCATACGATCGACGTGGTGGTGGACCGTCTGAAAGTGCGCGGCGATATGAAGCAGCGCCTCGCCGAATCGTTCGAAACGGCACTGCGCCTTGCGGACGGCCGCGCGATCGCGCTCGAAATGGATACGGACAAGGAGCATCTGTTCAGTTCCAAATTCGCCTGCCCGATCTGCTCGTATTCGCTGCAGGAACTCGAGCCGCGCCTCTTCTCGTTCAACAATCCGATGGGCGCGTGCCCGGAGTGCGACGGCCTCGGCCAGATCACCTTCTTCGATCCGAAGCGGGTGGTCGCGCATCCTTCGCTTTCGCTGGCGGCGGGCGCGGTGAAGGGCTGGGACCGGCGCAACCAGTTTTACTTCCAGATGCTGCAAAGTCTCGCGGCGTTCTACGAATTCGACATCGACACCGCCGTCGAGGATCTGCCGGAAAAGGTTCGCAAGATTCTGCTGTTCGGCTCGGGCAAGCAGGAGATTCCGTTCTCGTACATCAACGAGCGCGGCCGCACGTCGGTTCGCGAGCATGTGTTCGAAGGCATCATTCCGAACCTGGAGCGGCGTTACCGCGAGACCGATTCGGTCGCGGTGCGCGAAGAGCTCGCCAAGTATCAGAACAATCAGCCGTGCCCGGCTTGCGCCGGCACGCGGCTGCGCCGCGAAGCGCGCTTCGTGCGGATCGGCGCGGACGGCGACGCCCGTGGCATCTTCGAAATCAGCGGCTGGCCGCTGCGCGATGCGCTCGGCTATTTCCAGACGCTGCGGCTCGAAGGCTCGAAACGCGAAATCGCGGACAAGGTGGTGAAGGAAATCGTCGCGCGGCTCATGTTTTTGAATAACGTCGGGCTCGATTATCTGTCGCTCGAACGCAGCGCGGAAACGCTCTCGGGCGGCGAGGCGCAGCGCATCCGCCTCGCCTCGCAGATCGGCTCGGGCCTGACCGGCGTGATGTACGTGCTGGACGAGCCGTCGATCGGTCTGCATCAGCGCGACAACGACCGGCTGATCGCCACGCTCAAGCATCTGCGCGATCTGGGCAACTCGGTGATCGTCGTCGAGCACGACGAGGACATGATCCGCATGGCCGACTACGTGGTCGACATGGGCCCTGGCGCGGGCGAACACGGCGGCATGGTGATCGCCGAAGGCACGCCGAAGCAGGTGCAGGCCAACGCGGCCTCGATGACCGGTCAGTACATGTCCGGCGCGCGCAACATCGAATTTCCTGACGAGCGCAAGGACCCGGACGAACGGCGTCTGCGGATCGTCGAGGCGTACGGCAACAATCTGAAGCATGTCACGCTCGATCTGCCGGTGGGCTTGCTCACCTGCGTGACCGGCGTGTCCGGCTCGGGCAAGTCGACGCTGATCAACGACACGCTGTATCACGCGGTCGCGCATCACCTGTACGGCTCGGCCACGGAGCCGGCGCCGTACGAATCGATCGAGGGTCTCGAGCACTTCGACAAGGTCATCAACGTCGACCAGTCGCCGATCGGCCGCACGCCGCGCTCGAATCCGGCTACGTACACGGGTCTCTTCACGCCGATCCGCGAACTGTTCGCAGGCGTGCCGGCGGCCAAGGAACGCGGCTACGACCCGGGCCGTTTCTCGTTCAACGTGAAGGGCGGCCGCTGCGAGTCCTGCCAGGGCGACGGCGTGCTAAAGGTGGAAATGCACTTTCTGCCCGACGTCTACGTGCCCTGCGACGTCTGCCACGGCAAGCGCTACAACCGCGAAACGCTCGACGTGCAGTACAAAGGCAAGAACATCAGCGAAGTGCTCGACATGACGGTGGAGAACGCCTACGAGTTCTTCAAGCCGGTGCCGGTCGTCGCGCGCAAGCTCAAGACGCTGCTGGATGTGGGTCTGGGCTATATCCGGCTGGGCCAGTCGGCCACCACTTTGTCGGGCGGCGAGGCGCAGCGTGTCAAACTATCTTTGGAACTGAGCAAGCGCGACACGGGTCGCACGCTATACATTCTCGACGAGCCGACCACCGGTTTGCACTTTCACGATATTGCCCTTCTGCTGGAAGTTATCCATCGATTGCGAGATCAGGGTAATACCGTCGTTATCATCGAGCATAATCTCGATGTGATAAAAACTGCCGACTGGGTGATCGATCTCGGTCCGGAAGGCGGCGCGGGCGGCGGGCAGATCGTCGCGCAAGGCACGCCGGAGCAGATTGCGAAGTCGAAGGCAAGTTTTACCGGCAGGTATCTGGCGCCGTTGCTGAAACGCGCCGCCAGTAAAAAGTAACGGTGCACAACACGGGTGGAGACGGGAAAAGCCATGGCCAAGCGGAATCAGGCGCGCGACGACGGGCAAGTGCAGGACCTACGCCCACGCCCGGTCAGGCTGACGAGCGATATGAGCCTGCCGAAGCTGTCGGCAGTCGAAATCGGCAGTTACGTGCTGATGCTGATCGGCATGTGGGCGGTCATCGAACTGAAGCTGCTCGGCGCGCTGCTGGCCGGCATGCTCGTATTCCAACTGGTGCATACCATCGCGCCGCGCATCGAGCGGCACATGTCGAGCCAGCGGGCGCGCTGGCTGGCCGTGGTGCTGCTCTCGGTGGTGGTCGTGGGTTCGCTCACCGGGATCACGCTCGGCATCATCGAGCATTTCGAGAACGACGTGCCGAGCGTGCAGAAACTGCTCGACCAGGCCATGCAGCTGATCGACCAGGCGCGCGGTCGGATTCCGCAATTCATCGCCAGCTCGCTGCCGGTCGACACCGAGCAGATGAAAAGCAAGGCCGCCGAACTGATGCAAACGCACGCCAACATGCTGCAGCAAAGCGGCAAGACGGCGGCGCGCGCTTTCACGCACATCCTGATCGGCATGATCATCGGCGCGATCATCGCGGTGGGCGCGCAGAAGCATATGCAGCGGCTGCCGCTCTCCACGGCCTTCGTCACGCGCGTGACACGTTTCTCCGAAGCGTTCCGCCGCATCGTGTTCGCGCAGGTGAAGATTTCCGCGATCAATGCGGTGTTCACCGGCATTTTCCTGCTGGTCGTGCTGCCGCTGTTCCACGATCAGCTGCCGCTCTCCAAGACGCTGGTCATGGTGACGTTCATCGTCGGCTTGCTGCCGGTGATCGGCAATCTGATCTCGAACACGATCATCGTCGCCGTGGCACTCTCCGTGAGCTTTCCGGCGGCGCTCATGTCGCTCGCGTTCCTGATCCTGATTCACAAGCTCGAATACTTCCTGAACGCACGCATCGTCGGCGGGCAGATCGAGGCGCGCGCCTGGGAACTGCTGGTCGCGATGCTCGTCATGGAAGCCGCGTTCGGCCTGCCCGGCGTGGTCGCGGCGCCGATCTTCTATGCGTATATCAAGCGCGAATTGATTTATCTGCGGCTGGTGTGAGCTTCCGAGCGCAGTGGCGCACACACGGCAATATGAAAAACGGCACCGCGGTGCCGTTTTTTTTTCATGCATCAGAAGTCGATGCGCGCATTCAGCGACAGCGTGCGCGGATCGCCCGGCGTCACGTAGTCCGCGTACTGATACTCCCAGTAACGGCGATTGAGCAGGTTGTCGATCGCCGCGCGGAACGTCACGTCATAGCCGCCGATACGCGTCGCGTAGCTCGCGCCCAGATTGACCAGCATATAGCCCGGCGCGTTGAGATTGCCGGCCGGCCGCACGCTCGTGTTGCCCGTGAACTTGGCGTCGGCGCCAACGCGCAAACCCGGCGCATACGGTACCGAATACGCCGCATGACCCGCCACCACGAACTGCGGCGCGCCGGCCACGCGATTGCCGTTGTTGGCCGCACCCTTTTCGTACTTCGTGTTGATCCACATGAGATCGCCGCCGACATTCCAACTCGAGCCCAGACGCACGTCGCCGCCCACTTCAACGCCCTGGAAGATCGACTCGCCGTCCTGCGTATAGACGTTCGCGCTGTTCGCGTAAGCCGCGCCGCGTTCGATGCGGAACAGTGCCGCCGTCGCGCTCCAGCGCGCATGCTCGCTCTTGATGCCCACTTCATACTGCTTGCTGCGCAACGGCTTGAGCAATTCGCCGCGGTTCGCGTAAGTATCGCCCACCACGGTGCCCGCTTCCAGCGACTCGACGTAGCTCGTGTAAAGCGTCGTGGCCGGCGCGAGCTTGAACATCAGCGCGACGGTCGGCGTGACGACGCCATTCTGGCTATACGTCGACGTGGTCGCGCCGGTGGTCGAGTAGCCGTGCTGCTCGTAGTTGGTGTAACGCACGCCGCCGAGCACCGACCAGCGCTGCGTCAGCTGGATCGTATCGCTCGCGAACAACGCTTTTTGCGTAATGTCGCTGTCGCGATAGGTCATGTAGTTCGACGCGCTGACGAACGTGTTGGTGTTCGGCAGATAGAGGTTGCCGGTGCCGATCTGACCGAAGAAACTGTTCGAACCGTAGTCGTTCGTTTGACGCTGATACGCCGCGCCGAACACGAGCTGATGCAGCAACGGGCCAGTCTTGACGCTGCCTTCCGCCGACACCTGCCACAAGCTCAACTGATGCCCTTCCTTGCCGGCAAAGCGGCTGTCCGTGTAATCGCCCGCGCCGTTGAGCAGGTAGTACGTGCTCTCGTTGCGATCGCGCGAGCTTTTGCTGTAGCTGTAGCTCGCGTTGAGCGTCCAGTCCGGGCTCAGGTTGTACTGAGCGCCCGCGGTGTACAGCTGCAGGTTCGTGTTCAGGTGCTGGTCGGAACCGGAAAGGTCGCCGGTGCCGCCGCTCATCGTGGGCGGCAGGCCCGTGCCGGGGTACAGCGCCGTCGAAATCGCGCCGGTGATGCCGGTCGAATGGCGCTCCTGATACAGCGCGCCGAAGGTCGCCTTCAGGTCGCGGGTGATGCGGGCGTCGAGCGCGACGGAGACTGAATCGCGCCGCACGTTGCCGTCGTTATAGGTCTTGCCTTCCTCATGCGTCGCGTTCAGGCGATAGCCGAACATGCCGTTCGGGCCAACCCGGCCGCCGAGGTCGGCGTGCTCGGTCCACACACCGTCGGTGTAATAGCCGATGTCGACGCTGCGCACCGGCGTGCTCGACAACGGCGGCTTTTTCGTCACGTAGTTCACGACGCCGCCCGGCGCGCCGAAGCCGTACATGAAACCGGTCAGCCCCTTGAGCAGTTCAACTTTTTCGAGCTGCTCGTACGGCATCGTGATGCCGTAGCTGTTAAAGGGCATGCCGTCGATTTTGAAACCGCTCTGCCAGTCGAGTTGCATGCCGCGCACCGTCAGATAGGTGGCCCATGCGTTGTAGGCGTTGCCGTTGTCGGAGACAGAGGCGTCGGTGGCGAACACGTCGCCGAGTTTGGACGGCTGGCGGTCCTGCAATTGCTCGCTCGTGACCACAGTGGTCGAGAACGGCGTATCGAGTTGCGAACGCGCGCCGAGCGCGCCACTGCTGACGTCTTCCTTCAGATGCTGCTCGGTGCCTTGCGCCGCCGTGACCTTGACCGCCGGCAACGCTCTTTCACTGGCTTCCGGCGTCGCCGATGCCGGCGTCTCCTGCGCGAAAGCAGCGTGGCTCCCCGCAAACGCCAGACACGCCGCCCAATGCAATGGCCGCACTGTTAGCCGTTTCTTCGGCTGCTCTATCCCGTCTCTTACCCCGTCCCTTACGCTCATCGCTGACCCTGTTTTTCTGGATATCCCAAACAAATGAGAATCATTCCCATTCATGCAGGCCGCGATAATGCCGAAAAACTATGCGAATTGTAAGCTTCAAACCGCGACATTTTGTCGCATGCGCATGGCCGACGCGAGCGATAAGCCATGCCAGATAAGGCGTCGCGCAATGCGCGCCCACTGCCCGCCCAGTTTCACCGTGTTGTGCTTACGGAAAACTTGCAGCCGATGGCACGATTCCATAAGATGCGAACAATTCCCATTTACGCTGAATCCGTGCCGTGACATCCCATCCGAATTCCCGCTTCACCACGCCGGCTCGCGCATGAGGCAGCAACTCATCCGTCTGCATCGCTGGTTCGGTGTCGCCACTGCGCTGTTTCTGTTCGTTGCGGGCCTGACCGGCGCGATCATCGCGTGGGACCATGAACTCGATGCGGCGCTGAACCCGTCGTTCTTCAAGGCCCGCACCGCCGGCCCGGCGCTCTCGGGGCTGGAACTGGCGCGTCGCGTGGAAGCCGCCGACCCGCGTCTCCAGGTGACGTATCTGCCGCTCGCCGCCGAACCCGGCCACACGCTGCAGATGATGGTGCTGCCGCGCGCCAACCCCGCGACGAAGCAGCCCTACACGCTCGACTTCAACCAGATCGCCGTCGATCCCGCCACCGGCGAGATTCAGGGCCGCCGCGAATGGGGCGCGGTATCGCTCGCGCGGATCAACTTGATTCCCTTCATCTACAAGCTGCATTACACGCTGCACCTGCCGTTTACGGGCGGCGTCGATATCGGCGTCTGGCTGATGGGTATTGTCGGAATCGTGTGGCTGTTCGATAGCGTGATCGCGCTGTGGCTGTCGTTTCCTAGCCTGAAGGCGTGGCGCAAGTCGTTCGCGTTTCGCTTCGGGCGCGGCGGCTATGCGCTCACCTTCGATTTGCACCGCTCCGGCGGCGTCTGGATCTGGGGCTTGCTGGTGATGGTCGCGCTGACGTCGGTGTCGATGAATCTCGCGGCACCCGTGGTGCGGCCGATCGTGTCGCTGTTCTCGACGCTCACGCCGGATCCGATCAACAACCCGGAAATCCTGCGCGCCCCGCAGCCTGGCGACCAGGTGCTGAGCCGCGAGCGCATCGTGCAACTGGCCGAGGAGGCCGGCAAGGCGCGGAACCTGAAGGTGCCGCCGGGCGGCCTCTACTACGCGGAATTCCTGCACGCCTACGGCGTCGGCTTCTACGCGACCGGCAACGATCACGGCGATATCGGCCTGGGCAACCCGTGGATGTATTGGGACGCCGCCACCGGCAAGCCGCTCGGTACGCAAATCCCCGGCAAGGGCACGGCGGGCGACATCTTCATGCAGGTGCAGTTCCCGCTGCACTCGGGGCGCATTCTCGGTATCGGCGGGCGGATTCTGATTAGCGCGGTAGGCATTGCGGTCGCCGTGCTGAGCGCGACGGGGCTGCTGATCTGGCTGAAGAAACTGAACGCGCGCCGCCGTTCGGCGCAAAACGCAAATCGCGTGCGGGACGCCGGCAGGTCCGCGGCGTAGCCCAGGAAGAGAAAGGTGGCGCCGGATTCGTCCGGCGCATCATGCGCTTGCAGTATTTGCGACAGACCGGCGCCCGGCCGCCGCTGCAAGCGCACCCACGGCTTTTAGCGGAACACCACCGTCTTGCTGCCGTTCAACACGACGCGATGCTCGACGTGCCACTTCACCGCTCGCGCGAGCGTCACGCATTCGACGTCGCGGCCGATCGCCGTCAGTTGTTCCGGCGTCATGCTGTGATCGACCCGCTCCACTTCCTGCTCGATGATCGGACCTTCGTCGAGATCCGTCGTCACGTAGTGGGCCGTTGCGCCGATCAGCTTCACGCCGCGGTCGAACGCCTGGTAATACGGCTTCGCGCCCTTGAAGCTCGGCAGGAACGAGTGGTGAATATTGATCGCGCGGCCTGCGAGCGCTTCGCACAGCTTCGGCGACAGAATCTGCATGTAGCGCGCGAGCACCACCAGATCGGTCTGATGCTCATCGATCACTTCGAGCACGCGCGCTTCCTGCGCGGCCTTCGCCTCGGGCGTGCCGCCCAGCAGCGGGAAGTGATGGAACGGAATGTCGTAGCTGGCGGCGAGCTGATAGAACTCCTTGTGATTCGAGATGATCGCCGGAATCTCGATGCCGAGTTGACCGGTGCGATAACGGAACAGCAAGTCGTTCAGGCAATGGCCGATCTTCGACACCATGATCACCACGCGCGGCTTCACCGACGCATCGTGCAACTCCCAGCGCATGCCGAACTGTTCAGCGAGCATGGCGAACGAAGTGCGCAACGCCTCCAGCCCCGGATCGCCGCCCACCTGCTGAAAATGCACGCGCATGAAGAACTCGCCGGTGCGGCTGTCGCCGAACTGCGCGGAGTCGAGAATATTGCTGCCACGCTCGAACAGAAAGCCCGAAACCGCATGGACGATGCCGGGCCGGTCGGCGCACGACAGTTTGAGGATAAAGCTGTGATCGGTCGACATGACCTGGGTGACTCCCTTCTTCAATGCGTGATTCGTTCGGTGTAGGTTGCCCGATGGCTCGATGCAGCGGTGCGGCGATGTTTGGCACGCGTGCCGCT
>DASPZL010000164.1:0-6105 GCA_035636295.1 Paraburkholderia sp.
TACTGCGGATGGATGGTGCTGCTGCCCGCTTCAGGCTCCGCCAGCGCATCCAGACTCTTGCGAGCCTTGCGATAGTCGTCGAGCGCGCGATTCAGGAAGCTGCTGTCCTCTTTCGGCTGAATCATTGGAAGAAGTTCGTTGAGCGTATCCTTGACTGTTCCCAATACGCCGAGCTCTATCGGGCATCGATTGCCGAGCGCTTCGGCCCTTGTATCGACTTGCGCGATGGTCACCCCCTCCGGGTAGAACTGTCGATAAGGGAAGTCGGTGCCCAACATCAGGAGCATGTCGCAACTCTTCATCGCGGAATAACCGGAGGCGAACCCGATGAGGCCCGTCATTCCCACATCGAACGGGTTATCGTATTCGATGTACTCCTTTCCTCGCAGCGAATGCACGATTGGCGCTTGCAGCTTGCGGGCGAGTGCTACGACTTCCGTGTGGGAATCCTTGCAACCCGCACCACACAGCAATGTCACTCGCGACGACCGGTTCAACATATCTGCGAGTTCCGCGACTTCGTCGTTCGATGGGTGAATCACCGGAGCGGAAGGTGCGCTCCAGTTCGGTACAGGTTTTGTGAGAGGCCCGAGCGCCACATTTCCAGGCACGACGACAACAGCGACGCCTTTACGCGCAACTGCCGCCCGGATGGCACGGCCCAGAATTTGCGGTAGTTGATCGGGGCTGTGAACGAGTTCGACGTAGTGACTACATTCCTTGAACAGCACTTCGGGGTGAGTAGCCTGAAAATAGTCGGTGCCGATTTCCGTACTTGGGATATGCGCGGCGATTGCGAGAACAGGAACACCGCTCCGATGGCAGTCGAACAAACCGTTGATAAGGTGCAGATTCCCCGGACCGCAGCTCCCACAGCAGACTGCGAGTTGCCCTGTGAGATGAGCCTCGGCGCCCGCGGCGAAAGCCGCGCTTTCTTCATGCCGCATGTGAACCCATTCAATCGAACCATCGCGGCGCAGGGAATCCGTGAATCCATTAAGCGAATCCCCCACCACACCGTAAACACGCTTCACTCCGGCATTTACTAGTGCACCGACCATGTAGTCAGCAGCTATCGTTGCCATTTCATCTCTCCATTGAACGGTTCATAATCCCAGGTTCCTGATGCTAGTTGGCGAGGCGAAGGACGGCTATTACATGAATCTGGAATCAGCCTGGGGAGGCTATTGGCGCTCGACGCTGGTTGAGCAACGAGGCCAGGCACCTGGACGTGCGTCGGATTACATAAACATGCAATGTCCCGGTCGAGCACAACGTTATATGCTGCGTCTGTGGACGCTTGACCCAGGCCGTAGTGCCCGTGCGGCATTGTGAGACTCGCGCTTAAGCCGCGCGGGGAAGCCGTTCGCATTCGCCTTGCCGACGCAACGTCGACTGGATTCATCCTCTTTTAGCGACCATCTGCTGCCGGAAGTGCAGTCGGTGTTTCCGCAGACGAAGCCGATCGATCGCACGTCGATGAACTCGTGGAAAGACAAGGGCTTTCGCGACGCGATCAAGGCGACGGGCCGCAAGAAGATCGTGATCGCGGGCCTGAGCCCAAATTAACCTGCGAGGCTTTAAGACATGGACAATGGCATCGAGGACGACCTTCGCGCCCGGATCTCGCCGCGCAATGCGGTTGCTGAGGTTGCCAAGGTCCTCTGGCACCTGCGTAGCATTCTGGCCATTCTGTTCGTGCTTTTCTTCTTTTTGTCGATCGTGATGTATTACGGTGGAGGGGCCGTCAATACGGCCACGCGAACGCAATCCTCTCTGGGCGAGACCTTCTATTTTTGCGCGGTCACTGCGCTGACCATCGGCTACGGCGACATAGTGCCGACCACCATACTTGGTCGGATCATCGCGGTTTTGCTTGGTTTGCTCGGCGTGTTGATGGCGGGGGTAACAACTGGCTCCACTGTTTACGGCATTCAGGTGGCTGCCCAACGAGCTGGCCTACGGCCACGCTAGATACGAGGACCGTTGGGATTCCAGCAGACCCGCAAGCGAAGCAGGGTGCCCGGCTGCAACAAATATGTCATACCAGGTGGCCGCTGCGCTTCCTAATATGCGTAGTCAGGATGCATTCCCATGCTTCTGAACATCATGGTAGTGCTCAACAACGTGTGCGAATCACAAGGAGCGTTAGAGTGAGCAATTGATCGGTGTTCCACTTTAACTCCTCCTGACGACCCTATCCCGCACTACGCGGCGCCCGATTCGCCCGCAGGCGCGGCCGACAGCGCTGAGCACTACTGGCCGGGCGCCACGTATCAGGCCACGCCGCGCTGGGCCGTGACGGCGGCGAGCTTTTACATCCATGTAGGCGAAGGCGCCGGAGATGCTTCGCACGATGCTGGAAGCCATGCCTTGCCATATGCGCTCGGAACGACCTATAACCTAGACGCACGCACCTTCCTCTACGGGACCGTCGCCTAGGTGAACGACAGCAGGAACGGTACGTTCTCAGTGTTCGCGACGCCGCGTGATTCGTCCTCGGCGACGAGCCCGATGGCTGGCGAATCGCAAACCGGCGTGTACCTCGGGATGATGCGCACGTTCTGATATGCTTTTTACCGTGCTCCGGCGTGTGAATTCGGCGCCGGCACCACCGGCAGGCGGTATCCACTCAAGAGGGTTGAGATCATCATGACCAGTCAGTCGAATTCGCGCGGCGTGATCGGTGTCGTTGGCGTCATCACATTGCTCTTCACGGTACTGACCGCGCTCTATCTGCTGATCGGTGGCGCATTGCTGCTCGCGCTCGGCGGCTCGGCGTACTACGTTGTCACAGGTGTCGTACTGTTGGGCGTGGCCTGGCTGCTTTGGCGGCGCAGTCCCGCCGCGCTCGTGCTTTATGCACTTGTGCTTGTCGGCACGGCAATCTGGGCACTCATCGAGTCGGGGCCCGACTTCTGGGCACTCGCGCCGCGCTCCGGTGTGCTCGTCATCTTCGGTGTGTGGTTGCTGCTGCTCATGAGCTGGCGGTTGGAAGGCGAGCGTAAGCTGGGTGTCGCGTCGCTCGTCGTCGCGCTCGTGGCATGGGCGGGCGTGCTCGTGTACGCGAACTTCAATGATCCGCAGCAGGTCAGCGGCACACTGAACGCTGCCGTGCCCGGGAACGGCACCAGCACCGGGATCGACGCCGCCGACTGGCCCGCCTATGGGCGCACCCAGGAAGGCACTCGCTACTCGCCACTACAGCAGATCACGCCTGAGAATGCGAAGAATCTCCAGGTGGCCTGGACCTTCCGCACGGGTGACATGAAGGGGCCCAACGATCCTGTCGAGATTACCAACGAAGTCACGCCGATCAAGATCGGCGACCTGCTTTACTTATGCTCGCCGCATCAGATCCTGTTCGCGCTCGACGCGAAGACGGGCACGCTCAAGTGGAAATTCGATCCGAAACTGCGGGCCGATCCGTCGTTCCAGCACGTGACTTGCCGCGGCGTGTCGTACGTTGATCTGTCGGCCAGTGCCACGGCGGCCGCACCCGCGGCGGCGCCAGCGAGCGATGCCGCCGCGGGCGCTTCGGACGCTGCTGCCACGGCCGCCTCGGACGCCGCAGCCACGATCGCCTCCAGCCCCTCTGCCACAGCCGCCTGTACGCGCCGCATCTACCTGCCGGTCAACGACGGCCACCTGTACGCGCTCGACGCGCTCACGGGCCAACGTTGCGAGGGGTTCGGCAACCACGGCGACCTCGACCTTCAACACGCCCAGCCGGTCACGACGCCGGGCATGTACGAGCCCACCTCGCCGTCGATCATCACCAGCAAGGTGATGATCGTGGCGGGCGCGGTCGAGGACAATTTCTCGAACCGCGAGCCGTCGGGCGTCATCCGCGGCTTCGACGTGCGCACGGGCGAATTGCTCTGGGCGTTCGATCCGGGCGCGAAGGACCCGAATCACATTCCGGGCCCGGGTGAGCATTACACGTGGAATTCGCCCAACTCGTGGGCACCCGCCGCCTACGACGCGAAGCTCGACATTGTCTATCTGCCGATGGGTGTGACGACGCCGGATATCTGGGGCGGCAACCGCACGCCGGAGCAGGAGCATTACGCCAGCGGGCTGCTCGCACTTCACGCCTCGACCGGCAAGCTCGCCTGGTTCTACCAGACCGCGCACCACGATCTGTGGGACATGGACCAGCCGTCGCAGCCCACGCTCGCCGACATCGCCGACAAGGACGGCAAGAACGTGCCGGTCGTGTACGCACCGGCCAAGACCGGCAACCTGTTCGTGCTCGACCGCCGCACCGGTGTGCCGGTCGTGCCGGCGCCCGAAACGCCCGTGCCGCAGGGCGCAGCCCCCGGCGACCACGTTGCGCCGACGCAGCCATTCTCGCAGCTCACGTATCGCCCGTCGAAGAACCTGACCGACGCCGACATGTGGGGTGCCACGATGTACGACCAGCTCGTGTGCCGTGTGATGTTCCACAAGCTGCGGTATGAAGGCACGTTCACGCCGCCTTCGCTGCAGGGCACGCTCGTGTTCCCGGGCAACCTCGGCATGTTCGAGTGGGGCGGCATTGCCGTCGACACCGACCGCCAGATCGCCGTCGCGAACCCGATCGCGCTGCCGTTCGTCTCGCGTCTGATTCCGCGCGGCCCCGGCAACCCGCTGGAGCCGGTGCCAGGCGCCAAGGGCAGCGGCACGGAGTCAGGCATCCAGCCGCAATACGGCTTGCCGTACGGCGTGGCGATCAACCCGTTCCTCTCGCCGTTCGGCTTGCCGTGCAAGCAGCCGGCATGGGGCTACATCTCCGCGATCGATCTCAAGACCAATGAGATCGTGTGGAAGAAGCGCATCGGCACCGTGCGCGACAGTTCGCCGATTCCGCTGCCGTTCAGGATGGGCATGCCGATGCTGGGCGGTCCGATCGTCACCGCGGGCGGTGTCGTGTTCATTGGCGCGACGGCGGACAACTACCTCCGCGCGTTCGACGTGAACAACGGCAAGCAGCTCTGGCAGGCCCGCCTGCCCGCAGGCGGACAGGCGACGCCTATGAGCTATTCGATCAACGGCCGTCAGTACGTCGTGATCGCGGCGGGCGGGCATGGCTCGTTCGGCACAAAGCTCGGCGACTATGTGATTGCCTATGCGTTGCCGTAGCATTAGCAGCACGCGCGCCGCTTTCTATATTCCCGAATGAGCCAATCACGCTTGGCGCCGCGAGCTTGCGTCGTGCTGGCCTCGATCGCGGTGCATGTCACGCTCGCGCATGCGCAAAGTGCCGTCACGCTCTACGGCGCGCTCGACACGAGCATTGAAATCACCAATCCGGGCGCGGGCTATGTTGCGCGCATGGATTCCGGCGCCTATCGTGGATCGCGCATCGGCCTGCGCGGCGCAGAGGACGTCGGCCATGACATCAAGATCATGTTCAATCTGGAGAACGGCTTCAGTTCCGCCGATGGCTCCTTCGCCGTCGCGAACACGGTCTTCAACCGCCAGGCGTGGATCGGATTGGGTACGCTTTACGGCACCGTGCGTATCGGCCGCCAGTACTCGCCTGTCTATATCCCGTTCAAGGGCCAGCTCGATGCTTTCGACGCGGGCACGATCGCTTCCGGTCTCGACAACCTCTCCAGGATCACGCCGTACGAGAGCAATGCGATCACATATCTCTCGCCCGAATTCCACGGCTTTTCCACGACCATCATGGCATCGCTGCGCGACAGCGGCGGCGGCGACGGCAACGGGCTCGCTGGCCACATCGAAACCTTCGCATGGGGTGAGGGGCCCTTCCGCATCTCGTACGCGCATCAACAGACGCACGGCAGCGGCGCGCTGCGCGCCAACCTGGGCGGCGTCTCGTACGTTTTTGGCCCAGTCACGGGCTTTCTATCGTTCTTCAACGGCGATGGCGGTACGCCGCCATATCACAACGACGGCGTATCCGTTTCCGCGCGCTACGCGCTCAATACGCGCTTTCGCGCCTCACTCGGCTACACCTATTTGCGTGACCGCTCGGGTGGCGACAACAACGCCGACCAGTTGAGCGCGGCATGTGAGTACGACGTCTCAAAGCGCGCCCTGCTTTATGCGAGTGCCGGTTGGTTGCGCAATCGCGGCCAGGGTGAGTTCACGCTG
>DASPZL010000165.1:0-3657 GCA_035636295.1 Paraburkholderia sp.
GTACCGAGAAACATCGGCGTACAGCCATGCGTATCGGCCGCCACATCGAGCACCCGCACGCGTCCGGTGCTGGCGCATCCCCCTGCCTGCTCGACGAGCCATGCCAGCGCCTGCGCCTGATACAGGAGCGGCTGACGCGAGGCGCGCGGCGCGCAGCGGCTTGCGCGCGGGTAAAGACACAGGCCGCCGCGCAACAGCGTGCGATGCGTATCGGCGACCAGCGACGCAATCCAGCGCGTGTCGATGTCGCGCTGGCGCACGCCCGCGCTGCCATCCCTGCACTCGCTCACATAGCGCTGCACGGGCGGCTCCCAGAAGCGCTCGTTGCCGCCGTTGATCGCCAGTTCGACTCCGTGTTCGGGAATGCGGATCGCCTCGTGCGTCAGCACGAATTCGCCGCGTTCGCGGCACAGCGTGAAGCCATGCGTGCCGCGCCCGACAGTGATCACGAGGAGCGTTGCCGGTCCATAGAGCGCGTAGCCGGCCGCAAGCTGCTTCGTGCCTGTGATTACACATCCGCCGTCGGCGGTGCCGGCGCCCGCGTGCCTTATCGAGAAAATGCTGCCGAGCGCCGCGTTCGAATCGGCATTGGCTGCGCCATCGAGGGGATCGGCGAACAGCACGTACCGGCCCGCCGAGGTTGCGAGCGCGGACTCCATCAACGGCGAAACCATGCCCGCGATCTCCGCGCTGCGCTCGCACATCGACGTCATCACATCGTTTGCGGCAACGCTCAACGCATCGTGAATCGAAGACGTGGGTCCGTGCACGAGCGTCTGCGCCGCGCCAATCGCGCCCTGCGCAATGCGCGCCGCGATGACTTCTACTGCCTGCGCGACCTCGTCGATCACGGTGCACAGTCCGGCGGCGTCAGTGGCATGCAAGCCGCCCGGTGCAGCCGCGCGACGGGAAGCAAGATGGTCGGCGAGGAAACTCGACAGTGTTACTTGTGCAGGGTTCACGGTTGCCTCGTGTCGCGTTGATTGAACGGGAAGCCTGGTGCAATTCGTGCATTCATCGTGACTCCTCGATCGTCGGTTGCTTGCGATGACCCTCTGGCAAACACGGTAAGCCAGTGGACCTTCAAGAGAAACTCAGTAATTTTTATCTGGGCTGTAAGCGATGCTTATCTGCTGCGGCATGGAGTCCTGATCATGCTTAACCTGCTCCGTAACCTCACGCTGCGCCAGTTGCAGATCTTCTCGGCGGCATCCCAGTACGAGAACTTCGCCCGGGCCGCCGAAGACCTGCACCTGACGCAGCCTGCCGTCTCGATGCAGATCAAACAGCTCGAAGAGGCCATCGGTCTGCCGCTGTTCGAACGCATCGGCCGGCGGCTCACGCTCACGGAAGCGGGCGCCACGCTCTCGCACCATGCGAAGCGGATTCTCGGCGACATCAAGGACGCCGAAGATGCGATGCGCTCGCTCTCTTCGGCGGATGGCGGCACCATTTCCATCGGCCTCGTCAGCACCGCCCGCTACTTCATGCCTCGGCAAATCTCGCGCTATGCGGAGCGTTATCCGAAAGTCGATATCCGCTTTTCGATTGGCAACCGCGATGCGCTGCTGCGCCAGTTGCAAGACAACGCGATCGATCTCGCCGTGATGGGACGCCCACCCGCCGAACTCGACGCGCACTGCGAACCGCTCGCCTACAACCCGCACGTGATCGCCGCGAGCACGACGCATCCGTTCGTCGATGCACCGCGCTTCGACTTGCACGAATTGCGCCATGACACCTTCCTGATGCGTGAGCCGGGGTCCGACACGGCGGCTGTCGCGACGGAAATGTTCCAGCATCATCTGTTCACACCCGCTCGAAGGCTCGCGCTCGACAGCCACGAAACCGTCAAGCAGGCGGTGGTCGCGGGCATGGGCGTGAGCGTCTTGCCGCTGCACACGCTGCGGCTCGAACTGCTGGCGCGCGAGGTGTCGATCCTGCAAGTGAACGGCACGCCCATCGATCGCGTCTGGCATGTGGTGCATATGAACGCGAAGCGGATGTCGCCCGCCTGCGTCGCATTCCGGCGTTTCCTGATCGAGAAGACGGGCGCGTACCTGGAAGGACAGTTCGCCGACCTCACGCCACCCGCTCATGCCGCGAGTCCCTTCGCGCAGACATGAAGCAAAGTGTCACCGATTCTGCACAAGGTTCGACAGTGCAACTCGCTGCCCGTCCGGGCTCCTGCTGGAAATTCACGCCGCGTGCGCTCACAGCGCACAGGCGCTTGAAGTCGATAGCGGCGCACATGGCATAACGCTTGCATTGAAGGCCCCGGAACGATCACCCGTCAAGGGATTGGGGAACGCGCATATGAGCCGACATGCGATGGCTGAATCGACTGCGAAGCACACCAGCATCGTCACCGTGAATGCGCCCGGCCGGCTGCATCTGGGATTTCTCGATCCCGGTGCGTCGTTGGGACGACGCTTCGGCAGTCTGGGGCTCGTGATCGGCGGCATCAGCACGACGCTGGACGCACGGCTCTCCGCCGCCGACGACGATCACTACACCGCCGAGCCTTCCGCTCGCGATGAACTGCCGCGCGTGCGCGCCCACATCGAGACGCTGCGTAACCTGACGGGCAACGATGCCCCGATCGACGTGCGGCTGCGGCGTACGTTGCCCGCGCATGCGGGCCTCGGCTCCGGCACGCAGCTCGCGCTCACTGTCGGGCACGCGTTTGCTCGCCTGCATGGGCTCGACATGAGCGCAACACAACTGGCGCCCGCGCTCGCGCGCGGCGCGCGCTCGGGCGTGGGTATCGCCGGGTTCGAACGCGGCGGTCTGATCGTCGATGGCGGTCCGCGCGGGCCGGGCGTGTTGCCACCCGTCCTCTCGCGATTCGACTTCCCGTCGTCGTGGCGCGTGATGCTCGTGTTCGACGAATCGCGCACCGGGCTCTCGGGGCCGGCCGAACACCAGGCGCTCGCCGCCTTGCCGCCGTTTCCCCAGGCGCTCGCTGCGCACGCCTGTCACCTGACCTTGATGCAGATCCTGCCCGCCGTCGCGGAACGCGAGTTCGCGCCGTTCGCGCAAGGCGTGAGCGCGCTGCAGGACGGCATTGGCCGTTACTTCGCCAAGTCGCAAGGCGGTATCTATACGAGCCCCGCGGTCGGGCGCGTACTCGACTGGATCGGCGCGCGCTACAGCGCGGGCGTGGGTCAGAGTTCGTGGGGACCGACGGGTTTCGCCATCATGGAATCGCAGGAAGAAGCCGAACACGCCTTGCGCTCGGCCCGCGAGGCGGCGGCGATCGACCCCGGGCTGCGAGTCGAGATAGTCAGCGGACTCAACTCGGGGGCCACCGTCACCTGGGCGTCGGCCCGGGATTGATCCACCTGTTTGACGAGGAAACATGGAACGCAAACACATTCTCCACATGTTCACGCCCGGCCGGCAGATGAGCCCGTTCGATGTGAACATGGCCGTCGATGCCGGATACCAGGTCGTCGTGCCGTACACCGACGTCGATGCCAGGATGATCGGACCGCTGACCCAGGATGCCATTTTCTCGCGCGGTCCCAAAGGGGTCGCGCATACGGGCATCTTTATCGGCGGACGCGATGTGATGCTGGCCGTGGACATGCTGCGGCTGTCGCGCGAGGCCATGGTGCCGCCGTTCGAAGTCTCCGTGTTCGCCGACCCGAGCGG
>DASPZL010000166.1:0-1649 GCA_035636295.1 Paraburkholderia sp.
GGCAAAGCCGCGCGCCATCTACGACATGGTGCTCAAGAACGTCGAGCGTCCGATGCTCGAGCTCGTGCTCGACCGGGCCGAGGGAAATCAGTCCATCGCCGCGGAGATGCTCGGGATCAACCGCAATACCCTGCGAAAGAAAATCCAGTCGCTCAAAATAAAGATGTAAACGGTGATTCCCATCCGGACGGCGCTGGTCAGCGTATCCGATAAGAGCGGCCTTGCCGAGTTTGCGCGCGGTCTCGCCCGATTCAAAGTCAAGATCCTGTCGACGGGCGGCACGGCGAAACTTCTGGCCGAGCAAGGCCTCCTCGTGACCGAGGTGGCCGACTACACCGGATTCCCGGAAATGCTCGACGGGCGGGTGAAAACCCTGCACCCGAGACTGCACGCCGGCATACTCGCCCGGCGCGATTCCCCCGCGCACTTGGCCGCGATCAAGGCCGCGGGTATCGAGCCGATTGATCTCGTCGTTGTCAACCTTTATCCGTTCGCACGAGCCGTCGCGAAATCCAATTGCACTCTCGCCGAAGCGATCGAGAACATCGACGTCGGGGGTTCCAGCATGCTGCGGGCAGGAGCCAAGAACTATGCAGGCGTCGCGGTCGTGACCGATCCGTCCGACTATTCAAAGCTGGTCGCGGAGATGGGGAAACACGGCGGGGCCTTGAGCGAGGGCACGCGCTTCGCTCTGGCGAAAAAGGCGTTCGCCCACAGCGCCGCGTACGAGGCCGCCATCGCCAACTACCTCACAGGACTCACGGGTGACGGAAACCTTGCGCCTTTCCCGGAGCGCCTTACGCTTCAGTTCGAAAAAGTGCAGGACCTGCGCTACGGCGAAAACCCGCATCAGGCTGCGGCATTCTATCGCGACGGCAGTCCGACTCGGGGGGGCATCGCTGGCTATACGCAGATTCAGGGCAAGGAGCTGTCGTACAACAACATCGCCGATGCCGACGCGGCCTGGGAATGCGTGAAAACTTTCGATCAACCGGCCTGCGTGATCGTCAAGCACGCCAATCCTTGCGGTGCCGCGATCGGGGCCTCACCCCGCGACGCGTACGAACGCGCCTTTGCCACCGACCCCATAGCAGCATTCGGGGGCATCGTGGCTTTCAACCACGAACTCGACGCCGCGACCGCCGGTGCGGTATCCAAACAGTTCGTCGAGGTCGTGATCGCGCCCGCATTCGACGCCGAAGCGCGACGGATCTTTGCCGCCAAAGCCAACGTACGGGTGATGTCGGTGAGCCTGGCGCGTGCCGCACAGGCATACGACTTCAAACGCATCGGAGGCGGGTTGCTGGTGCAATCCCCTGACGCGCGCAATGAGCAGACGTCGGACCTTCGCACCGTCACCAGACTCAAGCCTACCCAGGCGCAAATCGCCGATTTGCTGTTCGCCTGGCGCGTGGCGAAGTACGTCAAGTCGAACTCCATCGTGTTCTGCGCGCGCGGCTGTACGCTGGGCATCGGCGCTGGCCAGATGAGCCGCATAGACGCCGCCCGTGTTGCCGCGCTCAAGGCGCAAAATGCGGGGTTGTCGCTCGCGGGATCGGTGGTTGCCTCGGACGCATTCTTTCCGTTTCGCGATGCTGTGGACGTCGTCGCCCAGGCCGGCGCCAGGGCCGTCATCCAGCCCGGGGGCA
>DASPZL010000167.1:0-8589 GCA_035636295.1 Paraburkholderia sp.
CTGGGCATCTGCAACGGCTGCCAGATGATGAGCAGCCTCGCGTCGATGATTCCGGGCGCCGAAGCCTGGCCGAAGTTCACGCGCAACAAGTCGGAGAAATTCGAAGCGCGCTTCTCGCTGGTCGAGGTCGAGGCTTCGCCGTCGATCTTCTTCGCCGGCATGGAGGGCTCGCGCATACCGGTGGCGATCGCGCACGGCGAAGGTTACGCGGACTTCTCGCAGCAGGGCGATGCGTCGAAGGTGGCGGTGGCGATGCGTTATGTCGACCACCGCGGCCAGGCGACCGAACAGTATCCGTTCAATCCGAACGGTTCGCCGAACGGCATCACGTCGGTCACCACGCCGGATGGCCGCTTCACCGTGCTGATGCCGCATACCGAGCGCGTGCATCGCGCGGTGCAGATGAGCTGGCATCCGGAAGGCTGGGGCGAGGGCGTCACGGACGCGAGCCCGTGGATGCGCGTGTTCCAGAACGCGCGCCGCTGGCTGGGGTGATGAAACGACAAAGCCGCCCGAGGGCGGCTTTGTCGTTATGAAGCAGCAAGCAACAAACGCGCTTACTGGATCTTCGCGTTCTTACGCAGACCTTCTTCAAACGCCTGCAGCTTTTCCTGCTGGATCTGCTGCACGATCTGCGGACGCACTTGCTCGAGCGGCGGCGGCGTGATGTTGCGCACGTCGTCGACACGGATGATGTGCCAGCCGAATTGCGTACGCACCGGCGTGTCGGTCATCTGGCCTTTCTGCAGATGCGTGGCCGCGTCCGCGAATTCAGGCACGTAGGCCTTCGGATCCGACCAGTCCAGGTCGCCGCCGTTCTTGCCCGATCCCGGGTCCTTCGAGAATTGCCTGGCGAGGTCTTCGAAGCTCGCGCCGCCCTTGATCTTCGCGATCAGATCCTTCGCTTGCTGTTCGTTGTCCACGAGGATGTGGTGCAGGTGATATTCCTTGCCGCCCGCGTCCTTGATCAACGCGTTGTAACGCGCGGTGACTTCGGCGTCGCTCGGCGTGTTGGTCTTCACGAAGTCTTCGATCAGCGCGCGCAGCACGACGGTTTGCTGCGCGACGGCGATTTGCGCCTTGATGTCCGGACGATTCGGCAGGCCGCGGCGCAGCGCTTCCTGCATCAGGATTTCGCGGTTCACCAGCTCTTCGCGCACGGCCATTTGCAGTTGCGGCGTGTTTTGCTGGCCTTGATGAACCAGTTGATCGATCAACGCGTCGGCGCGCGCTTTCGGAATCGGCGTGCCGTTCACGACGGCGATGTTCTGTGCAAATGCAGGTGCGGCCGCAAATGCAGCCAGCAATACCCAAAGGCGGGTTTTCTTCAAGGTCATCGGAAGTTTTCCTAGCGGGGCAACAAAGCGAATTCTTCGGGCGTATACGCCGTGATTGCAAGGGCATGAATGCCGCGCTGCATGGCATCGGCCAGCGCATCATACACCATGCGATGCCGCGCCACGCGGGCCTTGCCGGCGAATGCGGCAGCCACGATCGTGACACTGAAATGACCGCCGGCGGAGGCGCCTGCGTGGCCCGCGTGCTGCGCGCTGTCGTCGGTGATCTGGATCGAGATGACCGGCGCGAGCGCGGCGGTGAGGCGCGCCTCGATCAGCGCGGCGCGCTCGGCGGTGGTGGCGTGCATGAAAACATCGCTCGTCATGTCACTCTTCCTTCATATATTTCGCGAGCCACAAACTCTGCCCGACGATGAACACCACAAGGCACCCGGTCGCGCCGAACAGCTTGAAATTGACCCACTGGTCGGTGGTGTAGTTGTACGCGACGAACAGATTGACGAGGCCGAGCAGCATGAAGAACACCGCCCAGATGATGTTCAGCTTGCCCCAGATCGCATGCGGCAACGTGATCTGCTTGCCCATCATCGCTTCGATCAGATTTTTGCTGAAGGCGAGCTGCGATACGATCAGCACGACGGAAAACGCCCAGTACAGCACGGTGGGCTTCCATTTGATGAAGGTGTCGTTGTGCAGCACGAGCGTGGCGCCGCCGAACACGGTGACGACGCCGAGGCTCACCCACAGCATCGGATCGACCTTGCGATGGCGGAACGCCACCCACGCGATCTGCACCAGCGTGGCGGCGATCGCCACTGCCGTCGCCGTGAAAATGCCCCATAGCTTGAAGGCGACGAAGAACAGGATGATCGGGAACAGATCGAACAGGAATTTCATGTCTGGCCGGGAATTCGGAGAGTGGGTCGGAGAACGAGGGACGCGGTGCGAAGCGCCCGGTGGTAAGTGAGGCGGCAACCCGCCGCGGTGGCCGGCGAACGGCGTTCATTGCCGTTCATCGCGGGATTGCCGCGCCGGATCGACCGGTTCGCCAGCCGGACACATACACAAAGCGGTCGCAACCGGCGCGCGTTTGATCAGAGATGCAGGCCGGCCACGCGCCGAACTCCGCGCTGCGTTACTTGGGTTCGAATTGTAGCGCAGCCGAATTGATGCAGTAGCGCAGACCGGTCGGCGCCGGTCCGTCTTCGAAGACGTGGCCCAGATGCGCGCCGCAGTTCCTGCATTGCACTTCGATGCGCAGCATGCCGTGCGAGCGGTCGGTTTTTTCGGCGATCACTTCGCCGTTGATCGGCTTGAAGTAGCTCGGCCAGCCGCAGCCGGCGTCGAACTTGGTGTCCGATTCGAACAGCGGCGTGCCGCAACATACGCAGTCATAGATGCCGCGGTCCCAGTGGTCGTGATAGCGGCCCGTGAAGGGGCGCTCGGTGGCCGCGTGGCGCGTGACCTGATATTCGACGTCGGAGAGTTGCTTGCGCCACTCGGCGTCGTCTTTCTGCACGGCGGGGGCGTCGGTCTTGAGGTCGTCGGGATTGTTCATGATCGGGTTCCTGTCTCGGGCTTGTTTTGGGGACTGCTCAGTGTGGCCGGGCCGATTCGGGTTCTGGCGGAGTCGGCCGATCACACGGGTTCAGGCGGATTCAAGCAGGTTCAATACAGATTCAAGCGCGCTTTCGCACATCATGACGAGCAACTGACTTCCAGCGAGCTCGCCCAGTCGGGCGGCAGCCCCGCATACGCTTCGTGCTCGGGCTGTTCGTCGAACGGATGGCGCAGTACGGCGGCGAGGCGCTCCACTTCGGAAAAGTCCTTCTCCTTCGCGCGGCGGATCGCCGTTTCCGCCAGATGATTGCGAAGTACGAATTTGGGGTTCACACGGTTCATTGCAATGGCGCGCGCCGTGTCGTCGCGTGTTTCCTCGGACAGCCGTGCGCGGTAGTCGTTCGCCCAGGCATCGAACGCGGCGCGGTCGAGGAACAGGTCGCGCACCGGCGCGTCGCCGCTCGCGTCATGCTTCGACAGGCGCGCCAGATTACGGAACGTCAGCGTGAAATCCGCGCGATTCGCGTGCATCAGTTCGAACAGACGATTGATCAGCGAAGCGTCGCCCGACGTGTCATCTCCGTCGCGCTCGACTTCGAGGCCGAGCTTGGCGCGCATGCGGCGCTCCAGCCCCGGCGCGAAACGTTCCTTGAAACCGGCGAGCACGCGCTGCGCGTCTTCGATCGCCTTGTCGCCGCGCACGCTTTCCTCGTGCTGTTCGCCCAGCAGCGGCAACAGGCCCTGTGCGAGACAGAAGAGATTCCAGTACGCGATCTGCGGTTGCATCCTGTACGCGTAACGGCCTTGAGAGTCGGAATGATTGCAGATGTAGCCGGCATCGAAGCCGTCCATGAAACCGAACGGACCGTAGTCGATCGTGAGGCCGAGGATCGACATGTTGTCGGTATTCATCACGCCGTGGCAGAAGCCCACTGCCTGCCATTCGACCATCAGGTCGGCGGTCGACAGCACCGCTTCGTTGAGCAGCGCGAGGTACGGATCGTCGGCTTCGCGGCAAAGCGGATAGAAGCGCTCGATCACGTGATCGGCGAGCGCGCGCAGCGCATCGGTGCGATCGTTCGAATAGAAATGTTCGAAGTGGCCGAAGCGCACGAAACTCGGCGACACCCGTGTGACCACCGCGGCGGTTTCCACTTCCTCGCGCCGCACCGGCTGATCGGAGCCGATCACGCAGAGCGCGCGCGTGGTCGGAATGCCGAGATGATGCATCGCTTCCGAACACAAATGCTCGCGGATCGACGAACGCAGCACCGCGCGGCCGTCGCCCATGCGCGAATAGGGCGTGCGGCCCGCGCCCTTGAGTTGCAGCTCGAAGCGTTGGCCGTCGTGTTCGACTTCGCCCAGGCCGAGCGCACGGCCGTCGCCGAGCTGGCCGGCCCACACGCCGAACTGATGACCCGAATACACCGACGCATACGGCAGCGCTTCGGCGGGCCACTCGCGCGTGGCATTGCCGGAGAACAGTTCCGCGAAACCGGGATCGTTCTGGAGCCCCGGCTCTAAACCGAGCAGCGCGGCGGTCTCCTCGGAGAACCCGACCACGTACGGCGCGCTGAGCGGCGCGGCGGGCAGGCGCGTCAGAAACGTGCTGCCGAGCCGCACGAACGCGTTTTCAGCGGTGGTGGTGAGAGCGTCGGAAAGGGCCGATAAAGGCCCGGATAACCCTGCAATGCTTGGGGAAAACGACATGTTGAGCGCCTCTGGATTAACCGATATTGTAAGTCCGCGCCCGCGGGGCTGCTGGCCGGCTTGCTATCGGCCCGCTATCGGCCAGTTGCCGGTCTTTTGCCGGCATGGCGGATTCCGCCGACGGCGCTTCCGGCACACGCCCGCGCCGCCCCCGAGGTGCAATCCCACTGAAGCAAACAAGGCGAGGAGACCTCTCTTTATGACGACGCCGCTGCTTGGCCAGATGATGGACGTGCCGCTCACCGTATCCTCGTTGCTCGCGCATGCCGCGCGGCATTTCGGCAGCACGGAAATCGTGTCGCGGCGCATCGAAGGCGACCTGCATCGCTATACCTACCGCGATTGCCAGAAGCGCGCGAAGCAACTGGCGCAGGCGCTGATCGCACTCGGCGTCGAGCCGGGCGAACGGGTCGCGACACTCGCGTGGAACGGTTACCGGCATCTGGAAGCGTATTACGGCACGATCGGCTTCGGGGCCGTGTGTCACACGATCAATCCGCGGCTCTTTCCCGACCAGATCGCCTACATCATCAATCACGCCGACGATGCCTACGTGCTGTTCGACACCACGTTCGCGCCGCTCGTCGACACCCTCGCGCCGCAGTGTCCGAAAGTGCGCGGCTGGATCGCGCTCGCCGACGAAGCGCATCGGCCGGCCATGCAAACGCCCGTGCTCAGCTATGAAACGCTGGTCACCGCGCAGGACGGCAACTTCGAGTGGCCGCCTATCGACGAGCGTCAGGCCTCGTACCTTTGCTATACGTCCGGCACCACCGGCAATCCGAAGGGCGCGCTGTACTCGCATCGCTCGACGGTGCTGCATGCGTTCGGCGCGTCCTTGCCCGATGCAATGAGCCTGTCCGCGCGCGACGCCGTGCTGCCGGTCGTGCCGATGTTCCATGTGAACGCGTGGGGCATTCCGCACGCGGCGCCGTTGACCGGCGCGAAGCTCGTGTTCCCCGGCAAGGACCTCGACGGCAAGTCGCTGTACGAATTGATGGAAAGCGAGCGGGTCACGTATTCGGCCGGCGTGCCGACCGTGTGGCTCGGCTTGCTAACCCACATGCGCGAGGCGGGCGTGCGGTTTTCGTCGCTCAATCGCACGGTGATCGGCGGCTCCGCGTGTCCGCCGGCCATGCTGCGCGCCTTCGAGGACGACTACGGCGTGCAGGTGATCCATGCGTGGGGCATGACGGAAATGTCGCCGCTCGGCACCTTGTCGAAACTGACGTGGGAGCAGAGTCAGCGGCCTCTCGCCGAGCAGCGCAAACTGCTCGAGAAGCAGGGGCACGTGCTGTACGGCGTCGACATGAAGATCGTCGGCGAAGAAGGGCAGGAACTGCCGTGGGACGGCGTTGCGTTCGGCGATCTGCACGTGCGTGGTCCGTGGGTTATCGACCGGTATTTCCGTAAGGACGACTCGCCGCTGGTGGACGGCTGGTTTCCGACCGGCGACGTCGCCACCATCGATCGTGACAGTTTTCTGCACATCACGGATCGCTCGAAGGACGTGATCAAATCCGGCGGCGAGTGGATCAGTTCGATCGATGTGGAGAACGTCGCGATCGCGCATCCCGCGGTGGCGGAAGCGGCCTGCATTGCCTGCGCGCATCCGAAGTGGACCGAGCGGCCGTTGTTGGTGGTCGTCAAACGGCCGGGTTTCGATGTGACACGCGAGGAGCTGATCGCGTTCTACGACGGCAAGGTCGCCAGGTGGTGGATTCCGGACGACGTCGTGTTCGTCGACGAACTGCCGCATACGGCCACCGGCAAATTGCAAAAGCTGAAGCTGCGCGACATCTTCCGCGACCACGTGCTGCCCTCCGCGTTGGAGGATGAAAAGGACTGTCCGCTTGCCAGGGGAAACCCCGCCTAACGATAAATTGAACGAGCGTGCTTTTCTGTGTATTCTGCCTGCTGACGCCGGGAACTCGCCAATGAGTCGCACAATGAGTCCGATAACGAGTCGACTCAGTGAACCGGACGGGCGGCGCGCCATGCGTCGCCCTATCGAATGGACCGCATGGAGGAAGGCAGATGGCAGTGGACTACACAACTCATGATGGCGTGGCCGTCATCACGCTGAACAATCCTCCGGTTAACGGCCTCGGCCTTTCGACCCGAGCCGGCATTGTCGAAGGGATCGAGCGCGCGCGGAACGATCCGGCCATCAAGGCGATCGTGCTGACGGGCGCGGGCAAGGCCTTCTCGGGCGGCGCCGACATCACCGAATTCAATACGCCGAAAGCGGCCCAGGAGCCGACGCTCGCCACGGTCATCAAGACCGTCGAAGGCAGCGCGAAGCCGGTGGTTGCGGCGATTCACGGCGTCGCGATGGGCGGCGGCCTGGAACTGGCGCTCGGCGCGCATTACCGCATCGCCGCACCCGGCGCGCAGATCGCGCTGCCGGAAGTGAAGCTCGGCATTCTGCCGGGCGCGGGCGGCACGCAGCGGCTGCCGCGCGCCATCGGCCTCGAGGCCGCGCTCAACATGATCGTCTCCGGCGCGCCGGTGATGTCGGAGAAACTGGCCGACTCGGGCCTGTTCGACGAAGTCGTTGAAGGCGATCTGGCCGAAGCGGCGCTCGCGTTTGCCCGCAAGGTCGGCGCGAAGGAAGGTCCGCATCCGAAGGTGCGCGACCGCAAAATCGTGCATCCGAACGCCGCCGGTTTCATTCAGTTCGCGCGCAATAGCGTGGCGGCGGTGGCGAAGAATTTTCCGGCGCCGCACAAGTGCATCGACGCCGTCGAAGCGGGCGTGCAGAACGGTTTCGACAAAGGCCTCGCATTCGAACGCGAATGCTTTGTCGCGCTCGTGCAGACGCCGGAAAGCCGTGCGTTGCGGCATGCGTTCTTCGGTGAGCGCGCGGCGAGCAAGATTCCCGATGTGCCATCGGACACTGTTGTTCGAGAGATCGGACAGGTGGCCGTGATCGGCGCCGGCACGATGGGCGGCGGCATCGCGATGAACTTCATCAACGCGGGCGTTCCGGTCACGCTGCTGGAAACGAAGCAGGAAGCGCTCGATCGCGGTCTCGCCACGATCCGCAAGAACTATGAGGCCACCGTCAAGAAGGGCAAGCTCAAGCCCGAAGCGCTCGAACAGCGCATGGCGCTGATCACGCCCACGCTTTCCTATGACGACCTGAAAAACGCCGACCTGATCGTCGAAGCCGTGTTCGAGGAACTCGGCGTGAAGGAGCAGGTGTTCAGGCGTCTCGATGAAATCGCCAAGCCCGGCGCGATCCTCGCGTCGAACACGTCGACGCTCGACGTCGACAGGATCGCCGCCTTCACGAAGCGTCCGCAAGACGTGGTCGGCATGCACTTCTTCAGCCCGGCCAACGTGATGAAGCTGCTCGAAGTTGTGCGCGGCAAGGAGACGGCGAAGGACGTGCTCGCCACCGTCATGAAGCTCGCCAAAAAGATCAGGAAGACCGCGGTGGTGTCGGGCGTGTGCGACGGCTTCATCGGCAACCGGATGATCGAGCAGTACATCCGTCAGGCGCTCTTCATGCTCGAAGAAGGCGCGCTGCCCGCGCAAGTGGACAAGGCCATCGAGAAATTCGGCTTCGCGATGGGTCCGTTCCGCATGAGCGACCTGGCCGGCAACGACATCGGCTGGGCGATCCGCAAGCGCCGCTATCAGGAACATCCCGACATGCATTACTCGAAGATCGCCGATCGGCTGTGCGAGACCGGGCGCTTCGGGCAGAAGACCGGCGGCGGCTGGTACGACTACAAGGCGGGCGACCGCACCGCGTATCCGTCGAAAGTGGTCGACGAGATGATCGTCGCGTACTCGAAGGAAGCCAACGTCGAGCGCCGCAAGATCGGCGACGAGGAAATCGTCGAGCGCCTCGTGTTCGCACTCGTGAACGAAGGCGCGAAGATTCTCGAGGAAGGCATCGCTTCGAAGGCGTCGGATATCGATATGGTCTATCTGACGGGCTACGGCTTTCCGATTTATCGCGGCGGCCCGATGCTGTACGCGGACACGGTCGGCCTCTATAACGTCGAGC